>JAHJSI010000040.1 GCA_018830465.1 Patescibacteria group bacterium | reverse complement strand
TCAAAGTCCACTATCAGCGGCTTTGGGTTTTGGGTTGACAATAACGTATTCGGAAGCGAGTTCGGGGATTTGCGGTTTGAGCAAGTATGGCTCACTATCGAACAGACGATTATAGATACCATGGCCAAAGATACAACAATTGCGGTTATGGTGTTGGCGCCGCAAGGGCAGGCCAAGCAGGTGCATGATCTGCGCGTGCACGTGCTGCATCCGTTTTCAGGCATGCCTTGGGTCAGTGAGCTCATCGTGGGTAAGCACATTCCGCCGTTTGGCAGGGAATGGCCCAGCATTCGCGTTGACCGCGTCGGAACAGTTCGGTATTCCGGACTTTCCGATTCGCTTGTCGCCCGCGATAATGGCTTCCAGCTCAAAACGCGGCTTCGGTCGTTCAACGGCTCTCTTGCGCTCCTTCTGGGTGACCGAATTGGCGGGTACGCGCGCGAGCGTGACAACACGCATCGGCACTTCTACTTCCGCGGCCGATATGACTTGCCGTATCACGTGGTCGCAGGCGCAAGCTATCGGTGGAGCACGTTGGACCATAAGCCATGGGCATTAGAGCTCACCCGGGAGGTTAAACGAAGTTTGTGCGCGTTTGAGTTGCTGCGCGTGGAAGATATCACACAGTGGTATGTGCTCGTGGAACACGATGTGGTGCGACACACGCCGATTGTCGGGGGACGCACGCGGGTGGTAGCGCGTTTTGAGAAGTTGCGATACGGCGAGCGAACTGTGATTGGATGCCTCTTGCATCCATTTAAGGGGATTACAATCAAGGTGAACTGCATCGATGATCGTTTTAAAACAAGGACAGAGAAGAAAGTGCTTACGCAGGCAATCATCCATTTCTCGCCTTGATTCGCGGAATTTGTTCAATCAAGGAGGCAGCAGCCATCATCTCAAGGTGGCTGCTTTTTTATTACACAACTTGCAATTTTTAGGGAATATGTTATAGTATGCATTACTTATTAATCATGCTGTATTTAGGGTGAATTTCCTCCCAGAAATGGGTATCTCACCTGAAGATATGCAGCAGTAGCTAAAAGGAATAATATATGTCAGAAGTTAAAATACCTTCATTGGAAGAATTATTGGAAGCAGGAGTCCATTTTGGCCACACCACAGCGCGGTGGCATCCTAAAATGGAAAAATTTTTGTATGGAAAAAGAGGAGGAATTCATATAATTGATCTGAAGAAAACATATGATCAATTAAAAAAAGCAGCTTTATTCGCGGCTCAAGTCGCTGAGTCAAAAAAAGAAATTCTATTTGTTGGAGTTAAGCCCTTATCAAGATCTGTGGTAAAATCAGAAGCAGAGCGAGCAGAAAGCCCTTATGTTGTAAATAGGTGGATTGGCGGAATGCTTACAAACTGGCAGGCAATAGGCAGTATGATAAAAAGGATGAAGAAATATGAAGATGATACAACATCAGGCAGATTAGCTAAATACACAAAGCGCGAGCAATTAGAATTTACGCGGGATTATGAAAAATTACAGAATGAGATAGGCGGAATCAGGGCAATGCAGTCAAAGCCAGGCGCGCTATTCGTTGTTGATATTAAATACGACAAAACAGCTTTAGCTGAAGCAAGAAAACTGAAGATTCCTGTAATCGCGATAACAGACAGCAATATTGACCCAACTAAGATTGACCACTCTATTCCTGGAAATGATGATGCACTGAAGGCTATTGCGTTAATTACGCATGTCATAGCTGATTCTGTTATTTCTGGTAAAGAAGATAAACAGCCTTAAAGCCATAAGCCGTAGAGCCATAAGATACATACATTACAGCTTTATGGCTTTATAGCTGATAATTTATAAAAGTTAAATAATAAATTTATGAGCGACAAAGAAATATTAATAAAACTACGAAGACAAACTGGCGCTGGGATAATGGATATTAAAGAAGCTTTAGAAGAGTCAGGCAATGACCAGGAAAAGGCCTTGAAGATATTGCGTAAAAAAGGGCAAAAAATAGCTGCCAAGCGCGCGGACAGGGAAGCAGGCGAAGGCTTTATTGGTTCATACGTGCATTCAAATGGAAAAATCGCGACAATCGTAAAATTACAGTGCGAGACAGACTTTGTCGCCCGCAATGAGGATTTTCGAGCGCTTGCGAAAGATTTGGCAATGCATATTACAGCAACTGATCCAGTATGCGTGAGCAAAGAAGATGCTCCAGAAGACGCGCAAGAAGAAGACATTCTTCTTAATCAAAAATTCGTTAAAGATGAGTCAAAAAAAATTCAAGACTTGCTGGATGAGGCAGCCGCGAAGATAGGCGAAAAGATTGAAGTAAGCGGTTTTTCCCGCTTGCAGATTTAATATGTATAAAAGAATTTTATTAAAGCTTTCAGGCGAGGCGCTTTCAGGAAAAGGAAAATATGGAATTGATTTCAAGATAGCGCGCCAGATAGCGAAAGAGTTTGTTCAAATAAGAAAAGACGGAATTGAGCTTGCCATAGTTGTTGGGGGAGGCAATATTTTTCGCGGCCGCAAAATTCCAAAAGATTCAATTGACAGGGCAACAGCGGATTATATGGGAATGGTTGGAACTGTTTTAAATGCCCTTGCCTTGCAGGCGGAAATTGAACGAGAAGGAGCGCAGTGCCGAGTTTTATCCGCTTTGTCAATCAAAGAAGTCGCGGAAGATTATATTCGCCGCAGAGCAACAAGCCATTTATCAAAAGGAAGAATTGTTTTGTTCGCGGCTGGAACAGGAAATCCATTTTTCACGACAGATACAACAGCGGCTTTGCGCGCTTTGGAAATTGACGCTGAAGTTCTTCTTAAGGCAACTACAAATGTTGATGGAGTATATACTTCTGATCCTAACGGCAAATCCAAAAAAGCTAAAAAGTTAAAAAAAGTAAGTTATCATTGCGCTTTGACTAAACGTCTTAGAGTGATGGATTCAACGGCTTTCAGCTTATGCCAAGACAATAAATTGCCTATTATTGTGTTTAAGTACAAACCAGGCGTTGTTAAAAAGATTTTACAAGGAAAAGAGATTGGCACTGTGGTGTCATGATATGATATAATGTATATATTAGGGATATTTTCTGGGATGTGTTTTTTTTCGCTCCGAAGGGTCGCTTTGCTCCATCATTCTCGCTCAAAAAGCACACACCCCAGGAAATATCAACAAAAAAAATAAATATGGATCAAAAACGAAAACGAAAAATAGCGATTAATGGGTTTGGCAGGATAGGAAGGGCTGCTTTTAAGGTGGCTTTAGAGAATAAAAATATTGAAGTTGTCGCCATAAATGATTTAACAGATATAAAAACTCTTGCTTATCTTCTTAAATACGACACTGTTTATGGCATGTATAAAAAGAAGATTGAATCAGATTCAAATGAGCTTGTTATTGGAGATGTAAAAGTGCCGGTTTTTTCAGAAAAAGACCCTGAAAAACTTCCTTGGAAGGAAAAGCAGGTTGATGTTGTAATAGAATCAACTGGAATTTTTACAACTTATGACAAAGCAAAATCCCATTTAAAGGCAGGCGCGAAAAGAGTTGTAATATCAGCTCCAGCAAAAGATGATAAGACTCCAACAAAAGTAATGAGCGTAAATACTTTGGATGAGATTAAAGAAGACATAATTTCAAACGCGTCATGCACGACAAATTCTTTGGCTCCAATCGCGAAGATAATCCATGATGAGTATGGAATTGAGAAAGCAATAATGACAACAATCCATTCTTACACAGCAGACCAGAATCTTGTTGATGGCCCGCACAAAGACCTTCGCCGCGCGCGCGCCGCTGCGCAGAATATTATTCCAACAACTACAGGCGCGGCAATCGCAACAACAAAGACAATAACAGACCTAAAAGACAAATTTGACGGCATAGCCATACGAGTTCCAACAGTCTGCGCGTCTTTGTCTGATATAACATTTGTCTTAAAAAAAGATACAACAGTTGAAAAAGTAAATGATTTGTTCCGTGAAAAAATAAAAGAATATCCATATCAAGGCATTGTTGATATTACAGAAGACATGATTGTATCATCAGATATAATTGGAAATTCGCATTCAGCAATAGTTGACCTAGAGTTTACAAAAGTTGTGGGGGGAAATTTATTAAAAGTACTCGCATGGTATGACAATGAATGGGGATACGCGAATCGTTTGGTAGAAATTACGGAGGATTTAGTTATCTGATTAATTTACTAAGAAAAAAGCGGCAAATTCAGCTGTTTTTATTTTAATCATAATAACGTCATCCTGAATTTATTTCAGGATCAAATAATAGTGGGACATTATTCAATAAAAAGATCCTGAATCAAGTTCAGGATGACAGAAACTATGAAGGAAAAAATAGCAATTGTTGCCTCTGGAGGGGGAATGAGTTGCAGTTACTCTGCTGGCGCGATCAACGCTCTTGCAAACTATTGTCGTTTTTTTGATCCAGATATTGTGATTGGAGGATCTGGAAGCACTGGAATTCTTACATATTATGTTTCAGGCCAGTATTGGGCAATAACAAAAATATGGGGAGAATATCTTTCAACAAAAAAATTTATTAATAAATGGCGGTTTTGGAAATTAATTGATGTTGATTATCTGATTGATGAAATTTTTGGCAAGCATGTCAGATTAAATGCCAGGGCAGTTATGAGGTCTCATATTGATCTTTTTATTGCGGCAACGAACTATAAGACCGGGGAGTTAAAATATTTTTCAAACAAAACAATGAAAGATGAAGAGGATATTTTTGATATTCTTCGCGCAAGCAAAGCAATGCCGATTGCTTTTAATAAGAAAATAAAGATTCATGGAGAAAAATTCTGCGATTCATATCTTTCTTCATATCCAAACGCGCATATACAGAAAGCTATTGAATTAGGAGCTAATAATATTATCCTTATAGACAGCAGATTAGGAGGCGGAAGGAATGAGGCAATTTTCAAGGTCTGGCTTGCTGCTCAAAGCAGGGCATTTAAAAAGAATTATAACGAACAAATGCGCGAGATTCTTGATTATAAGATTCCAAATAATGTTAATATAATAACAATAAAACGGTCTTCTGCTTTTAAAGTCGGCACTTTTGATTCCAAAAAAGAAGATTTAGCCAAGGTAATTCAAATGGGGCATGATGATGTTGTTAACAGCAAAGAAATAAAAACAATGCTTGATAGATTGCGCTGATTTGGTATAGTATAAGCATATGAGACAGTCTAAGCTTTTTTCGAAAACCAGCAAAACTTCTGAATCTGGCGCTAAAAGCGTGAACCATGATTTATTGGCGCGCGCTGGTTTTGTGGACCAGCTGATGGCTGGAGTGTATTCATATTTGCCTTTGGGACAGCGCGTGCTTGATAAAGTCAGTAATATTGTGCGCCAGGAAATGGATGAAGTTGGAGGACAAGAGATTTCTCTGCCTGCTTTACATCCAAAAGAGAATTGGGAAACTACAGGCAGGTGGGACAGCATGGATGTTTTGTTTAAAATAATATCCCAGTCAAAATCAGAATACGCGCTCGGTCCCACGCATGAAGAAGTAATCGTGCCTTTGGCGAAAAAGTTTATTTTTTCATACCGCGATTTGCCCGCAAGCTTGTATCAGATACAAGTTAAATTCAGGGATGAGCTTCGGGCAAAAGCCGGCCTTTTGCGCGGCAGAGAATTTTTAATGAAGGATCTGTATTCATTTCACGCCTCGCATCAGGACTTGAAAGATTATTATGAAAAAATGAAGACCGCGTACTTGAAAATTTTTTCCCGATGCGGATTAAAAGCGATTATAACAGAAGCCAGCGGCGGATCTTTTACTAAAGAATATTCCCATGAATTTCAGGTTGAGACCCCCAATGGCGAGGATACTATATTCTATTGTCCTTGTTCTTTCGCGCAGAATAAAGAAATCGCGAAACATAAAGCAGGCGATAAATGCCCTGATTGCGGAAAAAAGATTCAAGAATTAAAAACAATTGAAGTTGGAAATATTTTCGATCTTGGAACAAAGTTTTCTAATGATTTTAAGCTTACATTCACTGATGATAAAGGAAAAGAGGATCTTGTTGCAATAGGATGCTATGGCATCGGCATTTCGCGCTTAATGGGCGCGATTGTTGAGGTGCGCCATGACAAAGATGGCATTATCTGGCCAGAAGAAGTCGCGCCTTTTGATTATCATCTTTTGTCTTTAACAGATAAAGGCGAAGAAGTATATGATGATCTTGTAAAAGCTGGAGTGTCTGTTCTTTGGGATGACAGGGAAGATGTTAGCGCTGGCGAGAAGATGGCAGATTCAGATTTAATCGGCATCCCAAATCGTTTGGTCATCAGCAAGAAAACAGGTGATAAAATAGAATTAAAGAAGCGTGATGAGGAAGATGTAAAATTAATTAGCATAAAAGACGTTTTATCTGATAAGTGATTTTGTGGGGTATGTTTTTTCTCACTCCGAAGGGTCGCTTTGCTCCATCATTCTCGTTCGAAAAGCACACACCCCACAAAATCACTTATTAAAAGCCGCATACCCCAACATTTTAAATCATATGCTAGATATACAATTTATCCGCGATAATCCAGATAAAGTAAAGGAAAATAACAAGATTCGTTATTGCGATATTAATGTTGATAAAATTTTAGAATTAGATGAAGAGCGTCGCGCTTTAATTGGTGAGATTGATGAGAAGCGCGCAAAATTGAAGTCATCAAGCAAGAAAAAGCCCTCACAAGAAGAGATTGAAAAACTTCGCAAGCTTGGGGATGAGATTAGAGAGCAGGAAAAAAAGCTTGGTCCAATTGAAAAAGATCTGAATGACCTGTTTATTCAACTGCCGAATATTACGCATGAGAGCGTGCCAGTGGCTGAGGATGAGAATGGCAATGTTGTGATTAAGACAGTTGGTAAAAAGCCAGAATTTGATTTTGACATAAAAGACCATGCTGATCTTGGCATTGCTTTGGATTTGATTGATGTGGAGCGAGGAACAAAGGTCTCTGGATCACGCTTTTGGTATTTAAAAAATGATCTTGTTATGCTTGAATTCGCTTTAATCCAGTATGCCGCGAATTTTATGCGCAATAAAGGATTTATTCCAATGCTTCCTCCAATGCTGGTGCGTGAGCAAGCGATGTTTGGAACAGGATTTTTTCCAGCGGAGAAAAATGAGATTTATAAAGTAAACACCGAAGACGATGATTTGTATTTAGTTGGAACAGCGGAAGTTCCTTTGGCTTCATATCACGCTGATGACGTGATAGATGTCGCGGATGAGCCATTGAAGTATTTTGGATTTTCATCATGCTTTAGGCGCGAGGCCGGAACTTATGGAAAAGATATGAAAGGCATTCTTCGCGGGCATCAATTTGATAAGATAGAAATGTTCGTGTTCTGCAATGAAGATTTATCTTGGGACATGCACGAACAAATGCTCGCGATCGCGGAAGAATTCTGGCAAACTCTTAAAATTCCTTATCAAGTTTTGAATATGTGTTCTGGCGACATTGGCTCTCCAAACGCGAAAAAATATGATATTGAGGGCTGGTTCCCTGGACAAAATAAATATCGTGAATTAGCTTCATGCAGTAATGATACAGATTTTCAGGCGCGCAGGCTTAATATCAAATACAAGGATAAAGAAGGTAAATCAAAATTAGTTCATACTTTGAATAACACAGTTTGCGCTTTAGGGCGGACTATGATTGCTATTATGGAGAATTATCAGAAAAAAGACGGTTCTATTGAAATTCCAAAGGTTTTGCG
>JAHJSI010000039.1 GCA_018830465.1 Patescibacteria group bacterium | reverse complement strand
TCTGTGTACGCTCAGCCTGTCTTGTTCCATGCCTGATTCAGACGTATCCAAATCAAATGTCCGCTACAGACTCAACACTCAATACGGGTGGATGGCTAGTCCTTACCCGACGGGGACTTGCACCCCGCAAGATGCACCAAGCTTCGCTTGGCGCTGCTAACGCCGGCATCAACGGCTTTTCCCATAGTGTAGTGAGCGCAGCGAACGAAACGGCGGGGAAAGTCGGGTGTATGTACTTGTTCTACCCCGCAAATTCACAAATTAAAAGGCTATAAAAGAGGTCTAAACCCTTTTTGACCAAGATTTAAATCCAATTATTAAAAAAAACGCTATAAATACCCAGTATAAAACTATAAAAAAATCATAGTGTTTCAGGTTATCGATTAGGTTTTTTATTGTCGGAGATAAGTAAATAGTTATCATTGCGTTGATAGCTCCAAATAAAAAGCCTGCAATTACATCGCTTGGATAGTGAACTCCTAAATGAAGTCGAAGATAAATCATTATGGGGATTAACCAACCGATAATAAAAATCGAAACAATCCCAAATTGGGATATGATTATGAAGACACTCAAACTTGTCCAAAACGCATGGCCAGATGGAAAACTCTCAAATTCTTTGGAGCCATGTCTAAGATCGCGATTATCAATTTTTAGGTTTATCTCTTTTTGCATTTGAGAATTTGCATAAGGTCGCTTTCTTTTTATTTTCTTTTTCAAAGGACTGAACATAAAGTTGCTAAGCATTAGACCAAATATTAGCAAATTTGCTGAATGCGAAACTGATTCAATATCAAAAAATTGTCCAATTAGAGCGAAAAATAATACGACAATCATCCAAAAAGGCCCATCACCCATAAAGATTAGCAGGTTAATAACCAGGCTTTGTTTGTATTTTTTTTGATAGGCCCATTTTAAAATGTTTCTATCAAGCCGCTTTAGCAACTCTCTCATGATTATATTTATTTTGAGGTAGAACACCATGCTAAGCCGCCGCCTGCACGGGTTTAGCGTTTAGAAAAAACTTACTAAAACCAACCAATTTGAATTTTGCAAGAGCGCGATGGCGGTCGGTCTTTAGCAATTTGTTAAAAGCCTACTTGACCAAAGAGTTAGATGCGCATATGATATGCGTGTAAACTTCAGATTTGGAGGTGAAATGGCAATAGTATTTGATGAAAGTGCTCCTAAAAAGGCAGCCAATCTTAGTGTTAATAGCGATTTATTGAAAAAAGCAAAAGAACTGAAAATCAATCTTTCTGCTACCTTTGAAAATGCTTTGACTGATCTGATCAGAGAGAAACAAAGTGAAAACTGGAAAAAGTCAAATAAACAAGCAATCAAAGCATATAACACACACGTTGAAAAACATGGTGTGTTCAGTAAAGGAATGAGGAGTTTTTAATGGCTCAGTTTACTGTCTATAAAAACATAAACGAAGCAACTAAAGACTCTGTACCTTACCTTGTCGATGTGCAAAATGATATCTTGGCTGATCTTAACACCCGTGTTGTAATCCCTATGTGTTCAACATCAGCATTTGGTAATAAGCCAATCAGCAATTTATCACCTTCATTTGAAATAAACGGATCTTCGTACATTTTACTCACTCCGCAATTAGCTGGTATTGCTATTTCCGAACTTGGATCTCCTGTTTGTGATTTATCAGAATTCCGACTTCAATTCATCAACGCCCTAGATTTTCTATTCACTGGTTTCTAAGCTTTGTCGCGGTAGGAACGCCGATTACTCGACGTCCCCCGCACAGATCCGGACATGAAGTTTTCCCTCATCCGGCTCCTCGGTTATGTTCATTTCCGCGCCTCGCTCCTCCGATTGTTGGGAACAACCGGATACGGACTGGTATCCGATTCGCTAAAGGTTTACTTAATTATTCCCCATAGTGAGGTTTGCTCGTGTTTATCCAGTCCTGCGTGTCTGGCACGAGTTTCCTTTGTGGGCTACACACAACCGTCAACCCCTTCCCCATGCCCGCGCTGCCGTAGCTATGCGAAGGCGTGTACAAGGCTTTCCCCTGCTCAG
>JAHJSI010000038.1 GCA_018830465.1 Patescibacteria group bacterium | reverse complement strand
CAAATACAAGGATAAAGAAGGTAAATCAAAATTAGTTCATACTTTGAATAACACAGTTTGCGCTTTAGGGCGGACTATGATTGCTATTATGGAGAATTATCAGAAAAAAGACGGTTCTATTGAAATTCCAAAGGTTTTGCGCAAATTCATGAACAAGCAAAAGAAGATAAAAAAATAAGAAAAAGAAGATTAGCCCAACCGAACATTTTCAGCGGGTTTTTTTAGTTGATTATTTGCAATAAGTAGACAGTTGCTGTATAGTACTTTTTCTTGTTATAATACATATTGCTCTTTAAATCTGGACAAAATCTGAAAGGAGGAGAGAATTTTTTTTGTTCCAGAATTTTTCATAGTGATGGGCTCTACCATCCCAATTCATCTAAGGAGGAATCCAGGTGAAGAAACTCTTTGTTCTATTGGCGTGTTTGTCGTTGGCTGTGCTTTTGATCGCGGGATGCGCTACCGAAACTCCGATCGGAGCAGAGGCTGACGCAGAGATCACAATGCCGGCTGCCAAGAAGGTCATGAAGGAAGCTTGCACTACTATTCAGGATGGTGTACTTCTTTCCAGCACTGGATACGTACTCGAACTCGGGTACGATCAGTGGGGGTACAACTACCAGGGCCGCATATTCAATGGTCTCTATTGCGACTCGTACCGAGATGCTGCATGGTGCCAGGACTACAAAGATGACAATTTGGCCATGAAGTGGAATGACGCCTGGCTCGCGAATACGGATTGCGACGGCGACGGTAAGCTAGATCGGCATGCCGGGTTCCCAGCCTATATCGGGTCTGGCGCGTGGCTTACGAACCACATGAGTGGTACGTACGAGGGCGAAGATGGCAAGACCAAGAAGTGGAACTACTTCGTCAAGATTGTTGCCGTTCCTTTGGACGCAACCACATCTGATGGCGTGTGGTATACTGCTGACGGAGCTGAGATTGGCCCTGTCATCTGGGGCGCGTTCGCTGTGATTCAGGAGGTCTACAACGACCAAGGCACTGGCGAGCATGGGCTCCTCTACAAGAGCTTGGCTCCTTCTGGGTTCGGGTTCTACCAGCCGTAGAACTTTCCATCATCATATCCTCCTGTGCTCAGCGAAGTGCAGGAGGATTTTTTAAACATTTCACCTGGCCGCAATATTAACATCTGCCTGCTATCGCCTAGTACTGGTGGTCAGGCAAGCGTTGCAGACTGGTAGGTGGTGGAATGTTTATTTTTTTGTCTAAAATTCAGTTTTCTTGTATAATAAACCCAGCACTTTATTCTAAATAGACAAATCTCTAATACTAATTAAAATATAAAGTGCTGGGTAAATCATATGCAAAATACACCCACCTACGCTAAAGCTTCGGAGGGCAGGCAAAATCTATCAGAGGAGGAAAAATTTTGGGGACCGAAGTATGGAAGTATTTATCCAGCTTTGGAAGAGTCAGAGCCATATCAGAAATTATTAGCCCAGATTGAAGAATTTGTTGACCCAATACAAGGAGAGAAATGGGTTGATTTAGGAACTGGATCAGGCGCGTTGATAGATATAATCTGGAACAAATCAAAAGGACAAATTTCACAATTAGTTGCCTTAGATTTAACAGATGTAATGCTGGAGCATTTAAAGAGGCGTTTGCCGTTTTTAAAACCAGAACCGCGTGAAGGCCAGATTAAATTAATAAAGCATGATTTATCAAAAAGATTGCCGTTTGAAGATGAAGAGTTTGACGGAGTGACCGCAAGCTTAGTTTTAACATATATTGAAAATCATGAAGGACAAAAAGGAATTGAAGCTTTGAAAGCTTTATTTAGTGAGGTGAACCGTATTTTAAAAACACACGCGCAATTTGTCTGGACAACTCCAAAATACAAAGTTAACTTCACGAAAGTATTTCTCGCGTCATGGAAAGCCATACTTAATCCGAAAAAACTTAAAAATCTTTATTATGGGCCAGCTATATTGCGGTATGCTTTAAAGATTCAGAAAAAGGGCAAAAAAGGAGATTATCAATTTTTGCCGGAAGAGCAGTTTATTAAAATACTTGAGAACGCGGGATTTGAAAATATTAAAGTAGAGCATAGTTTTGCAAAGCAGGCAATTGTGTTTTCATCAACAAAAAAACAAAAATAAATCATGATATCAGACCCAAGGGACATTTTATTATTTGTAATAGCTTTCTTGAATATAGTTCTTGGTTTTTTAGTTTTGATTAGAAAAAGGCGCAGCTGGGTAAATATTTTTTTCAGCTTACTCGCGTTTTCAATTGTATTATGGTCAATTGGATTATCGTGTTTCAGAAACGCGACTGATTTTGACAGCGCTATTTTATGGGCTCGTCTTTATTATCTTGCAGCGGCAATAATTGCATACTCGTTCCTGATGTTCGGGCTTATGTTTCCTTATGCAAAAATAAAGTTCAGATGGTGGAAGCACATATTAATATTAATTCCGTTTATAGCATCATGTATTTTGGTTTTTACAAAATATCACGTTGAAGCAATATTTATTCAGCCATGGGGGAAAGATGTAATTTTGGGCTGGGGGTATGTCGCATATACTATGTATATGGTCATGTATATGGGTGCTGCTTTTGTTTCTATGTGGAAGAAAGGCAGAGAATCAGTTGGAATAAGAAAAATGCAGATTCGGTATGTGCTTTTAGGAACATTGATCGCCACTATTGGCGGATCTATATTTAATCTTTTTTATCCGTTAGTTGGAAATTACCAATTTATTTGGTTAGGGCCGTTATTTACATTTTTATTGGTTGTTTTTATCGCGTACGCGATAATTCGGTATCGTTTAATGAATATTCGACTTATATTAAGCCGTATAATGCGCTATATATTCACTTTTGCCACAACATTTGTTATTGTTGATATTACTTTATACTTTTTTGGAGCATTTGAACTTAATTTAACAAACACTAAATCTGTTGTTATAAGCTCTTTGTTCGCTGTGTTTATCATTATTTTGCACGATCCTTTGCAGAGATTTTTTGGAAAAATTACAGCAAATATTTTTTTCCGGGGATCCTCAGATTATCAAAAACTTTTGCAGGAAATTGGGCATATTATTGTGGAAGAGGTTAGTCAGGACGGATTAGTATCCTCAGTATCAAAAAATTTGCGCGACCAGCTTAAAGTTCAACACGCGCATATTTGGATATTGGACGAAGAGAAAGGAGTTTTCACGGTGCGAAACAGCAATCTGCCGAAGATTGGGACTAATTCGCCGTTGGTTAGCCTGCTTGAGCATAGCCGTGATTCCCTTGTCACCGAAGAGGTGGAGCTCGCCCAAAATCAGGTTCCAGATAAGAAAGAATATATACGCCTTGACGCGCTGGTGAAGGAACTTAGACGATGCAATATAGCGCTCGCGAGACGCGTTATGCTTGATGGGAAACTTATAGCTATCAGCACGCTCGGCCCAAAGCGTTCTAAAGATATTTTTGATGAGGAACTTATTAAGATTTTTGACGTTATTGCTCCACAGATAGCAACCGCGCTTTCTAGAACCAAGCTTTATGATGAAGCGCAGCAGTTTACTGTTAAACTTAAAAAAGAAGTAGACGAAGCAACTTCAGATTTACTCAAAGCCAACGTGCGTCTAAAGCAATTAGATCAGTCAAAATCAGAGTTCTTGTCAATCGCGGCGCATCAGCTGCGCACTCCTATTACCGGCATAAAAGGATATATTTCCATGTTTTTAGAAGGAGATTTCGGCAAAATCAGCGATCCGCAAAGAATTGAATTAGAGAAAATATATCGATCTTCTGACAGGCTTACTCGTTTGATTGATGTATTTTTGAATGTATCCAGGATTGAGACAGGAAGGCTTGATTTAAAGAAAGAGAATTTTAGCCTTGTTGGAATTATAGAAGAAGTTGTTGGCGATTTAGGTCAGCAGGCAAAAAAGAAGAATCTGGAAATTACCGTCCAAAAGCCAGACAAAGAAATGCTTGAAGTATGCGCTGATAAAGATAAGATTCATGATGTTGTAATGAATCTAATTGATAATTCAATTAAATATACTGAAAAAGGATGGGTAAATATACGCGTCAGCAGATCAAAGTCGCTCGTGACTTTAGAAGTTAAGGACAGCGGGATTGGAATTGATCCAAATGAGATAGTTAAATTATTCCAAAAATTTTCAAGATCAGAAGCAGTGACCCGAATTCATACAGGAGGATCTGGACTAGGGCTGTTTATAGCAAAGAAAATTATAGAAGCCCATGGCGGCAGAATTTGGGCAGAATCAGAAGGCAAGGACAAGGGCAGTATGTTTACATTTACTTT
>JAHJSI010000037.1 GCA_018830465.1 Patescibacteria group bacterium | reverse complement strand
CTCCATAAATTTACGCGGCAAGTCCGTTGTTGCCAGCGGGCCTGCCCGCCGTAGATCGCGTACTCGCGAGCGTAGGCGGGTGTAGTTCAGTGGTAGAACGTCTGCTTCCCAAGCAGAAGATCGCCGGTTCGAGTCCGGTCACCCGCTCCAGCACAGGCGGAATGGTTTCCTATCCTACAATTATTAACAACAAACCCTGTCGTCTAAGCCATCAGACAGGGTTTGTTGTTTTTCTATCTGTTATACTATTACTGAGTTGCGGCAAAAGCGTTCACTAGCCCCCAACCATAGAAAATATCAAATCCTGCAACACCCAAATCAACTGCTCGGTCTTGTAATTTCTGCTGCACCTCGTCCGGGTCCCACTTTCCGTCTGCATCAACATCATATGCGCCGACTGCTATATTCAACACAAGCGCTGCAGAACCGGCAACATGCGGCGCAGCCATTGAGGTTCCGGAAAGCGTTGTGTAGCCCGTTCCTTTGTAGGTGGAATAGATACTCACGCCAGGAGCCGCTAAGTCAACTTCCGGACCGCGGCTGGACCAAGAAGCAATTACATTGTTCTGATCGGTAGCAGAAACCGCAATTGCTTCAGGATAGGCTGCCGGGAAAATCACTGACCCGCCCGAATTTCCTGCGGCAGCTACTGTCACAACTCCGGCATTTTTAGCAGCAATCACAGCATCGTGGAAAGATTCTACGTCCGAAGCCGTACCTAAACTCATATTAATCACCTGTATATTATTTGCGACTGCCCACTGGATTCCTTCAATCACGTCTGAGAGGAACCCAGAACCGTTTTTATCCAACACCTTAATAGCATAGAGATCAATTGCCGGCCCAACACCAATTATTCCAATGTCGTTATCAAGACCAGCAACAATTCCAGCTACATGCGAACCATGACCATTATCATCGTTCCAACTTTTCCTCGGGTTGATGGTATTGATACCACCTTGCACATTAGCCAGAAGGTCGGGGTGTTTGTTGGAAATACCCGTGTCAATGATACCAACCTTGATCGGGTCAGCGGTGTTGCCCGATGGCCAGACAAGCTCTGCATCTATGCGATCAACTCCCCAAGGTAAAACTTCAGCTGGTTGAGGAGGAACAGGTTTGCCAGATTTAGCAGGTTTGGCAGAAATTCTACCTCTCATTAAGGCTTCCACCGCCACATCATCATCTATTCGCACTACACCGGCGGAAACAGCTAATTTCGTTGCCGCCGAACGATCCGGCAACCACACTGCTTTGGCGCCAATGAGATCAAGATTCTTTAATTTAACCCCGCCGGCGCGGGCAATCAATTCATCTTTCGCGGCCTCGTTCAGGGCGCCGCTGAAGACAACAATTTTACGTCCACTGCCATCATTTACTTGAGCTACAGCTTGAACCACAAATAGTGCCAAGCCAAAAATAGCAGTAAGAGTTATTGTGCCTAAAATAATTTTTTTCATAATGTTTTCATTTTACAATATATTATTAATTATATGATCGACCTTTTTATAATACCTTATTTGAATCTTAGCACAAAATTATTAGATAATCAAATACATTGCGATTATAGGATAGGAAACCGCTCTGCCTGTGCTGGAGCGCAGACCAAAGTCAGGAATTTTTGATAAAGTAGGTTCGAGCGAAATCGTAAATATACTCCAAAAAAATCTTTTATAAAACCAGACGATAAATCGCCATATCCTGCTTTTGGCTTTTTATCCATTCATCAAAATCAAAACCTTTAATCAAAATATGCCTGACCCGCGCTTGGGTCGCGACTGTTTCATCATTATATAAAAGGTCTTCAACTTTTATAATATGATACCCATATGAAGATTTTACAGGGCCGCTAATCTCGTTTATTCGCATGGAAAATACCGCTTCTTCAAAATATGGATCCATCGTGCCTCTTCCAAAATATCCTAAATCGCCTCCATTTGGCGCGGAAAAATCATCTTCACTGAATTTCTTCGCTAATTCAGAAAAATCAGCGCCTTTTTCCGCGGCTAATATATAAATTTCCCGCGCGTTTTCTAAAAGATTTTCCTCGCTATCGCCCGCCTCTTGAGCAAGAACTGCTTTAACCTTCTGTTGAAGCAAAAATGGATAAAGAACGCGATCAATAAATTTCAGATCCGTCCAGCCATACGCGTCATTCAAGAACCGCGTAATTTCTTCTTCTGCTTCTGGCCTTGCTTTTAATTTCTCCCACTCCAAATATAATTCTTCATCGTCAACTGTGATTCCATTTTTGCGGGCGTAAATCTTTATGATTTTTTCAGTAATTAATTTATTAACAAGATTTTCCCGAATTTCTTTTTTATCTGGAATCCCAAGCAATACTATCCTGTTTTCGCGCTGATAATTCCAATATTTTTCCAAAGTTTGAAGATCATCAACATATGTATGGAACGCGATGCCTTCCCAATCAACTAAAATAGCGGGATAAGGCAATATTCGCGAAATAACATATGTTGTCCTGGACTTCCAGGAAAGCTTATAAATGCCAATGCCGAATAATGTGATAAACAATAATATTGCAAAAAATATTGCGCTAGCAATTTTTAAGTTTCTTTTTTTGAACAAGTCGTAAGACATAAGTCGTAAGACATAAGTATACAGATCAAGTATTTCTTATAACTTACGACTTAGGACTTATGTCTGTTAATCCAGCCATAATTGATCATAATCAAAAAAATACTCTTGCCATAATTTAACATTTCCAGCTTTTGGCTGAAAATCGCCGCCAACTCTTGGCCATGCATCTGGCTCCGCGTCAACATCAGGAATCAAAACCAAAGACTCGCCTTCTTTAACAAGGTTCAGCTTCTGGCGGGCTTCTTGCTCCACAAACGCGTCTGTTTTAGCATACTCGATTAAAGCGGATAAATCATCATTTTTATTCTCAAGTTTTCCAATTTCCGCTTCCAATCGGTCAACCTCTTCCTGTATCGCTCTTTTTTCCAGAACTTGCTTTCCAATATGAAAGCCAAAAAATACTATAATAGCAATCTCTAAAACAACTATTGGTTTTGACGCAAAAATCCGCTTATCCATATTATTTATCAACGCGAATAAGAAGCTCCCATTCTTCCGCTCCATTCAGATAAACTTTTTCTTTTTTATCTTTCAGCTCCATTGAAAACACAAGCTTGTACGTGGCAGCGCGAACATTTCTTGGATCAAGAGTGAATTTAATTTCTCCGATTTCTCCTGGAGAAATATATGAATCATTAATCGGCACGCCAACGATTTCCTTGTCAATCCAGTCATGCTTATCATAGAACACGCTTTCTGTGTCATCCCCGCCTTTTAATTTTAGCGCGGCGCGGCGAGATGTCCATACAGCGCTCTTGCTTGTGTTCTTGATCTTAATCGTGATTTGCCGGGGCTTATATGTATTTTTCAAAGCGACAGGAATATTATGCTCAATTATCTCGCCTGATACTTCAGATATTACATTTATATATTGATTTACCATTCCACCCGGCATTTCCAATATGTCTCCGTTTTCATCTGTATATTCAAGCATAAACCATTGCTTTATTTTCTGCGGACTCAATGGCGCCTTGATTGGAACTTCAAATATCGCTAAACGATTATAAGTTGCTGTTGTGTCAAGCGGAATGCGGTTTTCGCCAATAAACGAGCTTGTTGGATGGTCTTCGTCAATTAATTTCAGATAAATTTGTCCAGCTGGCCAGGATACATCACCGCGATTCCTAAAGCGCACTGTGACTTTAGCATCAGCTCCTGGCAGCATAATTTTTGGCGCGTCAAGAATATCAAACAAAGCAAAATATGGATTTTTATAAACTGCTGTTCCTTGCTGTCTGCTTGCGTATGAAACATAGTTTGCAGGATCTCTAATCGTATCATCAATATATTCTATAGGATCTCCTGAATCTGTTAATTCTAAAAGCGCGTCTGAAGCTAAAGGCAAATCTGATATAGAAGATATCCCATACACTCGTTTGGCAATATCTTCGCTCATAATTCGTTTCTTTTTCCCGTTTGAAAAAATATAAATCTTGTTGTCTGATGATTTGACAAGCGCGCCATCTCTTAAGGCCAATGGATCGCCATTCGCGTATGAATTAATCACGGATTGAAGAACATGCACTGGCTCCTGTCCATTAAAATTCTCAAACCATACTGCCTCATCTAATAACAATCGCTTGATTCCATGCTTAACATAATAGATTGCGGGACTGTCTGATTTGACCAGAATGCCTTTTGGATAAATTGATTCTTCAGTAATCGGCTCTCCTTCTTCTAATTCATCCAACTCTGCTTTTGATATAAGAATAGGAGTAATTGGACCTGTATCAGCCAAATAAAATCCAAGGGACGCAAGAGCTGTATCTCCAATTAACCTATGCTTTAAGCTGTCTGAAATTAAGTACATTGCGCCAGATGAATCTGTCTTAACCAAAGCATTGTTTGTTATAGTTATTGGCTCTGAAATATCATAATACACAAGGCGCTCTGAAGAAACTACTATTGCTTCTTGCTCTGCGTGATCCGCGAGATAAACCGCGCTGCTCGCGAATTTGCGGCGTTTATTTTTTTCTATTTTCCAATACTCGCCTGTGGCGCTGTCTTTGAGCAAAGTTCCGTCAGGATATATGCGCTCCGTAAAATACTGATTCCAAACGCGCGAGAAAAAGAAATTCCCGCCTATTCCTGTTAAGCTCCCTTTATACGGAGTATAAATATATAAATTTGTTGTTGCCTGATTTTCCGGCTTAACAATAAAACCATCTGATGTTTTTGTTTCTTGTCCTATTTGATAGCCAAAATAACTGCTTGATTTAGATTTTTCCGCGTAAATTCTCTGCGTATCAGCTGCCGCGTCTAATTGCTTGTAAATTCCGCGATATTTTTCATTGCATCTGCCGGAAAAACATGAATACCCTGTTGCCCAATCAAGTTTTGTCTCGGATGCTGTAGATTTTTCAATCAAACCTTGCTCTTGTTGAAGTTTTGCTAATAAAAATTTCTGTGAAATGCCATATGCTTTTCCAATTTCATATATCATTTCTGACACTAATTTCGGCACTCCATTTACTATTGCTGTTGTGGATTTAAGCACGCTGTTCTTGGACTCCAAAAATCTCTGAATTGCAGTGCGGGATAAAACGCCTGAATCAAAAAGCTCGGCATCTGTGATAATGTCATTAGGATCATAAAACCGCGCTTTCGTCGCTGTCGGCGCAAATAGAATTGAAAAGACTAATAATGTAATTATTAATTTTTGTTTCATTCCGCTTAATTAGACGATTTAATCATTATCTCATTACATATTTATTATACCACAAAATCACGCTTCTTTCCAAAAGCGCGCGAAAGATCTCAAAATATTATTCTTCTTCCCCAAAAAATTGCTCTACAGCGCGGGCTTTTTCTTCTTTCTTCACGCGCGAAAGCCGAATCATCTCCTGCGCGTCCTCTGGCGGCTCTAAGCCGTACTCTTTCTGTAATTTGAAAATAAGATGCTGAATTTCAGCGGGCGCGTGCATATTTTTGAGCTCAATTTTTTCAAAGCTTCCTGGAGTTATAAACAAAGACCCCACATGCGATATTGTCTGCAGTATGCCTTTGTGCCTGTACGAAACATCATAAATCTTATCAAAATCAACCTGGGACACGGCTCTGTCCATTATCCCGCTCTGGTCAATAATAATCACGCGCTTGTTTGTCATCGCAATAATGCTGAAATACCAAATTCTCCATGTTCTAAAAAGCCAGAACGCGCCGATAACAAACAGAGCAATAAGCAAACCACTGCCTATCGCTCCCCATTGCAGGAATAAATATAAAAAGAAAAAAGGAGACATTAAAATAATAAATCCGCCCAGCCAGTGCCAGAAAAACGCGAGCCAGAATTGATGATAAATTCCATGCACTTCTTCATCATCATCTAGATTGTGTATTATTCTGCGGATATTCATAGTATTATTGACCAAACGCGCCATACTGCATTAATGGCAGGATTATAAATGAAAAACCGACAATAATCGTAATTAATATCCAGATTATTCTTTTTACAATTTTTTGTTTCATATTCGCAATGACACTAACTATCGTTTCAAAACCTCCAAAAATGCCTTGCTTGGAATTTCAACCCTTCCCATTGCCATCATTTTCTTTTTTCCTTTTTTCTGCTTTTCTAAAAGTTTTCTTTTGCGGGTGACATCGCCGCCGTATAATTTAGCGGTCACATCTTTTCTCATAGCGCTGAGCCGCTCTGCCGCGATAATCTTTGATCCAATCGCGGCTTGAAGTTTTACCGCGAACTGATGGCGAGGAATAATATCTTTTAATTTTTTTACAATATGCTTGCCAGTTTGATGAGCATCCTCGCGATTTACCAACATACTAAACGCTTCAACAATTTCTTCTGCCACATATATGTCTAAACGCGCAATATCTGCTTTTCTGAAATCCTGCACTTCATAATTCAGAGAACCATACCCGCTTGATACTGACTTTATTTTATCATAAAAATCAGTTATAAGAGAAGACAAAGGCATTTCAAAATGCAAAACAACTCTTGAATCATCTAAATATTCTGTATTTCCAAAAATTCCATGTCTTTCCTGAATAAGAGACATCAATGGTCCTAAATATTCTTTTGGCGTGACGATTTCAGATTTTACCCATGGCTCGCGGATTTCTTGAAGCTTTGACGCTTCAGGAAGTTCTTGTGGAGAATGAATTGTTGTTGTTTTCTTGTCAAATAGCACAATCTCATACGCGACAGACGGAGTTGTAATAACTAAATCAAGCTTGTGCTCTCTTTTCAGCCGCTCCGCGATAATTTCCATATGCAGCATTCCAAGAAAGCCGCATCTATAGCCAAATCCCAAAGCAGGGGAATTTTCCTGCTCAAACGATAAAGACGCGTCAGTTAATTTTATTTCTCCCATAGCGTCGCGCAATTTTGGATAATCATCTCCTGACTCAGGATAAATTCCAGCAAACACCATTGGCTTAACCTCTTTATACCCATGAAGCGCGCCTGCCTTGTCTTTTGCCTGCGTTACAGTATCCCCGACTCGAGCTTGCGCCACTTCCTTAAATCCTGTGACAATATATCCAATCTCGCCTTCAGACAAACTTTCTTTTACCTCAAATGAAGGCTTAAACACGCCCACTTCCAAAGCTTTAGTGTCTTTTGAAGAGCCAACCAAATGAACAGTATCTCCTTTTTTAATTCTGCCGTTAACTACGCGGACAAACATCACAACTCCGCGGTAATCATCATAAAGAGAATCAAAAATAAGGGCTTGCGTTTTATCGGTCTCTAGACCTCGAGCAGAGCCAAGAGGAGCAGGCACTTTATCAATTACTATTCGCAGAATCTCTTCAACACCTTCGCCAGTTTTGCCTGATGCGCATAAAATATCATCATCTTTGCATCCAAGAAGTTTAACAATCTCTCGTCTTGTTTTTTCTATATCAGCATTAGGCAAGTCAATCTTATTAATCACAGGTATGATTACAAGGTTCTGCTCCATTGCAAGATATAAATTTGATAATGTCTGCGCTTCAATTCCTTGAGTCGCGTCCACAAGAAGTATGGCGCCTTCAACTGCTTGAAGGGATCTTGATACCTCATACGTGAAGTCCACATGACCCGGAGTATCTATTAAATTGAGAATAAAAGTTTCTTCTTTTGGAATTTGGATTTTGGAATTTGGATTTTTCCAACGATATTCCATGCGAACTGGCTGAAGCTTGATTGTAATTCCGCGCTCCCGCTCTAATTCCATTGTATCCAAAACCTGCTCCTTCATATCACGAGCAGATATAGTATGCGTTAATTCCAAAAACCTATCCGCTAAAGTACTTTTACCATGATCAATATGGGCGATTATGCAAAAGTTCCTTATGTTATTCATATAACCGCATTATTTTAGCTAATCCAAGATAAATTGCAACCCCAACAACACCAGCTGCTCCTGCTTGCAACAATAGGCCTAATCCAGTATGAGTATCAACAAAAGGCGCGATTGCGAACAGTATTCCATACATTGCCCATCCAGCAATAATAGAAAACAAGCTGATTTTCATTATTGATTTAAATACTTTGCGGTCATCCAAGTCCCCTAATCTCTTGCGCAATAAAAGCCATAGAACCAGCACATTAACGATGCTTGCGATAGAAAATCCTAATCCAAGCCCAGCAACCCCCATAATCATGCTTAATTTAATTGATAGATAAATATTAAGCGCTAAAGATACCGCGCTCGCGATTACAGGCGTCTTTGTATCCTGCAAAGCGTAAAACATGCGCGCTATCAAAGGAATCAAACTCTGGGCGAACAACGATATCGCGAAAAATGATAATGTGCGGGCAGTCAAAATCGTGTCTGTCCAATCAAACGCTCCAGCTCCAAGAACTAATCGCACAATGTGCGCGCGAAGCAAAATTATAAATATTGACGAAGGAATCGCGATAAATAATATGCGGCGCATTGCTTTTGAAAACGCATGAATAAGCTGGTCAGTATCTTTTTTAACCCATGCTTCGGAGAACAAAGGAAAATACGCCAAAGCAATCGGAATCGCGAATATCCCAATTGGCACTGTTTGAAGATTATTTGCCGCGTTAAAAATTGCGACTGATCCAATTGTCAAAGTAGATCCAATTGCTGTATTTACAACTTGATTAATCTGGTTGATTGCTAGGCCAAATGTGCGCGGAAGCATAAGCGCCCCGATTTTCCAAACTCCGCGCATTCTCCAATTAAGGCAAAAAGAATACTTAAACCCAAGTTTTGACAAAGCCGGCAGCTGGATAAAAAAATGCAGAAAAGCGCCTAACACAACGCCCCATGCCAATCCCTGCACTCCGATGATTGGGACTAAAACGATTATGCCTGTAATAATTCCAATATTATACATCACAGGCGCGATAGCGAACGCTGTAAATCTTTTGAACGCGTTAAGCATGCTTGACGCGATATTTGACAGTCCTAAAAAGATAATTCCAATCAGCATAATGCGCGTGAGTTCTGCTGTGACTAATCTTTTTTCTAAATCAAATCCAGGAGCAATCATGCTTACAATTTCCGGGGCAAAATAAAATCCCAAAAGTCCGAGCGCAAGCAAAACAACAAGCATGATATTTAGCACAGAATTCGCGATCTTCCACGCTTGTTCTTTGTCCTTATGCCAATATTCCAAGAATACAGGTATAAACGCGGCTGATAAGGCGCCTAGCACAAGAGTGTTAAAAATCAAATCAGGCAAACGAAATGCCGCGTAATATGTGTCCAAGACATCTCCAGCCCCGAATGTTGAGAAAAGCAATCTATCGCGCAATAATCCAAGTATGCGCGATAACAACGAAAAAAAAGCGATTATAATCGCCCCGCCTATGATTGTTGTAAATAGCTTATTTTTTATTGCGGATATCATGATATATGCCGTATTCTAGCATAAATTTTGGCAAAAAAAAAGGCGTGAACAATACTTGCTGTACTGTCCACGCCGTTTGGTTCTGGCCCAAGAGGAGTTGGGTAAGAACCAAGTGATGTTCAGGCACGAGCCGCCGCGCGTTGCGCTTCCCTGCGCTTGGCAGCGCGTTCCCGCTTGGTGCCGCCATTCAGCGAAGCAGGCATTGCCTTGAACCTGGCCAAGAACTTGGCCCGGTTGTTCCTGGTCTGCTCTTCCCGCTCTGCCTCTTCAGCCCGCTGTTCGCGCGCCGGCAGAAGCAACTGCTGCAGAGTGTACTCGAGCTTGAAGAGACCCAGACTCTCGTCCGAGGGCTCGGAGGAGTCTTCGTCCGAGGTATGCTGCATGGTCCAGTTGCACTTCCCGCAGACCAGAACCTCCTTGCCCGCGAGATCCTGAATAGTGAGCTCGGCGAGATCAACTTGCTCCTCGCCGAAGATCATCCGCAGGTGCGGAAGAAACATGTTGATCTTCTTCTTGGCCAGCATGCTGACCTCGACCTCGCGATTGCACATCGCGCAGACGATGGCCTCGCAATCCGCGAAAAAGTCCCCACGCAACTGCTCAACGGAAGCCATGATACACCTCCAAAAAAAGGTGAACAATACGCCAATACTAGACTGGCGTAAAAAAAGTAAAAAAATCTTGGTTGTTTACCAAGACCAATCTGAAGGCCAGGGTGGGGATTGGGTTTAAAAATATAATACCCTCCCATTTTATAAACCCTGAAAGCTAGTTGGCAAATCCATGTTAATTTCACAAAAGCGAAATAACATGGTCCACAAGGCACCGACAGCATATACCTCCAGATTGGTATTGGTAAGCGATAAATCAAAAGATCTTTTTTTATTTAATTAAGAGAGCATTATAGCACATATAAAAAAACATGTCAACTCTCGTTATCATGCTTTTTACTTTTTTAAGCTAATATTAGCCAAAATTTAACTAATCCTTTTCAAAAATCACAGCAAAACCAGTATCTTTTACTAAGTCACCTTCAAAAACAGCAAGCCCTGGGCCAAGAACCTTTACTTCTCCGTCTGCAACAGATTTTTTCCAAGAAACATTCCAAGAAGACGGATATTTCAAAGAAATTGAGTATGGGATTGAGCGGGCGCCTGCTTGTTTTTGCATAACAAGAGAATACCCGCTCTTTATATCAGGGCTAAATATGTCAAACGGCCGAATCTTGAATGGCAGTTTATATTTTACTTTCGCGAATAAAGTATTTCCCGGATCAACCTGCAGCCAGTTTCCAAACACGGTTTTTCCAAATTCTTGAGTTACGCGGGTTCCAGATTTCTCATCAATAATAACTTTTCCTTCAATTGACTCTAATTCATAGTCACGCGCAAAATAATCTTCTGGCTGTTCATACATTGAAGAAGGCGGCGGCTTTACGCCCTCAAAAGAAATAAGCTCTGATCCCTCTGGCGCGTACACGCGAACATAATCAACATTATTAAATTTTTCAAATACATGCTCTAAATCTCCTTCATGCCTTCGTATAATCGTGAGCTCGGCAATAGCTGTTCCATCTTCTGAAATTGTAATCTCTTGGTCATAAGTCTGGGCTATTACGCCGTCTGTTTTCCCACCGCCAATATTCGCGTGAATTACTGAAAGATAATCCATATCAGAATCAAGCATTGTCGGCTCCCATCCTCTATCAATAAACTGCTGGTTTATATTATCATCCCTGAAATACACAAGAACATTTTTTTCTTTTATTTCAGATTTTAATAACGCCAAAAGCTGGATAAGCTCTCCTCCGCTTGAAGATAAAATTTTATCTAAAACGCGAGGCACTAGTTCAGAAACATATTTCTTTGGCTGATTTTCCTCTTTGTCATAATCTATTTCAACAGCATACTGCATTTCATCAATCACATTATTCGCATTAAGCACAACATCATATTCTGGAAATTCTATTGCACCAAGTATTTCAAGAAGCTTCACTAAAGTTGTGGCCTGCATGGCTATTACGCCGTCCACAGAAGAATGACCGCTCTTTTCTATAAACCAAGCAACTTTCTCAGCCGATGTGGGCCAATCAGGATACCAGTTAGCATCCTGTATTTCCCACCGAGCATTAAGAATCTGCAAAGGTTTTGGCGCGATAATATGCTCTGTTAAATATCCCTGAAAATCATAAGGACCTCCTCCTGGAATTTCTATCTTCCCAATTTTTCCGCGGCTAACATCCACGAATGCCAAAGACCCGATAAATCCGCCGCAAGGCCTTAATTCATTATTATTTTGAAATAAAACAGCATACCGTTTCTGTCCGCTGTTTCCTAATATAGAAAGCAAAGAATCAGTAAAACCGCTAAAATCAATAATAGCATCCTCAACAGCCGGCAAAAGCGCGCGCGCTTTTATAAATTTGTCCTTGTATTCGTCTGGCAAAGAGTCAGGATTTATTGATTCAAGATGATGTCGCGCGGCTTGGATGTTTGGAAGAGCTTTCTGAAGGCTGTTCTGCATATTAATTACAAGGTCTGTCACATTAATTTCAGGCGCGTCAGGGTTAGTTGCAGAACTCAATGCTTGAGCTATCAATTGCGCTGACTTGGCTAAATCTTGTCCAGCGCTAATAGCGTGCATGCCATCCTGTGCTTGAGGCAGAATGGAAATCATCGCGCGCACAAAAATATTCAAAGACTCTATATTGTCCTGAGCTTCAGAGAATTTTTTATGAGCAAATTCCAACTGCTCTTGAGCCGCGCCAACTTGTCCTTGTCCAATTGAATCTTGAACGTTTGCAAAAGACGCGAATCCGTCTTTTGTCGCGCCCAAAACTTTTCCTTCCAGAAAACGGATAGTGGACGGCGCGTGAGTTAAAAACTTAACTGGAAAAATAATAACTATAGATATCGCGACAATTGCCGATAATCTCGCGTAAAACTTTTTTGGAGGATGAATAAATACTTTAAAATAATTTTGCAAAGTTTCATACACCGCGCTTCCCATCAATAAAATCATGGACCCAGCAATGCTTGATAAACGATATATAATCAATAAAAATATTGTAATTAATTTGACTGGAATTACAATCAACCCCTTTATAATCGCAATAACAAAAAATATTGTTTGTTCAACTGCTACAGCCGCGCCTTTTCCAACTGCTCTGCCGCCCTTAATTGCCCATCTGTTTAAAATTTCAACAAATTTTAGAAGAACTTGGAATCCTAATAAAAATCCTAACGGAATTGACAATATAAATTCAAAAATCCAGCGCGCAATCGCGCGAATCGCTATAACAGCATATTCCGCGAAAATTTTCGGCAAATTCAATAAAGTAAGCTTTTTCTTTCTCTTACGCGGGTTTTTCTTTTTTTTGCCAAGCAAATCTATATAAACCGTGTTAACTCCCTTTTTATAAGCAAAAGACGCGCTTTTTCTTATCCTTTCAACCTCTTTTATCCACGCGCATGAATCACCAAAACTTGCTCCTGCTTCTTGATTTGGCTTTGTAGAAGGCGTTTGCTGATCCTTAAGCAATCGCACAACATATGGAGATTTTTTATGCTCTTTTTTATTTACTTTAATCTTTTTGGCTACCTGCTCTAATACTTTATGGCCAATCTCATTAATCCGACTGTCGGCTTTATCCACTGTATCCCAAAAATTCTCTCTCTGCTTGTCTTGTTCAATCTCCTGCTCCATTTTTCTCTTTCTATATTCATACCCATTCAAAGATGACCCGTGTGAATCTGATTTTATGATATTTTTTGAGATAGAAAAAATCAAATCTAATGATTCATCCTTTGGATTCTTTTTCGCGGACAATGGTGAATTTTTACTACTTTTGTTTTGTTTCTTTGGCATGCATGGGGATAACTTTTATGTTTAGATTATACCATAAAACACTATTATCCGAAAAGAGAGTTATATATATTCGCAGTTCCTTGAGACATCCGTTCCCAAGAAAATTGCCTTGCGCGCTCTAATCCGCGCCTTGATAGTTCATTGTTTATTCCATGAAACCCCGCTGCTTTATCAATCGCGACAGCCATTGCTTTGATATCTTTTGGGTCGAAATAATACGCGCTGTCTCCAAGCACTTCAGGCAAGCTGGAAACCCTGGAGCAAGCAACCGCAATCGCGCGGGACTGCGCTTCTAAAGGAGGCAATCCAAAACCTTCATACAAAGAAGGGAATACAAATAATTTTGCTCCTCTGTATAGTCCGTCTAAATCTTTATCACTTACTTGTCCTGTAAATATGATATCTTGCTTAAGAACATCATCGTCCACCGCGCGATCAATATATTCTTTCAAACGGCTATAAAATTCATCTTCCCTGCCAACAAGGACAAGCTGCCAATGCCGCAGATATTGAGTGCGGATGATTTTGTACGCGTCAATCAGTTTTTCAAGATTTTTATGAGGATACGCTGATCCAACATATAAAAGATACTGCTTTTTGATTTTAAATTTCTCTCGCAAAACTTGAGTGAATTGAGGAGTATTTTGCATGCTTTCAGTATAAAGAAGCATTTTATCAACCCCAAGATAAATCACTTCAATTTTTTTCTCATCTATGCCTAAATATCTTACAATATCCCTTTTAGTAAACTCTGATACAGCAATAATTTTGCAAGCGTGTTTTACCGCATTTTTCAAAACAAAATTATATAAAAAAACCTTGATCCTGTATTTCCAATTAGGTAAATTTGTCGCCCGAGTATCTGGAAAATGACGCACAATCAGATCATGGATCGTCACAACATATGGCACAGAGCACCAAAGAGGCACATTCAGATGAGGAAAATGCATTATATCAACTTTAGCTTTGCGGATAAGCCAAGGCATTATTAAGTGCTCGCGCGCGCTATAATGAGGCGCATCTGCGATCACAACAGAAAACTTTCCCTTATCAAAATCAACCTCTTTGGCCTGATCAGCGCGCATGAATAAAGTATACCTATTATTATCTTTTAATTTTGCCAAGCCCAAAATAAGCTGCTCGCTGTAGCGCCCTATTCCTCGATGATAAATACCATACAATCTTGCGTCAATTCCTATATGCATAATGACTCAATTACTTTCAAAGTTTCTCTTGCGGATTTTTCCCAATTAAATTCAACACTGCGAGCCAGCCCCTTTGCGCGCAAAGACTTATATAAAGTATCGCTGTTAACCAATGATCTAATCGCAAAAATTATCTCATCAATGCGATATGGATTTATAAGCAATCCAGCATTAGAAACAATCTCTCCTAAAGATGAATTCGCGGATGTAATTACCGGAATGCCGCAAGAAGCGGCTTCCAATGGAGGAAACCCGAATCCTTCATAAAAAGACGGATATACAAATATTTGGGACAAAGAATAAAGAGCAGGCATATCAACCAAAGGAGTTTCATTTATTATATGAATTCTATCACTAAACAAAGATCTGCGCACTGCGCGAAGAACTTTTGAAGACTTCCATCCGCTATGCCCAACAAATAAAAGACGCCAATCTTTAGATTCTGTTGTATTCTCCAACGCCCATTTTGAAAACGCGTCAATTGTGGCAATATGGTTCTTTCTAGGCTCCAATGTTCCAGTTTGAATAATATATTTTCCTTCAGGCAGATTGTACTTATTGCGTATTCTTTTTATATGCTCTGTATCAATAATAGGGTGAAAAATATTATCAATGCCAGAATGCACTGTTTTTATTTTTTTCTTGTCTATTTTATAAATTTCCGATATATCACTCCTTGTGCTTTCTGATACCGCGATAATTTTAGAGACATTATCGCATAGCTCGCGAGGATTCATGAGCTTATGCCAAATCCTTTGTTTTTGCGTAAAGCACTCAGGAAAAAATTCATAAGACAAATCATGCATTGTTAAAACAGTTTTTGTTTTTTCAGACCAAGATGAGTACATCATGCTTGGAAAAAATAACACATCACACCCATGAATAAGATCATCAATATTCGGCCATTTCGCGAATTTCAAACAAGTATTGAGAAATTTATTAGGAAAACGATATTGGTACTTTCTTACATTTTCATATTCTGACAGTTCATCAATAATTTTTGATGGGCATGATTTATACTGATTTAAAAATAATTTAATTTTATGCTTTTTTGCCAAAGGAATAAGATGTGTTAAAAGATTTTTTGCATACACAAAAACACCACCGCTGTGCTCTTGCAAAACTCTTGCGTCAATTCCTATTATCATAATACTTTGCCTCAACAAATGATTTTAATTCACTCATAAATCTTTCCCTGCTAAACTGCTGCGCGTGGTCGCGGATTCTATCGCAATCAAAGTCCTGCTTATTAAACCTGATAACCGCGTCAGCAAGGCTTTGCCATGTCTGCTCCTCGAACATCTTGCCTGTAATGTCATCAATAACTGTCTCGCGAGCGCCTCCAACATCATAAGCAATGACAGGCGTGCCCGCGGCCATTGCTTCAATAGCGGAAATTCCAGCATCTTCTTCTTGAGGATGAATAAATCCTTTCGCTCCCGCCAAAAGCCGCTTTTTGGCTTTTTCTGAAACATTTCCAGTAAAAAATATTCTATCCTCCGCGATACTCTTTAAATAATCCCTTTCTTCCCCATCACCAACAACTACTAAATTCATATTAAGCCTGTTAAACGCGCGAATGGCCAAATCAATCTTTTTATACGGGCGCAATCTAGATACAATTATAAAATAATTTAATTTTTTAAGATGTGGATACCCCTTAACATCAACTGGAGGATAAATAACTTCTGCTTGTTTATTATAATATCTTTTTATCCTATCAGCTACGAACTGTGAATTAGCGATAAAATGATCAACTCTTTGAGCCGCTAAATAATCCCACATGCGCAAACGATTCAAAACAAACGGCAAAACTTTTTTGATTATCGCGCCGCCGCCCACTTCTTGCAAATAAGTATTAGAATCACTCCAAAGATATCTGGTTGGAGTGTGGCAATAGCAGATATGCATCGCGCTGGGAGGCGCGATAGCGCCCTTGCCAAACGCTGACGCGGACGAAAGAATCACGTCATAGTCGGATAAATCAAATGACTCAATCGCGGTTGGCATCATAAATAAATACCAACGCAAATGAGATAAAGACAAAGGCAAATTCTGAATAAATGATGGATTAATTTCCAAGCCATTAAAAAAATCGCCAACTTTTTTCTTATCATGCACTAAAGTATATAATGGCGCTTCTGGCCATAATTTGTGCATATTGAAAACCACCCTCTCAGCCCCTCCAATTTGATTCAGATGATCATGCACTAAAGCTACTTTCATAATTTGGATATTTACGTGTTATAAAATTTGCGAGAAAAAACACTACCCCCAAACCTACACTGCATTTTTGCCTCTAATTACAACCCATGGAGTTCGTAAAAGAATAGATATATCAAGCCAGAAATTCCAATTCTCAATATAAAATAAATCCAATCGCGCTTCCTCGTCAAAACTTAAATCGCTTCTCCCGCAAATCTGCGCAAGACCCGTCACTCCTGGCTTTATATTTAAAAGCCTTTTCTGCATCCCAGAATATTTACTTACCTCTTCTGGCTCATGTGGCCTGGGCCCAACCAAACTTATATCCCCTTTTACAACATTTATAAAATTTGGAAGCTCATCAATGCTCCATTTTCGCAAAAAACGGCCGAATCTAGTAATGCGCGGATCATTCTTTATTTTAAACAGCGGACCGCCAATTCTTTCATTAAATATTGACAATTGGGTTTTCATTTTATGCGCGTCTTTTACCATTGAGCGGAATTTATACAATTCAAATTTGCGCCCAGCATCTCCCAGACGCTTCAGGCGCACGAATACAGGGCCTTTGCTGTCTAATTTTATAAAAATCGCGCATAACACGAATATTGGCAGCAACATAATAAGCGCGAAAGATGATAAAATAACATCCATTATCCTTTTAACAATCCTGCCCCACCCATCCAAAGGAGTTCTCTTTATGTGCACAATAGGGATTGACGCAAGTTCTGTTATTTCAACATTTGACTGCTTTGCTTCTAAAATATCCGCTGCGTATGAAAAATCAAGATGATGCTCTTGGCAGAATTCGTACAAACCAGATACTTCTCTTCTGCCATGATTAGGGTCAGCCAAAATTACTATATCTGCTCCATTATTTTTTGCTATGTTAGATAGAGATCCTAAAGAAGCGTGGTCAAGCTTGCGAAAATGACGAATAACAAAATAACCAGATTGAGAATCATTTTTTAACCCGTTTATTAAATTATACGCTGTTCTGTCTTCCCCAAACACAATCACGCGCCACACGCCAATATGCTTTTTAAACAGCGATCTTTGGATTGAGCGGATGATCACTCTGCCAAGAAACACAAAAATAATTCCTGATAAATATCCAGCCAGAACTAAAAAACGGGATCCAAACAATTCATGCCTGAAAAAAATCACAAGCACAATCAATACAAGGCCAGAAGAGCATCCTAAAATAACCTGATTAAATTCTTCAATCAATCTGAGGGTTCTGTGTATGCTGTACATTCCTGCCAAAGCAAAAATAGGCAGCCATATTAATGACACAATTAACACAATCTGCAGATATTCCAATAATCCAATTTCAAAAATTGGAGGCCGCAATTGCACTAAAAATGTATTATATCGAATAAAATATACTGCTAAACCAGCTAAAACAAGCATTAAATAATCAACTGGAATAAGCAAAAACGAGAACAAAAGTTCAGATCTTTTCATAATAAAGGTACTTTAACACTAGCGCAACAACAAAACAATCTTGACATTTTTGGCAAGTTCTGTTATCTTGTATATATTGCGCATTTACATTGGATAGGCAGATCAGACAATCGACCCCCGTCGCCAAGGCTATGGGGGTAGGAAAGTCCGAACACCCTCCTTCGCTCTCGATTACGAGAGCTATGGAGGGCAGGCCGCAAAGCCTGTCTTCTTAAAAAGGAAAAAAAGTAGTTGGCAACACCAACCAGTATAAGAATGTGAAAAAAACTTCTCGAGAGTTTTATTCAGATTCAAAGCTCGGGCAAGTGCAACAGAAAGTATTCTGCTAACGGCCACCCTTCGCTATGATTACATAGCTTCGGGCGGTGCAAGCAAAAGGTGAAACCGTGAGGTAAGAGCTCACGCGCTTGCATAGTAATATGCAAGAAGAGGTAAACCCTACTTTGGTGAAAGAGCATAATTGGTAGCTCGTT
>JAHJSI010000007.1 GCA_018830465.1 Patescibacteria group bacterium | reverse complement strand
CTGCGCCTAGACCATTTTTCCCACACAACAAGCAAAGGAGAAGCCAAAAATATGGATGAATAAGTGCCAACAACAACGCCAATCATCAAGGCAAGCGCGAAATTCTTTATTGTGTCGCCTCCATACAAGTAAATCGCGAATAGCACAACAAATGTTGTAAACGAAGTATATATAGACCTGCGGATTGTTTCGTTCACGCTTTTATTCACAATCCAATCAAAATCATGCTTATGATGATCCCGCGCCAAGTTCTCGCGAGTTCTATCAAAGACAACAATCGTATCATTTACTGAAAATCCTAAAATAGTCAGAACTGCGGTAACGAACAAAATATCTATTTCTACATTATAAAGCACTCCAAGAACTACAAATATGCCAGTTGGAATAATTACATCATGCGCTAAAGCAATAATAGCTGTAATGCCGTATTTCCAAGATGAAACAGGATCAGACACTTTTCGAAAAGCCCAAGCAATATAAAGCACAATCGCGATTAAAACAGTAAGAATCGCGCGCACTGCCTTATCTTGCAATTCCTGGCCAATGATAGGGCCAATTGATTCAAATCTCATTTCTTCCACAACAAGTGTCCCGCCAATTGTTATCATTGGCGAAGATATTACACTATCATCATTAATTGCCTCAAAAGTAATATCAACTGGATTTCCTTCTGAATCAACCGCTTGAATTCCTGAAACATCTGGTATGCTTGTGTCAGATGATTCTTCAATATCAAACGCGTCATCTAATTCTAATCCCTCTGAAAGCTTGGAATTAAGCGCGCTTAAAATCTGCTGATGCTCGTCTTGAGTGACATCTTTGAAGCGAAGAACAAATCCTTTGTCTCCTGTTGACTGAACACGGACTGATTCAAGAATTGGCTGTGCATCATTTTGCGCTTGAGTTAAAATTTGCTCAATCTCCGCAATATCTGTTTCAACCTGCTCATGCATAGAAACTTCCATCAAAGAACCGCCTTTAAAATCAATTCCCAAATTCAAGCCAAACATCGCGACCACAACAATACTTGCGCCCACTAAGACACTTGAAATTGAAAAATATATTTTTCTATTTTGAATAATATTTATCATATCTTATGCCCCCCAAAGCCATTTTTTATCAGATAACCACTTTATTCTGCCGAAAATTTCTATCCACATTCTTGTAATTACAATAGCGCTGAACATTGAAACCAGAATACCTAAGCCAAGAGTAATGGCGAATCCTTTAATTACTGAGGTTCCGAACCAAGCAAGAATCAAGCATGTAATCAAAGTTGACATATTTGAATCGCGAATTGAATTCCAAGCTCTGTCAAACGCGGTAACAACCGCGTGATGGAACGCGTTCCCTGCTTTCAACTCCTCGCGCAAGCGCTCAAAAATAAGAACATTCGCGTCAACTGCCATGCCAATTGAAAGCAAAAATCCAGCGATTCCAGCAAGTGTAAGCGTAACAGGAACTAATTTAAATAGCGCGAATACAATGCTCGCGTAAAATACTAATGATGCCACAGCAAATAAGCCAGCTACTCTATAAATCAACAGCATAAACAAAGCAACAAGCGCGAATCCAATCAAGCCCGCGATTAAGCTTTTCTCAACCGAAACAGCGCCTAAGGTCGGACCAACTGTTTGCTGGCTAATCAAATTAATCGGCACAGGCAAAGCGCCTGAATTCAAACGATTTACTAATTCTTTTGCTTCTGGAATCGCGAAATTCCCGGTAATTACCGCCTCGCCTCCTGAAATTTTCTGCTGAACAGTTGGAGCGCTGATTATTGCTCCGTCTAAAAAGATTGCAATTCTTTTGCCGACATTGTCATCTGTCATTTTTTCAAATAAGCTTGCGCCTTCATCATCAAAGTTTAAGCCGACTTGCGCTGAACCGGAATATTGGTCAAATAAAACTTCTGCTTTTGTGAGCTGCTTTCCGCCAAGCTCTGTGTTTTCCCATTGGTCATAATTTGCCGGCAAATCTCCTTCTAATGATTGTGTTGTAAACAAAATATGGCGCGCCCGGATTTCCTGCACTTCTTCTGAAGTGTTCTCATCTGTGACAATCTGTGATTCAATTCTCTGAATTATATGATATCCAAACTGTGTTTCAGCTGGCTCTATTGTTGTTTCTCCATCAGCTGTCAATCCTTCAAATAAAACATCCCCGAATTCCGCAACTAACATGTCGCGCCTCATAAATCCTAAGTCCCCGCCATTTTGAGCGGACCCTGGGTCTTCAGAAAGCTCTATCGCAAGCTCCGCGAAATTCTGTCCCCCGGATTCCACAATGCGCTGAATCGTATCTTGCGCTTTTGCAAATTGGGACGCATTAAACTCTTCGCGCAAAGCTCGCTCTTCTTCTGATATTGGCTCTGGCTCTGGTATTGGACCCTCTGTTTTAAATTCCAAAAGAGGAGTTGCGCCGATTTGAGCTATGGCTTCATTTATATCAAATACTCCGGCTAATTCAACTATAATGCGCAAATTATTGTTTACCCGCGCTGTTTGCACCATTGGCTCTGATACTCCTAATGCGTTCACACGGCGCTCTATAACGTCTCTAACGCCTGAAATTGCTGATTCTGCCTCTTCTTGCGTCACTTGGAATGTATCTGCCTCATATACAAGATGCGCGCCTCCTTGCAAATCAAGCCCTAAATGCGCTCGAAATTTGCCAAAAAAGTACTTGCCTGGCCACTTATCAGGCAAATTATTTCCACCCACAAAAATAGACCCTGAAATATATCCAAGGGCTATTACTAGTATAAATAATGTCCAAACTTTTTGTCTATTTGATGCCATGATGATAGTATTGTACTGTTTTTACTCAAATTTTGCAAGATAATTACTTCCCATGGCACTTCTTAAACTTCTTTCCTGACCCGCACGGACATGGATCATTTCTACCGACTTTTTCACCGCCAAACCGATTGCGCGGAACAGACGCTATTGCGGATGAAGACATTGCCGCGTTCTGCATCATTTGAGTTGCATTTGAAGATGATTGCTGAATTGGGGATTCGCCTTTTTCTTGCCCTTCTTTTGCTGGAGCCGAAAATCGCATTCCGCTTAATCCAGATAATCCAGTTCCCAAAGCGCGCAACAGGCCTTCAGCTTGTCCCGCGCCTTTGGCCTGCATTGAGCGGGCAGCCATGATTTTGAATACGCTATATACAACTTGATTTTGGATTGAACCCTGCAATTGCTGGAAAAGGCCGTACGCGTCCCGCTTATACTCAACCAAAGGATCTCTTTGCCCATATCCGCGCAAACCAACCGCAGTGCGAAGATTATCCAATGACTCAAGATGGTCCATCCATAATGTATCAATTGAATTTAAAAGAACTGCGCGCTCCAGAGCAATAATCTGCTCTTCATTTCCTAAAGATTTAGACATCTTGGAATATATTTCTTTTGCCTTTTCAACAAGATAATCAATTAGTTTTGTCCGCATTTGCGCGTCTTTTCCTTTGTCTTTGTAACCTTCAGGGCACACTGCCTCTTTCAAATTAAACGAAACATCTGAAGGAAAAATAGTCGTCATTGTCTGCTCAATTTCTTCTAAATTCCAGTCCTCGCAGTTTGATGAAGCAGTATGCAAGTTCACAACCTGCGCTATTTCATGCTCAATCATTTCAAATAACTGATTGCGCAATTCTCCTTCTTTGGACGCAGACAGCGCGGTCCGCCTTTGCCTATAAATTGATTCGCGATGATGATTCATTACATCATCATATTGCACGACATGCTTTCTAATATCAAAGTTATTTCCTTCAACTTTTTTCTGCGCGCTCTCAATCGCGCGTGAAACCATTTTGTTTTCAATCGGCATATCTTCCGGCACTCCGAGCCGATTCATCATATTCTTGATTCTGTCTGACCCGAATATGCGCATTAAGTCATCATCAACCGAAATAAAAAATCTGGAAGATCCAGGATCTCCTTGCCTGCCTCCGCGTCCTCTTAATTGATTATCTATGCGGCGCGCCTCATGGCGCTCTGTTCCAAGAACATGCAGTCCGCCTAAACTTTTTACTTCTTTAGCACGTTGCTTGTCAAAAGGCGCGCCGCCTAATACAATGTCAACCCCGCGTCCTGCCATATTAGTCGCTAAAGTGACGGATCCTTTCGCGCCTGCTTGAGCGATAATTTCAGCTTCTCGCTCATGATTTTTTGCGTTCAAAATTTCATGCTTAACGCCATCTCTTTGCAGTATCTCAGAAAATTCTTCATTCTGCTCAATTGAAATAGTTCCAACCAGAACTGGCTGGCCCTTTTCCTGCTTTTGCTTTATTTCGCGCACTAATGCTTCATATTTGCCTTTTCTTGATTTGTACACGCGGTCAGAATGATCTATGCGCGCGATTGGCTTATTTGTTGGAACAACATACACATCAAGCCCGTAAATTCTGCGAAACTCCTCTTCTTCTGTTTTTGCCGTGCCTGTCATGCCCGCCAGCTTTGGATACAATCTAAAATAATTCTGAAATGTTATTGTGGCTAAAGTGCGCGACTCGCGCTTTATCTCAACTCCTTCTTTTGCCTCAATTGCCTGATGCAGTCCTTCGCTGTATCTGCGGCCATGCATTAGCCGTCCTGTGAATTCATCAACAATTATGATTTCATTTTCCTGTACAATATAATCTTTGTCTTTTTCAAATAATGTATTCGCTTTAAGCGCCTGCTCAATATGATGCACAGCATCTAATCCTGCTTCTGTGTAAATATTTTTCACTTCAAGCCATTGTTCCATTTTCTTGATTCCATCTTCGCTTAAAGTTGATGAGCGCATTTTTTCATCAATATTATAATCTTCATTTTCTTTAAGCTTTTTGACTAATTGCGCGTATTTATAATATAAGTCAATCGGCCTGTTGTCTGGCGCGCTGATGATAAGCGGAGTTCTGGCTTCATCAATTAAAATTGAGTCAACTTCGTCAACAATCGCGAAATTAAATGGACGTTGAACCATTTGATCTTTATCAGCGACCATGTTGTCGCGCAAATAATCAAATCCAAATTCATTATTTGTTCCATATGTTACATCTGCTTCATACGCCTGCCTTCTCTCAACCGGACGAAGATGGTCATAGTCAATTTCTATCATTGGAGAAATAGTGTCATTGCGAGGGAGCGTATCCGCGACCGCGGCAATCTTATCGTCGTGTTGAGTATTGTTATTTTTGTCATCCGTGTTTGTTGCGTCGTTAAGATTGCCACGCTCGTCAGTAGACTCGCTCGCAATGACATGAGAATCATAGATATAAGATTTCTCATGCTGAATACAGCCCACAGACAAACCAAGAAAATCATAAATCTGCGCCATCCATACAGCGTCGCGTCTCGCTAAATAATCGTTTACTGTGACGACATGCGCGCCTTTTCCTTCCAAAGCATTCAAATATATTGTTAGAGTCGCGACCAAAGTCTTGCCTTCGCCAGTTCTCATTTCAGCGATATCGCCTTGATTAAGAACCATTGCTCCGATTAACTGCACGTCAAAGTGGCGCATCCCTAACGCGCGCTTTGATGCTTCACGAACTACAGCGAACGCGTCTGGCAAAATATCATCTAAAGTTTTTTTGTTTTTTAATTCATCACGAAACTTCTGCGTCTTCGCGCGCAGCTGGTCATCTGATATTTTTTCATATTCAGATTCAAAATCATTGATTTTCTCAACCAATGGTTTTAACTTTTTCTTGATATGCCTGTCCCCAGGGTCGCCAATTATTTTATCTATAAATGACATAATTTAATGCTTAAATTCTAGCACAAAATATGATAAAATAGAAGTATCAAAAATAGCCTGCCCGCAGTGCTACAACGTTGCAGGCGGGCTAATCTTAGCCAAAATATTAATATATTGACACAAATTGTTAGATATGCTATAATTATATTCTATAATCGCTCATTCACACAAATCAGAAACCCAAGAAAGGAGGAAATCGAAAATGCTCGCCTGTCGCGGAAAAGGACAGGGGGTGGGAAGCATCACTCAAGAGCTAGTACGAAGCGCTGCATCTCTCGGGCAAGACACTGAAAGAATCCAAGAGTTTCTATTATGGCTCTTGTCTCTGGAGGATGGAATGTCCGGGAACGAGGTAGCGCGAAAAGTGCAGTTGTTCGCGAGTGAAAGCGGTTGGGAAATAGCGGAACACCGTTTGAGGGGCTTTAAACGCCTCTATGAACTGCGTAGAACCGCTGAATTCCAAATCCACTTCGCTCAATTCCTAATGATGTGATGTAGTACCTCCCCTACTACATCTACCTCACCACGTTCCGCGGTACCGGGTACAAACCCACGACTGCGGATAAAGCATGGAGGTAGTATAAGTGTCCCACCTCGAACCCATCAACCTCGCAGTAGCAGAGCTACTGTCGAAAGTCGGCGACCTTTCAGTGTTCAACATAGACAGTATCACTGGAATCGCCTCCGAGCTCCCAGACGATGAGCAGGAGCGCATCGTGCACATCTTGCGCGCCAGGGAACAGCGCCTGAACGCGATGTGTGGAGGTGCGTGATGAACGGCATGATGAGATTGTATCAGCTCACCGCCGCGCCAAATCTGGAAGCAAATGACGAGGTGATGAATCATTGTAACTTCGTCGGCTTTCTGAATGACGATCCCAGCGAGCCCATCGACGATGGCGATCATCAGACCATTGAAGCGGCTCAGTTTGAACACGGAGCGCACGCGCTGATCGAGCCCATCAGCATGGCTACATGCCAACGTGCATTCGAAGGCCACGAGCCGTGGTCTATCGACAGCTAGAGACCTCCCCTCTCTAGCCGCCTGAGGTCAGTGACGTGTTTCCCCACACGCGTTGCTGGCCTCCTTTTTTTCTGAATTGATTATCATTCCAGCACCGCCCTAATCCGACGCACTCCAGCGGATGCTGGCTGTTCTTTTATAATCTTGAATTCGCCCATGTCCCCTGTTCTCTCAACATGCGGACCTCCGCAGATCTCTTTTGATAAATTTCCAATTGTATATACTTTTACTTTATCGCCGTACTTTGAATCAAACACTCCAACAGCGTGTTTTTCCTTTGCTTCATCAACATTCATCTCTTCGCACTCAACATCATAATCAGAAACAATAGCGTCATTCACGAAATCCTGCACATCACAAATTTGGTTATCCGTCATTTTTTGTGGATGGGAAAAATCAAAACGCAAACGCTCTGCTGTAATATTACTTCCTTTTTGCTGGACATGCTTGCCTAAAACTTCTCGCAAGCCCGCGAGCATAAGATGCGCTGTGGTATGATATTTTGTTGTCTGCTCTGAATTGTCTGCAAGTCCGCCTTTAAATCTTCCTTGAGTTGCTGTTCTGGATAATTCCTGATGCTTATTAAATTCTTCATAAAATCCTTTTTCATCAACTGACAAATCATGCTCATCAGCCATTTCTCGCGTCATTTCCAAAGGAAATCCATATGTCTGGAATAAATCAAAAACATCTTTTCCGTTAATTGCTTGATCTGACATTGCTTCTTTTGAAACCAAATCTTTAAATTTTTTTAATCCTTTTTTAAGTGTTTTTGTAAATTTTTCTTCTTCTTGGTCAAATTCACTGATTATTTGATCTTTATTGTCTTTTAATTCAGGATATTGGCCGCGCATTATATTAATCACAGCTAAAGCGACTTTTGAGCAGAACATATCGCTAATTCCAATCAAGCGAGCATGGCGGATAGCGCGTCGTATAAGTTTTCGGACAACATATCCTTGGTCTAAGTTTGATGGAACAACTCCATCTGATATTATCATTGCTGCTGAACGGATATGGTCGGCAATTATGCGCTCTGACTCATCGCTCTTTTGATCAGCTAATTCGCGCACCTTATCCAAAACAGGACGTATTGTATCTGATTCAAACACACAGTCCTCTCCATTCAAAATCGTCACAGTGCGCTCCACGCCCATTCCAGTATCAACATTTTTCTGCGCTAATGGCTCATATGTTCCATCTTCCTTTTTGTTGTATTCCATGAACACGTTATTCCAGATTTCAACATATTTTCCGCATGAGCACCCAGGACAACACGCATCAGAGCACCCGTCTTTGCCAACATCATAGAACATCTCGCTGTCAGGCCCGCATGGCCCTGTCTTGCCAGCAGGGCCCCACCAGTTGTCTTCTCTGCCTAAAGGAAAAATACGAGGCATATCGCCAGGAAGCTTGTCATCCATACTGCCGCCAGAAGACGAATCAGCTACGCCTGCGCTGATTGAAGCTTTCTTAAACAAACCTTGCCAGATTTTGATTGACTCATCATCGCGAGGAACATTTTCATCTCCCTCATAAACTGTGATATATAACTTACCAGGATCAATGCCTAATTCATCAACTAAAAACTCCCAAGACCAAGGAATTGATTCTTTCTTGAAATAATCGCCCAAAGACCAGTTTCCAAGCATCTCAAAAAAAGTAAGATGCATAGTATCCCCCACATCATCAATATCACCAGTGCGAACGCATTTTTGCACGTTCACGATTCGCTTGCCTGAAGGATGTTTTTGTCCCATCAAATACGGCACAAGAGGATGCATTCCTGCTGTAGTGAATAAAATTGTTGGATCATTTTCAGGAACCAAAGAAGCAGAAGGAATCAGCGCATGTTCCTTTTTCTTGAAGAATTCAAAATATTTTTCTCTAAGTTCTTTTGCTGTAATCATATATAAATAATAACAAAAAAAGAAAGCCCGCGCAATCCTTATTGCTCGGGCTTTTCTATATGAACGGGACAAATTCAAAACCGAAAGTGTTTTTTACTATGAACTCTTTTTCTCCTTCTTCTGCTGTGCGGGATATACAAACCATGTTATGGTCCTGCGTTGGAGTAACCAGACATCCTCCAATTTCCAAAAGATCCTTTAGTTCTTCTGGAATATTGTCGAAAGCGGCTCCAGAAATAATACGATTGTATGGCGCGTGCTCTGTCCAATGCTCGCTTGCATCCCCAATAAAATAATCCACATTTTCAAGATTAAATTTCTCTAAATTCGCCTTTCCAAATTTACCAACCTCCTGCTCAAGTATTTCATAAGCCCATACATGACCGCGATTTCCGACCAAATACGACAACAGCGCGCTCTGCCATCCAGACCCAGCGCCGATATCCAGCACATTATCGTGTTCCTGCGCGCCAAGCTCCTCAAGCATGAATACCACAGTTCTTGGCTGGGAAATAGTTTGTCCTTGACCAATTAACAGAGGATGGTCTTCGTACGCGCGATGAAATTCTTCTGCAGGAACAAACTCCTCTCTTGGAAAAGCCAAAAGCGCTTGTTTTATTCTTTCTGACCGCAAGGCTCCGATATCTAACAAATGCTTTATCATCTTTTCATTCGTCATCATTTGATTATTCCTCCTCCTAAGCATATTTCTCCTTGATAAAGAACAAGTGATTGTCCGCTCGCGACCGCGAATTGCGGTTTTTCAAACTTAACGCGATACGCGCCTTCATCCTGCCTTGTAATAGCGCACTTTGTCAATGGCTCCCGATAACGGATTCTGCATTCGCACTTTTGAGGCGGCTCTTTGCCTGAAATCCAACTAACATCCTCAATTTCTACTTCAGACGAATACAGCGCGTCATCTTTCGAATTGTTTGCCACCACAAGCTGATTTTTATCAAAATCCCTTTTTATAACATAATAAGGCCCTGTGCCGCCGACTTTAATTCCTTTTCGCTGTCCTATTGTGTACCAGAAAAGCCCTTCATGTTCTCCGACTTTTTCACCATCTTTGGTAACAATATCTCCGGGTTTTTCTTTTATCTTCCGCGACAAAAAATCTTTCAAAACAAGATGCCCAAGAAAACACACGCCCTGGCTATCATGCTTATCATGGTTCAGCAACCCGAGCTTCTTAGCCAGCTCGCGCGTCTGCGGCTTTGTGTATTTGCCAACAGGAAACATTGATTCAGACAATTGTTTTTGATTTAAGCGATAGAGAAAATAGGATTGATCTTTATTTATATCAATTCCCTTAAGCAGTTGGCATTGGTTGGAATTTGGAATCTGGGATTTCCTCACATAATGTCCTGTCGCAATCATGTCTGCTCCCATCTCAACAGCTTTATCTAAAAACACGCCAAACTTTATCTTCTCATTGCATACCACATCAGGATTCGGAGTGCGTCCTTTCTTGTAATCGCTGAAGAAGCAATTAAGCACCAAATCTTGGTACTCCTTCTTAAAATCAAGCGTATGAAACCGGATATCAAACTTAGCAGCCGCGCGCATGGCATCTTCTCTGTCTTTCAGCCACTGACCTTCTGATTTTTTAAAACCACGCATATCATCGCCCCAATTCTTCATATAAAAACCAAGCACATTATAACCCTGCTTTTTTAATAACGCGGCTGATACGGATGAATCCACTCCGCCTGACATTGCTACCGCGATAGTTATATTATTATTGTTAGAATCTTGTTTTGACATAACAAAAATTCTACCCTCTAAATTTCTGTACGCCTTGTTGAATAGCATCAGAAAGAGACATGCCGGGAATTTGCGGCTTATTATTGCTCTCTTTATCAGAATCAGATGATTTTTTGCGCTCATTATGCTTCGGCTCTAAATGAGGAATTTCACCATTGCGAATTTTCTTTAAGCATGATTTGCAATAAATAGGGCGCTTGTTGTCTGGCTTAAAAGATAAATGCGTTTCAGCGCCGCACACTCCGCATTCTGCTGTGTATGGCAGGTCTTTATCTTCTTCATCTTTCTTATTGCCGCGATTCTCATCACTGCGGCCACGCGGCGATGGAATTGACTTATCAATAGATCTAGGCCTTTGCGCGCCACGCCCATCTGCGCTCGCATCACCACCATCCCTGTTTGCCTCGCTCCATCGTATGATTCTTTCCTGAACAATCTCAAGTTTTGTCGCGTACCTCTCGCGCGAAATCTTTATTACTTTATCTCTATTTTCTGTTTCACCTGAAATGGGAGGCATTGTGGTCGCGGAAAATGGCTGAGAAGAAATCCCATCAATCATCAACTTCATATAAACATCATACTTTCCAAGATTAACTAAGTCTTCCTCAACAAAATACGGTTCAAACTCTTTTACTAATTCTTCGGCGTCAGTTGCTCCAATCCTAAACAGCATTATAGTGCCAACATTTCCAAATACAGAAGCTCGCACTAAATCATCCAATTGCTCTATATATTGATGCGCGATAATCAAATTAAGCCGGTATTTGCGGGCCTCAGACAATATATTCGCGAAAGATTCTGTCGCGAAATTCTGGAACTCATCAACATATAAATAAAAATCTTGCCTTTCTTCTTCAGGAATATCCACTCTGCTCATCGCGGCCATCTGTATTTTTGTAATAAGCATTGCTCCAAGCAAGGCGGAATTGTCTTCTCCAACTCTTCCTTTTGCCAAATTCATTAAAAGAATCTTTTTATTATCCATTATGTCACGCATTGAAAAAGATGATTTTACCTGCCCAACAATATTCCTAATAACAGGGCTTGATAAAAACTGGCCTACTTTATTCTGAATAGGAGCAATTGCTTCTGACTGGAATTTATCAGGATATTTTGAATATTCATCAAGCCAGAATGAGCGGACCACTGGATCTGTAATTTTTTGTATAACTTTTTTGCGATATCCTTTATCAACCAAAAGGCGCATTACTCCAAGCAAAGTTGAATCAGGATATTCCAGCAAGGCCAGGATTGCGTTGCGCAAAACATATTCAAGACGCGGACCCCATGAATCTGCCCATAATTTTTTGAAAATTCCAATCAAGCCAGACGCGATCAAATGCTGATGAGAGCGATCCACTTTTTCAAACACATTGAACGCGATTGGAAAATCCAAATCAGCTGGATTAAAATAAATTACGTCATTCACGCGGCCACTCGGAATATAATTAATAACTTTTTCAACTAAATCACCGTGAGGATCCACAACCGCGACTCCTTTTCCATTCTGTATATCCTGAATAATCATATTCTCAAGCACAGTAGATTTTCCCATTCCTGTTTTTCCGATTAAATACACATGTCTGCGGCGATCATCCTCTTTAATGCCAAAACGCCGCTTCTCATTGCGGAAGTTTGTCAGGGCCAGAGCTGTCACATCATCTGACTTATTTAGTGAATGCGCTATCTTATCCATATCTTTTATTTGATTAAATTATACCACAAAATAAAAAAACCCGCCAAAAGGCGAATTCTTATCATTTTACTGAAATAAGTTCAAGAATATTTACGCAACAATAAAAGTATATTTTTCATTCTCATTCTTTTTAAATTTTTCGCTGTTTGAAAGCGCGAGATAAACAGTGCCTTTCTTAACCATTCTTTGAGAGAGAACCGCGTCAACAATCTCATCACGGCTCATTGGATTTTCCGCGTTTTTCAAAATCTCTTTAATGACATCGCTAACAACCCCGGGAGTGAACCCCCATTCTTTGAGCGCGTAAATTCCGCGTCCAACTAATACATAACGGTCATCCAAAATCAATTCATTATGCACTGTTGGGGCATATGCTTTTTTGGAATCAAATCCCGCTTTATTGATATGCTCCGCAATATCTCTGAAATGCAATGGCTTTTCATTCTTTTTCATTACCAAATAAATCTTATCGCCCATGCGCTTTGGGGTAATTGTACTCCACTGAGAAAGGCCATATTCGCCAAAAGGATTCTGTTTAATCTTTTTTGTAGCTCGCAAATGAGCATGGATTGGCTCTGCTTTTTCAGGATCAAAATCAAAAAGCTGCTGATGCTTTAAAAATATATCCGTCATTTTAAATTTATTAAACAGCTCATCACGCTCCATTGGCTGATTATGCTCTTCTAAAATGCGAGTCAATTCCGCAACTGTTGCTTCCAGCTTGTCCCAGTCAATAAATTCCAAGCGCCATGTATTATTAAATTCATCTCTAGATTCACGCAAAATTCTGTTAGCCGTAAGCTTCTCAAGCAAGAAAAGCAAATGCCTGCAATATACCTCTTCTTTGCCTTCATTCTGCAAAAGATACTCAATCATATGATTTTCTTCCATGATTCCGCCGTATTTTTCTAAAGCAGTGATTACAACAACTTCAACTGGCTTTACAGTGTCTGTAAAATAATCAAGAGAACGAATATGCTTAATCGCGGCATTCTCAATCTGGCGGACGCGCTCTCTTGTAATATTATAGTTTTTTCCGATCTGTTCTAATGTTTCATTTTCTTTTCCATACAACCCAAATCTGCGGCGCAGAATATCCTGCTCGCGAGAACCTAATTCAGAGAAAAGCTTTACAACAATTTCCACAGGATTAAACTCAGCAAGCTGGTGCTCCTGTTCTGTTGCAATAACTTTGTCTAAAATTGAATTTGGATTTGAAACTGATTCCATAATATTTAATAAATATAGGTATTTTTTTAGCTAATATTAGCCCAAAACTGACTAAATCAACTAATTTATATCTATATAATATCAAAAAGCTGGCAATTAGTCAACCCCGTCATGCGACAGGTCAAAAGTTTGCCAGCAAAATACAAAACCTAATTTTTATTCCTTGTCCCCTCCTCTGCCAAGCAGAGCCATTGCAATAATCGGCGAAATTATCCAAAAAAATTCTGCCTGCGGTCCAAGAAACCATTCTCTCGTAAAATTAGATAATTGATCATGGTATTCTGGAGAAATAAACGACAAAGTAATGCTTATTAAAAGCCCAACCTGCAGCATGCTGAACACAATCACCTGCAGCCACCCGCCTGATGTCTCTGATTTTGCAAGAGTCCGTAATACGCTTGATCTAGATAAAAAGAAAAACAAAATCACAAACACTCCAATGAACAATGAAATCTTAAATATAAACACATTATTCGGCCCATAATCCTGTGGAATAAGCTGGTCAATAAAAGGCGAAGACCGCAGTACTGCTAATCCGATATAAACTGAGATTAACATTAGAATAATACGATCCCTTCCTAATATAAGGCCATATATTAAAGAAGATACTAAAAAAAATAGGATTATGAATAAATCCCAAGTTGGCTTAGTAAAATCAAAATTAGCAATCAAATTATTAAAATTTGCAATTGCCTCCCCAACATTTATCACCATTGATGTTGATGTGGATACTGCGTCAGTTGTTGTAGCTGCTTGCAGTAGAAACATAATATGATTATTATACCACTTTTAGCAAGCTCTGTCAGATATGTATCCACATGCTAGAACCATCCACTTTTTTCATCCCGCAATTCCTCAAATAGCTTCTTCTCTTTGCGAGAAAGCTTTTTTGGAATTTTGATGTCTGCGATTACAATATGATCGCCTTTTGATGATGACTGCACATGAGGCACGCCTTTGCCCCGCAATTTAAATTTAGTAGATGGCTGTGTTCCTGCTGGAATCTTCAAATTGACAGCGCCATGCACAGTTTCTACTTTAATAGTATCCCCTAATACTGCTTGCGCCACAGAGATCGGCTCAATTGTGATAATATCGCTTCCATTTCTCTCAAAACGTTTATTCGGCCTTACGCGAACATGGATATACAAATCTCCAGACAAACCTCCGCGCTCTCCCGCGTTTCCAAGTCCTTGCATGCGGACTGTCTGGCCATTATCTATGCCAGCAGGAATTTTAATTTTTATATCATCCTGCTTCTCCGCGCGTCCTTGCCCATGGCAATTAGAGCATGGCTTATCCGCGCTTTTTCCTTGCCCATGGCATTCTGGGCAAATTGAAGCGGTCTGAAACGTACCAAGCATAGTAGAGCGTGTTTGCACTATTTGCCCTTGACCATTGCATCTCGCGCATTTTGAAATTTTGGTTCCTGGCTCTGCGCCATTTCCATTGCATTTCTCGCACTTGACTACGCGCGAAAGGCGGATCATCTTTTCAACGCCAAAAACTGCTTCTTCGAATGAAACGCTCATCTCAATTTCCATACTCTCTCCTTGTTGCGGGCCTGTCTGCCGCGATCGTCTGCGTCCACCCCCGAATCCGAACATCTCGCCGAATATGTCGCCAAGATCGCCAAAATCAACATTCACTCTTTGCCCGCCAAATCCGCCTTGTGAAGAAAAACCGCCTTGCTGTGCTTGCCTTACAAAGTCCTGCCAATTCATTCCTGTTCCGCCGAATCCTTGACCTGAAAAAGCGCTATCGCCAAATTGGTCATATTGCTCGCGTTTCTTCTCATCACCAAGAATCTGGTATGCCTCGTTTATTTCCTTGAATTTGGTCTCGTCTTCGCCATTATTCTTGTCAGGATGATGAACATGGGCCTGCTTGCGGAAGGCCTTTTTAATTTCGTCCTGGGACGCTGACTTGTCTATTCCTAGTACTTTGTAATAATCTTTTGGCATTATTATTTCCTATCCTCAAAACCCAAACCAGTATTTGTCTGTGGAGCATCCGCGGCTTTGATTTCTCCGAAGCGTTCTTCGTATTTTTTGATGTTATCGGCCAGAGCCGCGACAATTCGCTTCATGTGTCCTGGGCTTGTAAGCACTTTGCTTACTACACGCCCAGACTGGCCCGCGACATTCATAAATACCATCATAAACTCTTCCTGCGTATGATTCACTTGCATCATATTCGCGTATTCAGCGCCAGGAATATTATCCGCGATTTTTATTTGTTGCTGGCCCGGCTGTGCTTGTCCGCCTTGGGCGGGATTTTGTTCATTTGACATATTTTTTATATATAAATTTAATCTATATTTCTTATTTTTTAACTTCCTCGTATTCGCCTTCAACCGGCGCACCTTCTTGCGACGCACCTTGTGCTGCAGACGCATCCTGTGCCTGCCCTTGGGCGGCGGATGCGGCCTTATTCATCGCCTCCCCAATCTTCTGCATCTCTTTAGATAGTTCTTCAGTTGCTTTCTTTATTGCCTCAATATCTTCGCCATCTTTAATTGTCTTCAAAGCATCTATTTTTTCTTGAATTGGCTTTTTAATTTCATCACCAATTTTATCCCCTGCATCTGTCATAGCTTTTTCAGCAGTATAAGTAAGCTGTTCTGCTAAATTGCGGACTTCAACTGAATCTTTCTTTTTCTTGTCCTCTTCAGCATGGGTTGCGGCATCTTGCTTCATTTTCTCCACTTCAGCATCTGATAAACCTGTTGAAGCAGTAATTGTAATTTTTTGCTCCTTGTTAGTTGCTTTATCAACTGCTTTTACATTTAAGATGCCATTCGCGTCAATATCAAAGCTAACTTCTACTTGCGGCATTCCGCGAGGCGCTGGAGGAATTCCATCTAATATGAATCTGCCAAGAGTCTTGTTATCTGCTGCGAACTCGCGCTCACCTTGGAGGACATGAATTTCTACAGAAGTTTGATTATCAGCAGCAGTTGAAAAAATCTGTGATTTGCTTGTTGGAATTGTTGTATTGCGCTCAATTAAAGGAGTGCGAACTCCGCCTAATGTTTCAAGGCCTAATGTAAGAGGCGTCACATCCAAAAGAAGAACATCTTTTACATCGCCTTGCAAGACGCCCGCCTGAACCGCGGCTCCGAGCGCCACGACCTCATCAGGATTTACGCCCATGTGCGGCTCTTTTCCAAAGTATTCCTTAACTTTGGATTGCACCAAAGGCATTCGTGTTTGCCCGCCAACTAAGATGACTTCATTAATATCGCCTTTACTCCATCCAGCGTCCTTCATTGCCTGCTCAACCGGACCAAATGTCTTTTTCACTAATTCGCCAACCAGTTCTTCAAGCTTGGCGCGCGTAATGCTCATCACCAAATGCTTCGGTCCAGACGCGTCAGTCATAATGTACGGCTGATTGATTTCAGTTGAATTCGCGACCGAGAGTTCGTGCTTTGCTTTTTCAGCTGCTTCGCGAACTCTTTGCATTGCCATAATATCTTTTGCCAAATCAATTCCTTGATCTTTTGCAAACTCCTTAACAATATAATCAATAACTTTCTGATCAAAATCATCTCCACCCAAGTGAGTGTCTCCGTTCGTTGCTTTTACTTCAACAGTATCCTGCGATACCTCCAAAAGCGAAATATCAAATGTTCCACCTCCAAGATCATACACCGCGATTTTCTCGTCTTTCTTTTTATCAAATCCATACGCTAAAGCTGCCGCGGTTGGCTCGTTGATGATGCGCTTGACTTCAAGGCCCGCGATCTTGCCCGCATCTTTTGTCGCCTGGCGCTGCGCGTCATCAAAATATGCAGGCACTGTAATTACTGCTTCAGTGATTTTCTCTCCCAGTTTTGCTTCTGCGTCTGCTTTTAATTTCTGCAGAATCATTGCTGAAATTTCCTGCGGAGTATGCTCTTTGCCAGCCATTTTAATTTTTACCCCGCCTGCCCCGCCTTCATGGCTGTTGTCTCCTGCCTGCATAATCTTAAACGATGAAGTTTTGACTGCTTCCCGCACTTCTGAATCGTTAAATCGGCGCCCAATAAGGCGCTTTATGGAATACAAAGTATTCTCCGGATTTGTCACGGACTGGCGTTTGGCTGAATGACCAACTAGCCGCTCCCCGTTTTTCATTGCAACAACAGAAGGCGTGGTTCTGTTTCCTTCCGCGTTTTCCAGAATCTTTGGCTGACCTCCTTCAATAATTGCCATGGCGCTGTTTGTTGTGCCAAGGTCAATTCCTAGTATTTTACTCATATAATATTCTCCTATTATTAACTATTTATTTACTGACAATTACTTTTGAATGCCTAATCACGCTATCTCCGAACATATAACCTGCCTGTATTTCCTGAATCACAGTATCAGATTCTTTGCTTGACTCCTTCTGCGAAACTGCTTCATGCAACTCTGGATCAAACTTTTTTCCTATAGCGTTAATTCTTTTTACGCCCAAATTATCTAAAACATCATTAAACTGCTTTTTAATATGGAAAAGTCCTTGCACCCATTCCTCTTTTTCAGCATCTTTCGGCACATGATTAATAGCCATTTCAAAATGGTCAATAATCGGCAAAAGATGATCCACAAACCCCATAGCGCTAATCTCGCCGATTCTGCTGATTTGCGCTTCATGCTCTTTTTTCAAATTCTGATAATCTGCTTGGCTGCGCTTCCATCCAGCAAGATTCTCTTCTGCTTTTAATTCTAAATCTTTAAATTTTTTATCTGTTTTCATGTTATTCTTCCAATAAAAATTTAATGTATTTAACAAGTCCCACATTCTGGCTGTAATCCATTCTCATTGGCCCTAAAATTCCAATGACCACGCCGTCGTCCAATAAAGAAAATACGCTTCCGCACTCAATGCCAAATGGATTATCACTTCCAATCAATATAGCAATATCACGATCAAGCTGTTTACTGATACTGCTCATTACCTCATCTAAATGGTCAATCATCTCTGACATATGCACCACAACATCTTGGTTTGAGAATTCTGGATGACTAAACAAATTAGAAAGTCCGGTATAGTACACATCATGCGGTGAAAAAGCAACGACAATAACATTGTGTGACACATCTGCCGCTTTTTTAGCCATTGATTTTACATTTTCGGACACATTTTTTGATGCACTATGCGCTTGGTCAATTTCTTTTTGATTCTTTTCTGTAATATCTTTTGCTGCGCCGTGCTCAATGTAGTACCTATACCCAGCTTCTGTGGGAACTCTTCCTGCAGAGGTATGAGGATGCGTGATATAGCCTTCGCGTTCTAGCTCCTGCATCCAGTTGCGTACTGTTGGGCCGGAAACATCTTTCATGTACTTTTCGGAAATCAAAGTAGAGCCAACTGGCTGCGCTGTCTTGATATATACCTCTATAATATACTGTAAAAGCTTTTGTTTGCGAGAATCCATAGTATTTTTAAGTATACACGACCTATTATCACTCGTCAAGTAAGAGTGATAATAATATATCATATTATATTTTTGTGTCAAGAAAAGGCTACGCCTGTGTTAGCTCCTCGGCTCGGAAATACAAAAGCAATCTTTTTCATTT
>JAHJSI010000036.1 GCA_018830465.1 Patescibacteria group bacterium | reverse complement strand
TCGCGCAGGTCTTTGTGGCAGATGGAGCAAGGATTTAATTCAACTCTTCCTTTGGCGAATGATGAGCTTGGAATAAGCGCTAATTTGAATACTTCTCCAGCCGCGTCTTCATTCCCGTTCGTTTCATCTGACTTGACTTCTGACAACGGGATTCTTTACGGCGTGAACAGGCACAACAACAGCTTGATATTATTTGACAGGTTTTCTCTGCCGAACGCGAACAGCGTTGTGTTCGCGACTTCAGGAGCTGGAAAAAGCTACGCGGTCAAGCTTGAAGTCCTGCGGAGCATGATGATGGGCTCTGATGTGATAATTATCGACCCAGAGCGCGAATATGAGCATTTATCCGAAGCAGTCGGGGGTTCATACATAAATATTTCTTTAAACAGCGAGTCAAAAATCAATCCATTTGACTTGCCCCGCGCCATAGGCGGCCAAGAACGCGCGGCTGATATTATAAGAAGCGCTGTTATTACTTTAAAGGGCTTGGTTCGATTAATGCTGGGACAGTTTACAAATGAAGAAGATTCAATTATTGACAGGGCGCTTTTGGAAACATACGCTAAAAAGGACATTACAGCTTCAAGCGATTTAAGCGCGATTGAACCGCCGATAATGCGGGATTTTCAAGAAGTTTTGCAGGGAATGGAAGGCGGAGCGCCTTTATCAGAGCGCCTGGCAAAATACACGAGCGGAACTTTCGCGGGCCTTTTGAATGAGCCGACTAATGTTGATATGTCTAATCAGCTTGTTGTTTTTTCAGTTCGGGATTTGGAAGATGAGCTAAGGCCCATGGCTGTTTATGCGATTGTCAACTATATTTGGAATATAGTGCGCTCTTCTTTGAAAAAGAGAATTTTGGTGATTGATGAGGCCTGGTGGCTTATGCAGCATGAAGACAGCGCGAAATTCATTTTTGCTTTAGTAAAGCGCGCCCGCAAATATTATCTTGGCGTGACCACAATTACCCAGGATGTGAATGATTTCTTGGCAAGCCAGTATGGCCAGGCAATCGTCACAAATTCCGCTTTACAGCTTCTTCTTAGGCAGTCTCCAGCTTCAATTGATAATGTCGTTAAAACGTTTATGCTTACAGAAGGGGAGAAGTATCTGCTGTTAGAAGGAAGCGTTGGCGAAGGAATATTTTTCGCGGGAAACAAGCATGCCGCCATAAAAGTCGTGGCTTCTTACACGGAAGACCAGATCATTACTTCTGATCCGCGCCAGCTTCTTGAGATAGAGCGGGCAAAAAAAGAATTCGCCCAAGAGAAAGGCGCAAGTAAAAAATAAAATATGACGCAAAAAACAAAAGCAATTATTATCATAATTACCGCAATCATCTTGTTTGGTTTGCTTATCGCGACAATCTTTGATCTATTTCCATCTAAAGAAGACGCGCCTGCGGTATCCGAAGAGCCTGAAATCGTTCTGCCTGATAGAGATGAAGGATTGCCAGAGGATAAGGTGTTTGATTCTTCTAACGCGCAAGAATTTTCTGATTTAAACCCATTTGTCGCGGGTGATGATGCAAGTCCTCTTGAGAAAGAGGCGAAAGAATTAGCGGAATTTTTTATTGAAAGGTTCGGCACTTATTCGTCTGACGCGAATTTCGCGCATATTGACGATATGCTCGGATTTATGACGATAAGCATGCGGAACAATATGCAGGAATACAAAAAAACCGCGCCTGAAAGAGACGGGTATTATTCTGTAATATCAGAACTTGCCGGGACTAAGACAAGGTCTTTCTCTTTAGCCAGCCGCGGCGCGAGCTTTGATATTGTTGTAAATCGCGTGGAAGAATCTGGAGGTTCTGTTGACCAGTACATCCAAGAGGTTTTTGTTTCTTTAAATCAAGACGCGACCGGGCAGTGGAAAATTAATAGCGTTGTATGGGGCAAGAAATTATAGACAATGAGCCGGACGAGCTTGACGCGCGAGACCAGCAGCAAAAAAGAGAAGAGTTTTATAATGAGCGAATGCTGGCAAAGCAGGCTGCTATGGGGGCAATGGTTCCGAAATTGGAAAATCAGACAAAGAAAGCCGCGTTTTCCATCGCGAAATCTCTGCTTAAAAAGAAAATAATTATTTGGGTTTTATCTATTTCTTTGCCTGTTCTTGCAATAATAATCGGAATCATTCTCACAATTATTTTTATTATGATGGTTTTAAATTATAGTCAATCTGTTTCATTATGAAATATTTTAAAAAATTTAGCATTATAATAAGTATTGCGATTTTTCTAATGCCTGGTTTTGTGTTTGCTGAAGTTAATCCTGATTTGAAAGATGATTTATATGTAAAACTGCAGATTCCTTTGCCTTTTGTCGCGACTGACTGCAAACTTCCGGACGGATCTCCAGCTGTGTGCGATATGACTGACTATATAGAAGGAATATATCGTTTGCTTATAGGAACAGGCGCGCTTTTCGCGGTAGTAATGATTATAATCGCCGGGTACCAGTGGATTTTCGCGGGGGGATCGCCGGATAAAATCAACGCCGCGAAAAAACGCATTTTCGGGGCTGTAATCGGGCTTATACTGGCTCTTTTGTCGTTTATTATTTTGAATACAATCACTCCGCGTCTAGTTTCTCTCCGTTTGCCTGATGTTGAGCCAGTGTCAGGTCTTGATTTTGTAATAGGAGAAACATGTCAAAATAGTGAAAGAATAATAGGACTTGAGAAGATATTAAAATTTTCTGAGGGAGATTTACCTGTAATAGGAGAGAATGCAATTGAGGCTACAACACGAGATAAAGCTT
>JAHJSI010000035.1 GCA_018830465.1 Patescibacteria group bacterium | reverse complement strand
GTATAGAATATGCGAATCCTAAGGCAACTGCGATGCTCAAACCCACAACCCCGCCGAACACCACGCTCATTCCTACACTCAATCCGAACACGAGTACAAGACTCAGCACAATACATACTGCTAAGCCTTCTTTATACTCTGTCTTTTCGGTGGCGGCGACGGCAGCGGCGACGGCAGCGAAGACGAAGACGGAGACGGCGAAGGGGGCGATGACGGCGACGACGGCGAAGGGGGCGATGACGGCGACGACGGCGCGGTTGGTGGCGACAGTGGCGGCGGCGAAAACGAAGACGACGGCGGCGGCGACGGCGAAGACGAAGACGACGGCGAAGACGCTGGCGGCGAAAGCGACGGCGAAACTATCCTCTGTCTTTATCACGACGTACCACAATAGGACAGCCATAACTGCGAATACCATTGCCGCTGAGCTGTCAAAACCGCGCGAAATCACAAATGGCAATTCATACACCATCTCTTTTCCGAATGTCACAACAGACACACTCGGCACATTGCCTGTCACGAGATACCACACGCCCCAAAACAAGGCGACCAGAAGACCTGCAAGCGCTGGAATCCTAACCAACAGCTTATTGCGGCGGGCGACTAACGCATCCATGATCATCTCCTTGGGCTGTTGAGCCCTGTGAGTTGTAGAAGAGCTTGATTTTATATTTCTCTTTTGAGATACTATATATACCATATCAACAAATATTTGTCAAATGAAATTTTCACGCATTGCAATCATAATTTTGCACTATAAAAACCTCTCTGACACGCGAGAATGCTTGAAATCCCTCCAAAAATTGGATTATGAGCGCTTTTCTGTAATTGTGGTAAATAATGACGTTTTAGAGCACAAAAACGCTATAGAAGCCGAATTTGGCGATTTTGTAAAAATCATCCAAAATAAAAAAAATCTGGGTTTTGCAGAGGGTAATAATGTCGGTATTCGCTCTGCTTTAGCAAATAATCAAGTAGATGCTGTTCTGCTTTTGAATAATGATACTATTGTTGAGCCAAACTTTTTGAAAGAGATGATTTCAACAAACGCGGATATGGTGGCTCCGCGCATGATGCAATATCATTATCGCGACAAGATTGATAATCTTGGCATTGTATTAATGTCATCAGGATTGCCATTTAACAGAACAAATGAAAATCAAAAATTATTCTGTGCTTCAGGAGGATGCGCTTTGTATTCACGCAAATTAATTGAAACTGTTGGCGTGTTTGATAAAAAATATTTCGCGTACGCGGAAGATTTGGATTTAGGATGGCGCGCGCGCAACCAAGGATTTGAAGCTGGATACGCAAGCAAAGCAATTGTGTATCACAAGGGTTCTGCTATTCATGGCAAGTTATCTGATTTCGTGGTTTATCATACTTACCGCAATCTGCTTTGGACGCAATTTAAAAATCTGCCACTCGCTCTCCTGCTCTGGCAATCTCCATGGTTTTTCGCTGGACATATATTTATATTTTTCTATTATATTTTCAAAGGGCGCGCAAGAAAAATTTTTAAAGCATATGTTAATGGAATAATTGGAGCACTTAACGTATTTAAAACAAGGTCAGAAAATCTAAAAAAGAAAACAGTTTCAAACAAAACAATCCTTTCTTGGTTTCAGACAGGTTTGTTTCCAAAAAGTTTACTTAGATAATCGCCAAATATATACTCTCCCAACCCTCCTTGGTTCGCCAAGAAGTTCAATTGTTTTATCAAGCACAGAATCGCTTACCCAAGGCTTCTCTGTCATATAATAACAAACTGAAGCGTTTGTGACCGCGAACGCGTGGTCTATCCAATGCGTTGATGGGGACTTTGACATGCCTTCAAAAATCGTAACTCTCTCTGGCTGGGCGTATTCTCGATATACTGGAAAATTACCAGCAATAATGCGCATGCCAGTGACTGCCTCAAGCCCAAGCAAAGGCCAAGTGTTTGCTATAACACAATATGGTTCTTCATCATACTTATGCTCGTCCCACACAATTTCCGCTGCGCGAATCTCATCTCTAGTCACAAGCTGAAGTTTCGGACCAGACGCGTAAGCGCTAGTCGCGGCAAAAGCAAGAACAAAACAAATCGCAAGAATTTTTTTGCGCTGCAATATTTTAATCCGTTTTTCAGACAAGAAGAGCCAAATGCCGTATCCTAAAAATATAATCATAAAAAATACAATTGTTTCATTAAGACGACGAGCTAAAATATGCACCCCTTCTGTGAATGACCAAGATATAAAATATGAAAGCATTGTGATTATAAATAAAATCGCAAATAAAACAATTGTCTTTTTCTCGCGCATATAGCGCATCACGCGATATATTGCCCACCAAATAAAAATCCACACAATCATTGAAACAACAAAAGGCACTGCCCTGTATGAAAATAACGGCAGACGAGACAAGCTTTCCTTTGTTTGGTTATATAAAAAATTGCCTTGATCAATATAGTCGGGCGGAACTATGATGCCGATAAATCCTGACAAGCGGCCGAACGCGTCAGCTAATGCGCCTACAATTCCCATGACAGAGAGAGAGCCAGCCGCATAATATGAAAGTCCTTGAAAAATTTCCAAAAACGGAATCAAAAAAATAGATCCAATCACAAGCAAGCCAAAAATTGTTTTATCGCGAAATGCTAAACGTTTATCAGAGAACCCGAATTTTAATTTGAATTTATACCAATGCTTTCGCTCCATGAACAGCTTGCGCCAAGCATAACAAAGAACTCCAATCAAAATCAGCATAAAAAAATTCAAAATATATCCCCAATAAAATATCAAGGATAACGCGCTTGCGAAATACAAAGTTGATCGCTTGCCTTCTTTAACATAATATATCCAGACAAGAAGCGCAAAAAAGAAAAACAAATGCCCAAATGAAACTGGAATCGTAATCGCGCCTTCGGATTGGAATGTGTAAAACAGAGTCGGCAAAAACGCGAATAACAATCCAAGACGCTCATTTTCAAATATAATTTTGCCGAACAAATACAAAATCAATGGCAAAAACAATGACCAGAATATGAAGACAAGAAGCAAATCAATCCAGAAAATATCTACTCCAATAGCTTCTGACAACATAATTGTTGTTGACCACTGGCTGGCGTATGATGTTTTGTTGCCCGCAACTAATGCTTCAGGCATAGCAATAGCGCCAAAATGCACATCTGACCTCTCTGCTTCTCCCCAAATGCTTGGAGTATAAATCTCTCCATCTTGAAGCCATTTTTCTGCCGCAATATGCCGCCATTTATCTCCTCCAAATCCTGTTTCATAAACAACTGGCAGATACGCGTGCGTCATGTATGAAAATATTATTATTACGCCAAGCACAAGCCCCACAGACCTTTGTGAAAGAATCATTTTAACAACAATAAAACATAACGCGAAAAACAGCATCAATAAAAATGACGTAAGCGCGTCCCAAGGCGATAAAATATATACTCCTGTGCGCGCGTGAAATATAAAAAATATGAATAACACGGACAACACAGCAAATGCAATCACTAATTTATCTTTTAAAGCAAATGCAATCAATTCTGTTCTAATTTTAAAACTAGAAAACAAGTCTTCATTTTTCTTTTTTATGGCCAACCATAACACAAAGCCAATCAAAAGCACGGCCGCCATTCCAATCACCACGCACAACCTGTCGTATTTCCAAACAACAACCGGAATCCCTATCGCGAACGCGGACAAATAAAATCCAGTCAAAAACCCAAACGCATAAGACATTGCGCGCGATAATGGCAAAACCCGGCTCACAACAGAGCCCCACACAACCGCGCTTATCAAATAATATAAAGCCAACAAGATAATCATAATAATTCCATGAATTTATCTGCTATTTTATTCCAGTCATATTTTTCTTGAACTAACTTTACGCACGCATCACGCATTTGAACTTCTTTTTCTGGATTATTTAAAATAAATGATATTTTCTCTGCTAAATTCTTCTCATCGCGCACAGCAGAAACAAAACCAGTGACACCATCTTCAAACACAGACCTAACTCCTGGAAGATTAGACGCTATGACAGGAGTTCCACATGCCATTGATTCAGCAAGAACAATCCCAAATGATTCTGACTGGTCAATTGACGGCAAAACTGTCACATATGCCATTTGATATAGCTTTACAAGATAATTATCTGAAATACCGCCAGTAAACATTATTTTATCTTTGACATTAAGTTTTTCTGCTAATTTACGATACTCCTGCTGCAACTCCCCTCGCCCCACAATAACAATCTTAAACGCGCTGTGAGATTTAATATGTTCAACTGCACGAATCAAATATTCTACTCCTTTAAAATAATGCGCTTTATCTAATCCGCCGACAAATAGCACAATTTTTTCATCTGGTTTGATATTTAAATTCTTTTTAAATTCTTCATCAACTTCAAATGGCTTGAATCGCGACACATCAACTCCAATTGGCAATACTTTGAATTTTTTATCATCAGACCAATACTTTCCTAGATCAGAATGCTTTGCATAATCTTCAGATGACGCAAGCACAATATCTGCATGTTTCACAATCCGCGGCAAGAAATATTTTGTCACGTACCAAAATATTAAATCTTTCCCAACTTCGCCAAGGCTCCGTCGGGCAGGTAACCTATTACCAACCACGTCCATATTATAGTTCAAAATCAATTTAAATTTATATTTCTTTTTTGCTTTATAAACCGCGCGCATTCCACCAAAAAATGGATATTGTAATATCACTGTATGATAATCACGCAATTTACTACAAAGCTGTGGAACATATGCCGCATTCCCATATTTTGCAACTGGTTCTAAAAGACACACCTCTCCCCCTTGCCAAGGAGGAGATTGAGAGGGGGTCTCGTGTTTATATCCGTAATCAGGCACAAACACTATCACATCTTGTCCTTTGTCAATCAAAATCCGCGCATGGTTTAATGCCACACTGCCAATTCCTCCGCAATAAGGCGGAAATACAGGTGTTATAATTGCAACTTTTTTGCTCATATAATTTTATAATACAATTTCACAATCGGACTTACAATATGCTTCAAAATTGGATTGCTCACTTCTGAAAATTCAAGCTTGGAATCCATGTGCTTGATTACTTCTTTATCGCTCACACAGCGCATCTTCTGAACTTCACGCCTTTTTGATAGAATCGCTGGCATGTTC
>JAHJSI010000034.1 GCA_018830465.1 Patescibacteria group bacterium | reverse complement strand
TTGATGATGAAGGTCGTCCAACCTCTCTTGTTCCAGAACCAGCAGAGCCTGAAGGGCCTGATATTGTCGCAGCAGGAGGAGCGACAAGAGTTGCCGCGGTTACTGAAAACAGGGCTGATTTCAGCTCTATGACAAACAGCGGAAAATTTAATTACTATGACTGGAGAGATGAAAAATTCTATACTTTATCCTCAACAGGCAAGCCATATGCTTTGTCAGATGAAATTTTCCGCAACGTGGATAATGTGGCCTGGTCAAACAGCGGAGACAGCGCTATTTTGGAATTTCCAGACGGCTCTAATATTTATTATAATTTTAACACGGGACAGCGGGCCACTTTGCCGAAAGAAGCCCAAGAGTTCACGTTTTCTCCTGATGATAAGCAATTGGCGTATGAATACATAGGAGAAGCGGAAGACGACAGGTGGATTATAACGTCTTCTCCAGATGGACAAGGCCAAGAATTAATTCAGGCTTTAGGAAGAGAATCTAGAAACGTAAAAGTTGACTGGTCTCCGAATAACCAGGTTGTGGCAACATTTAGGGAGCCGACCTCATCTGCTGGAGAAGAAGTATTTTTTATTGGATTTAACAATGAAAACTTCCTGTCTTTGCAGACAAATGGCATAGGATTTGAGCACTCATGGTCTCCGACAGGCAAGCAGGTTCTCTACAGCGTGTATAATGAATCAACAAACTATAATCCTGTTTTATATATCGCGGGCGCGGAAGGCGATAATATTGGATTAGGAAACAGGTCTTTGAAAATTCAGACATGGCCGGATAAGTGCGTGTTTGAAAGCGAGGATTATGTGTATTGCGCTGTTCCGCAGTATCTGGACCAAGGAAGCGGGATATTCCGCGAGCAAGTTGAAGCAGTCGCGGACACGATTTATAAGATTGATTTAATAAATAATTCTTCAGCTCCAATCGCTTTTCCGCAGACAGATTCCAGAGCTTCATTTACTATTGAAAATATGATGATTTCCGATGATGGGACAGAATTGTACTTTACGGACCGATTATCAGGGCAAATACATAGGATGCAATTAAGATAATGGACAGCCTTAAAGCCATAGAGCCATAAAGCCATAGTCGGCTCGCCAAGAATCTATGGCTTTACGGCTTACGGCTCTATGGCTTTTTATCTGCTATGAATAACAAAATTATTATAATATTATTATCTTTAGGAGCGCTAGTAATTCTTTTTTTCGGCATTGATTTGGCGCGCAATAGGGCGGATAAGAGATCTGAATTTGATTTTTCAGGCATTACCAGGCCGTTGCTTTATAATGAAAGCCCTTCTAAAGGGCAAGGTGAATTAGCAATATATGAGTATGCTGATTTTTCATGTGCGTCATGCAAAGCAATGCGCCCTATTATGCGGCTCATTATGGAAAAATATTCATCGCAAGCCCGGCATGTTTGGAAAGATTTTCCGTTTTTAGCGCAATCGTCGCGCGACGCGGCAATCGCGGCCAGATGCGCCCATGAACAAGGAAAGTTCTGGGAATATCATGATTGGATTTTTGAGAACCAGAACGTTTTAGCGCCTGTTTCTTTTGAAACTGGAGCGCGCGCGCTAAGTCTTGATATTGCCGGCTTTACGTCATGTATGTTAGATGATACAATATCCGCCTTAGTTGAAAGAGATTTTCAGGAAGCACAGGCATTAGGAATAAACACAACGCCAACCATTGTCATAGGAGATGTGGCATTAGTTGGGGTGGTGGAATTTGAAGATATAGAGAGAGCGATATTAAACGCGATTTCAAAATAATGAGCTTATATATATGTTCTTATTGTGATTCTCAATACACAAAATGGCAGGGGCAATGCGATGAATGCGATAAATGGGGGAGCATTTCTCAACAAGAAGGCAATGGGCGCGTTTCTCAAAAAACAGTGAAGCACAGCTCAAAGCCATCCATACAAAGGATCGCAATCAAGATTAACGAAATAAATAATGTGTTAGGAGGCGGGATTGTGCCCGGCTCTTTTGTATTGCTCGCAGGAGATCCTGGAATAGGGAAATCAACTTTGGTTCTGCAGATTGCGTGTTCTATTGGTGATGCTGATTCGGTGCCTGCAGTGTGCCCGAGCAAAGCGAGTGGTTTACTGCTATATATTGCTGGAGAAGAATCAGTTGACCAGATTGGAATGCGCATAAACAGGCTTAATCTGGATTCAAAAAATTTAGAGTTTTTGGCTGATACTAGCATAAAAAACATAATCGCGAGTATTAAAAAATCCAAGCCCGCGCTTGTGATAGTTGATTCAATTCAGGCAATTTCTGATGAAGATGTTGAAGGTTCTGCCGGCAATATTAATCAAGTCCGCGCCTGCTCTTCTCAATTGCTTCAAACAGCGAAACAAGAAAACACGGCTATTATAACCATAGGGCACGTGACAAAAGAAGGATACGCGGCCGGGCCCCAAGCTCTGGCGCACATGGTTGACGTTGTTTTATATTTAGAAGGAGATAAATTCCATGAGTATCGGCTTTTGCGGTGCACAAAAAATAGATTTGGCGCGACTAATCAAGTTGGCGTGTTCACAATGTCAGAGCAGGGGTTGAAAGAGGTTAAAAATCCGTCTGAATTATTTTTGCGCAAGCGCCAGGATAATTCCACCGGATCAGTTGTGAGCGTGATAATGGAAGGGTCTCGCCCTTTTTTAATTGAAATCCAAGCTTTGACCAATAAGACGCCGTATGGATATCCAAAGCGCGCGACAAGCGGATTTGACCTATCTCGCTTAGAACTGCTTCTCGCGGTATTGCAAAGGCGGGGAGGATTAAAATTAGACAATCAAGACGTATTTTTAAATATAGTGGCAGGCCTTAAGACAAAAGATCCTGCCTTGGATTTAGCCGCCTGCCTGGCGATAGCTTCATCATTGTCAAATCAGCCAATGCCTTCGTTATCCGTGGCAATCGGAGAAATAGGATTATCAGGGGAAGTAAGGCCTGTTTCTCATTTTGAAGACAGGGCGCGCGAAGCAGAGCGGCTTGGATTTAAAAATTTATATACTCCAAAAAGCATTCGCCACATATCAGAGGCGCTGGGCATGCTTGGAATAAAAAAATAATTTTTTCATTCAAAATGCAGTTCTTGGGCGCGCTTTTCAATTTCAAATTTTATTTGCGCGTGCGCGCCTAAATTCGGATCATTATCAAGCAAGTCTTGGGCGTATTTTTTTGTTTCGCTGATCAAGCCAGCATCAGTCAGCCGCGCGATTTTTAAATCCTCAAATCTGCCTGACTGCGCTGTTCCATAGATTTGGCCTGGTCCGCGCAATTGCAAATCCAGTTCAGCGATTTCAAAGCCGTCGCGCGCGTTTACGAATGACTGCATCCTGTTCTTGGTTTGCGCGTTTTGAGAGTCAGTAAATAAAAAGCAATATGATTGTTCAGAGCTCCTGCCGACTCTGCCTCTGAATTGATGCAATTGCGCTAATCCGAATCTGTCCGCGCCTTCTATTATCATAATGCTTGCGTTAGGAACATCAATTCCGACCTCAACAACAGCGGTTGAAACAAGTATGCTTATATTGTTATTTTTGAATTCAGACATCACGCGCTCTTTTTCATTGTGCTTCATGCGCCCGTGGAGCAATCCAATGCTTATGCTGGAAAAGACGGCTTTTTTCAGTTTTTCAAATTCTTCAGTCGCGGACTTTATTCCTAAAGCGTCAGATTCCTCAATCAAAGGGCAGATGACAAAAATTTGCCTTCCTTGCGATATTTTTTGTTTTATAAATTCATATGCTTTTGGCCTGTTTTTTTCTTCAACAACCTTTGTTTGAATAGGTTTTCGTCCAAAAGGCATTTGTCTTATGGAAGAAATATCAAGGTCGCTGTATAAAGTCAGAGCTAAAGAGCGGGGAATAGGCGTTGCTGTCATTGATAGAAAATGAGGGGTGGATGCGAGAGAGAGACGCCCTAGCGGGGCGTTTTTACATTTGAGCGCTTTGCGCTGCTCAACGCCGAATCTATGCTGTTCATCAATTATAACCAGCCCTAGCTTGTTGAAATTTATGTCTTTTTGTATTATTGCGTGCGTGCCGATAATGATGTCAATTTTTCCATCAGAAATTTCTTTTTTAATAATCGCGCGCGATGCGTTTGGATTTGTTGAAGCGCGCGCGTATTTGCTTGTCAGCAGGGCAATCGGCCTGTCAGGAAAAATATTTGTAATTGTTTCATAATGCTGGAAAGCCAGTATTTCAGTTGGCGCCATAAGAGCTGTTTGAAATCCTGATTCTGCCGCGTTTAAAGCGGCAATCGCGGCTACAACTGTTTTTCCGCTTCCAACTTCTCCCTGCAAAAGCCGGTTCATTGGCTCCTTTTTTTGCATGTCCTTCAGAATCTGCCAGCTCTGTTTTCGCTGGTCGTCAGTAAGTTTGAATGGAAGCGAATTAACAAGGTTTTTCGTGGCTTGTTCTTTGAATTCAATTTTTGGAGCGTTTTGCGCGCGCAATTTTTTGCGTGATTGTTCCGTGATAAGCTGGATTAAAAATAGCTCTTCAAACTTTAATCTGCGCGCTGAATCTAAATATTCTTTTGAAGAAGCTGGAAGATGCACTTTCTTTATCGCGGTGTTCTTGTCTGAAAGACGCGCTTTCTCTTTGATTTTGCCGGGCAGAAAATCCTTAAATTCATCCACAGCTTCAAGCGCTTGATGCATTAAAAATCTAATTTGTTTTTGCGTGATTCCAGCTGTTGCCGGATATATCGGAACCAGGCGCGACGTGTGCAGGAAATCTTCATCAGCAAGGGCTTTTTCATAGTTTGGATTTTTTATGACGAAACCATTAAAATCCTGCTCAATTTTTCCGGCGACAGATATCATGTCTCCTTCGCGCAGAGTTTGCGCTATATATGGCTGATTAAACCAGATTATTTTTATGGTTCCTTTGCTGTCGTCTAAATAGCATTCAGTAATCTGCATTTTTTTGCGCGGCGTTTTTTTAGTTTCAATGCTTTTTATCACGCCAAAAACAGATCCAATTTGGTGTTCAGCTAATTGGTTTAAAGAAAGCTTTTCAGAATAATCTTCAAAACGGGAAGGATAATGCTCAAGCAGATCTTTGACATTTTGAATGCCAAGTTTTGCCAGCCTTTCACTGGTAACTTTGCCCACCCGAGTGAGTTTATGAATTGGCGTTGATAAGTGTACTGCCATGTTAAGAAAGATGGTCGCAGACCACACGTAGCTCTGCCTGCCCGCAATGCAAAGCATAGCTTTGGCAGGCGGGTACCCAGAGCGAAGGGTGGTGTCCTCGGCCGGATTTGAACCGACGACCTCAAGCTCCGCAAGCTTGCGCTCTATCCAGCTGAGCTACGAGGACTTACAATTTTAACAGGCGCGATAATTGCTCGCTAAGCGGTTCATTTTCTTTTTCAACGTCTTCTGGCAGGTATTTCAGCAGGATAGCGCGGATTTTTAGGGGGTTTTTGTTTAAAAGCGGAACAGAAAGCCGGGGCCTTATTTTATTTTTAAATTCCAAGAATAAAGTTTTTGCTTCATCTGGCTCATAATACATCCAAAAGCTTTTAAAATCATTGTATGAATATTTTTTATTTCCAAGCATGATTCCATTTTCCTGAATATCAAAATCAATTTCATCAGCTTTGTTTCTGTCATGCAGAGAAAAAGTTATTCCAGCGACAATCAATATTATCGCGAATAAGAAATTAGATGTCATTACCGCGTAAAAGAGTAAAAGTGCTAATATTATTCCAGCGATAATGTACCATTTTTTGGAACGCGAGTGTTCCCTGTATTCTGGTATTTTCCATGATATGTGGGACCCGCCTGACGGCGAGGCAGGTTCTGTTTTTGTTTGCATATGATTTAGATAATTTTTCTTTCTATCTTTGCCGCGCGAGGATCATTATTTTTTATAAGCTTACGCAGACCACTCATGATTAGAGTTTTTTGTTTGTCTGGAGATTTTGCTATTATTTTTTCAAATACTTTGTCTGATGTCGTTAGTATAAATTTTTTTTCTACATCTGACAACTTATCCCATGCTTGTTTCATTCTTTCTGGAGTTAACTTTTCTTTTTTGGAGTTTTCTCCCCCCATTTCTAAAAGTGTTTTTATGTCTTCTTCTGTTGGTGGGCCATCTTCTGTTTCTAGCATTTCTTCAGTAAACATTTCTGAAAGATCTTCTGTTTCTTTAACTATTTTTTGCTCTTCTCTTAATTGTGTAGGAGTTTTACGTTGTTCTGATTCTTGCATATTATTGTTATTAATAATTTATTGGCGGAGAGGGTGGGATTCGAACCCACGGACCCTTTTACAGGTCAACACATTAGCAGTGTGCTCCATTCGACCGCTCTGGCACCTCTCCGTGTTTTTTATAATTTATTTAAAACGTCTTTATATTGCTGTTTAAGCAATCTTCTTCCTTCTGTTGTTTTTAGAAATTTTTCTCTTCTTTCTGCATCTGACTTTAGTAAATAAGCTTCATAACCCACTAACTTTAAAGGTCTCTTATGCTGAGTTGATTTTACTTTTCCATTTTGATGTTCAATATAACGCCTTTTTAAGTCAGAAGTGCTACCTTTATATACTTGTTTATTACTCAGAAGTAAAAAATAAGTATAATGCATAATTCTATTTATATTAAATAAAGAAGGGATTCGCCCAGTCATTCGACTGGGCGTCAGGTCGTATGACCTGACGAACCCACGGACCGGTATAACCCAGTCAACACATTAGCAGTGTGCTCCATTCGACCACTCTGGCACCCTTCCTTATATTAATAGAGTAGCCAAAAATAGTTATTTTGTAAAGTATTTATGCTTTAATTGGATGGCCATATGCTATGGTTAAAGCCCAAACAGAGGTACAGCCGGCGTTTTTTAAAAGGCGGGCGCATTCATCAGATGTGCTTGCTGTTGTGATAACATCGTCAACAAGGACAATATGCTTGTGTTTGACGCTTATCTTTTGATTAAGCGCGAACGCGTTTGATATGTTTATAGTCCTGTCAGTTCCAGATAAAGTCGCTTGCGCTGTTGTCTTCTTCGCGCGCTCTACAATATCTATAATATGGAATGTTTTAAAATTTTGAGCGATATATTTTGCTAAAGCATATGCCTGATTAAATCCTCGCTCTTTTTCTTTTTTAGGGTGCAAAGGAATTGGCTGAAGTAAAATGTCCATGTTTGCCAGAATAGCGGGTATAGAGCCAAAGCTGTTAATGTCGGTTTTTTGAATGCCTTGTTCAATAAATTTTTGCGCGCGCATTTTTACTCTGCGTTGCGCGCGAAATACGCTCTGCGATACGAATCGCGCCAAATACTCCGTCATTTGATGGACTGAATCATATTTCCACGAGTGAATCATTGATAGCACAAGTTCATTAGAATAGGGAATAGCGCTTATCGCGCCGTCTAAAAAATGATGATTTTTGCAGTCATCGCAAGTATTGCCGAATAATGTCTTTTTTTCGCAGAAAGGGCAATGATTAGCTAAAATAGTTGGAATTGAATCAAAGCATTTAGCGCAAAGCCATATGCCTTCTTTTCCGCACCCAATGCAGGAACAAGGAAAAACTAAATCAAGAAAAGACGAGAAAACCTGCTTTGCGGTCAACTGTAACAGTCTTTTTTTCTCCGAATTTATCATTAAGAATCATTTTCGCGATTTCTGATTCAATATTATCCTGAAAAAATTTTCTTACGCCCCTGGCTCCGACTGATGGGTCATATCCTTTGTTTACAACATAATTTTGCGCTTTTTCGGTTAACTCAACTAAAATCGCCTCATCAGCCAAACGTTTATTCAGCTCATTAGTGTATTGTTTTACGATTTCAATATAATCTTTTTTCAAGAGAGGATTAAAGCAGACGCATGAGTCAATCCTGTTTAAAAATTCAGTCCTAAAAAAACTTGAAAGCTTTTCTCTTGCTTGGGATTCTGTTATTTGGATTTTAGCGCGATCTTCGCTTTTAGATTTAAATCCAAGTTCAGATGCTTTATTAAAAGAATTAATTCCAATATTTGAGGTCATTACAATAATCGTGTTTCTGAAATTTATGCTTCTGCCTGTTGAATCGGTAATTTCGCCTTGCTCAAGAATTTGAAGAAGCAGGTTGCAGACTTCTTGATTCGCTTTTTCTATCTCATCAAGCAGAATAACGCTGTATGGATTCGCGCGCACAAGATCCGTGAATTTGTTGCTGTCTCTGTAGCCGACATATCCAGCAGGAGCGCCGATTAGCTTTGATACGCTGTACATTTCAGAAAATTCAGACATATCAAGGCGAATCAATGATTTAATATCTCCGAAGAAAGATCTGGCAATTTGGCGCGCTGTTTCGGTTTTGCCGACTCCAGAAGAGCCTAAGAACAAAAATGAGGCAATAGGCCTATTAGGGTCAGACACGCTTGTTCTTGATCTTCGTATCAAATTGGATATTTTTTCAATGGCTTTATTTTGTCCAATAATTGTTTTTTTGATTTCTTCTTCTAAATTAGACAGTTTTTCTTTTTCATCAAATTCAATTTTTCCTAAAGGAATTTTTGTCAAAGAAGACACTATATTGGCAACATGCTCTGCTGTCACTTGAGAAGGGGATTTATCTTCCTGTTCCGCCAATTTTAGGGCTGATTCATATTTTTCCCGCAATTGAGATTCTTTTTCTTTAAGAATAATCGCGTCAGAATATCTCTCTTTAGAGACTGCTAACTGCTTTTGCTCTAGGATATTTTCAAGCTCTGATTCAATAGAGCGTATTTGCTTATAAATATTATTTGACGATCTTTCAACTTTGACCCGCGCGCTAGCTTCATCAATCAAGTCAATTGACTTGTCTGGCTGAAGCTTGTCCGTCAAATATCTTGAAGATAATTTAACTGCCGTGTCAATTGCTTCATCAGGAATAATCACGTTATGAAAAGATTCATAATTATGTTTTATTCCTTTGATAATCTGCTTTGTTTCTTCTTCAGTGGGCTCAATGATTTGTATTGGCTGCAAGCGCCTTTCTAGCGCGCTGTCCTGCTCAATGTGCTTTTTATATTCATCCAATGTTGTTGCCCCGATAATTGAGATTGTTCCTCGAGCCAGCGCCGGCTTCAGCATGTTAGCCGCGTCCAAAGACCCGGACGCGCTTCCCGCGCCTATGATATTATGAATTTCATCTATGAATAAAATCGTATTTCCGTTTTTTTCCGCGGCTTCTATGGTTTGTTTCAGCCGCGCTTCAAATTCACCGCGATACATTGTTCCAGCAACCATTGAACCCATATCAATTGTGTATATTTTTTTATTGGCAAGAATTGGCGGAACCGCGCCCTGGGCAATGCGCTTTGACAGGCCTTCTATAATTGCTGTTTTTCCAACTCCAGCTTCACCCAGAAGCAAGGGGTTGTTTTTATAGCGCCTGCATAAAATATTGATGATTCTTTCAATTTCCTTGTCCCTGCCGATTACTGGGTCAATTTCTTTTTGTATTTTTGGATTTGTTAATTCTTTTCCAAAATATTCTAAAATTTCGCTCTTCTTTTCGCGCTTTACGTCTGTTTCAGACTCGTTTCTGAATATTGCCGTGATATCTGGAAATTTTGAAGTGCTTTCTAAAACAATTTGAATATTTTTTTCAAGATCCGCGGCATAAATATTATTTTTTCTTGCCCACTCTGAAAGCTCTTTTGGCGCTGCCATGAGCATGCCTTTTACAAGGTGCTCTGTTCCAATATACCAATGAGAGAATTGCTGGCTTATCTGCACTGCTTTTATGATTGATTTCATTACTGCTTTGTCTAAAATAATTTCCAGATTTACTGGTTTGTTCGCGGCTATTTGAGGGATTTTCGCGGTTCTTGCCTGCTCTGTTCGCGCTCTGTTTTTGCTTTTATTCAAAATTTCAGCAGCGATGCTTCCTGTCTCTTGCGCGGCTGAATTAAGAATATGCTCAATTGTGATTATTGCTTTTTGCTGTATTGCGTTATGTTTGATTTGAGCTCCAATCGCGTTGATACTTTTTTCATGAACAGAAAAAATCGCCTGTGTTTGAGCGCGGGTTAGTATATTTTTTAGATGTGTTGAGAATTTTTCGCTGAAAAGATTATTTGCCATGTTTATAGACAAGTAAAATAGCACTAAATAAAGGCATGTGTCAATTCTATTATGATTAATTTCCAATTGGCTTCAAAGTTCCGTCTGGCCTTTCTTCAAGCCCTTGAGGCACTGGAGCTTCTGTTTTTGGAGACGCGGAAAATCTAACTACTATATTAAGCGCTTCCCATCCATGGTCTTTGCTTGGTGTTGCAAGTATTTGAAGCTGGTCTCCATTATAGAAATCTGCTTTATTAAATTTTTTTCCATTATAAGTAATATTAGTATCATTTGTCAGTATTACTCTTATTAACTCATCTGTCGCGTTATCTGCCACAAGGAGCAGGTCATTGTCAATGCTTTCAAGAACGCCTGTAAATGTTTTTTCCTGTATTTCATCATCGTCTTTATCTTTATCATCATCAATATCTACTTCGTCTTTGTCATTTTCTGATGCTTGTTGCTTTATTTGATCAATTAATTCCTGCGTTTGCCCGTCTTGCTGTTTATCTTGTTTTTGCCCGGAAATAATTAAAAATACAAATGTAATAATTATTGCGATGATAACAGTTATACCTATGGTTATCGCGATGTCGCGTGGTGAAATTGTCATATTTTTAGTGTAAAAAATTATTTAATGGTATAATAATTAAAAGAATTTCTAATTAACCTAATTGCTCTAATTTCTAAATAAATCCCAATTAAGGAAATGTCTAATTGGGTATTGGGTCATTAGACATTATTTAGATTAATTAGAAATTATTATCTATATTATATCATGAAACCGTTATTTTTAATAATGCTTATTATTTTGCTATTTCCGGCTCAATCGCAATCTGCGTGCAATTTTCATAATGTGTCTGGATATGTGTGGTCTAGAACATATGGATGGATTTCCTTGAATTGCGCTTCTGGAGGAACGGTTGACTATGGGTTGGATATTGATTTTGAGTCAGGAGCTCCAACTGTTGATGTCACAGGATACGCATGGTCATCAAATCTTGGGTGGCTGAATTTTGACGCAGTAGGTCCTTATCCTTCTTATGGAAGCGCGCAATATGACGCGACATTTTTTCGCAATCAAGGAGGATCTGCCACAACTACCGCGGGCGTAATCAAGGGATGGGCAAAATGGAACGTGTTGGGAAATAATGGATGGATGACATTAGGCCCGATTGAAATTGACAGTATTGATTATGGCGTTGAAATAGGGGCTGACCGCTTGTTTAGCGGTTGGTCATGGAATGGAGGAGATAATTTAGACGCGGACCCAGAGCCAGAACGCGGAGATGGGTGGGTGATGTGGGATAGCGTTGATTCAGGCGGGGGCGCAAGCGTTCTCGCGTATTGGTTTGAAACTCTTTATGGCAGTTTTTATTCTGGAGGAAATGTTGACGCTCCATTCGCGCCTCCGCTTAACAGATATAACGCGACATATTTAATCCAGGCGAATGGAACTATAAAGCCAGTTGCTTTGCAGAGCGCTTCAGGATCAACTTCTCCGTATATTTCAGAGTCCCATGATTCTTTTGCTTTGCCAGACGCAACAAACCAGTATCGCGGAACTCTTGGGTGGTTGGATAAAGCAGGGCTTTTAGCTGGAAGATATGGCGCTTTAACAGAATATTCAAGTACAAAAACATCAAATTCCATTGGGAAAAATGTGACTCTTGGGGGGAAAGTGTATAGATATACTGGGAATGTGAGTGTTGATAAAGCGATAACATTCAAAAAAGGCGGACCAGGCGTCAAAGGAAGCGGAACAATTATTGTTGATGGTGATTTAACAATTGAAGAAGATATTCTATATCAAACAGGCGCGGTTTCAGGCAGAGTTGAAAATTTAGCTTCAGTTGCTTGGATTGTTTTAGGAGACATTATAATTGATGCTGATGTTCAAAATATTGTGGGTCTTTTTTACAGCGAGGGTTCAATCAGCACTGGAACAAAAGGAACTGCTTTCCGGAATTTTGAAGTTCCAATTAAAATTGAGGGCATGCTTATCGCAGGACAGATTAATCTTCAGCGTCTTTTCGCTGATGAAACACAGGAGCCAGCAGAGCAGATTATTTTTGATGGAAGAGCTATTATAAATCCTTCTCCAGGGCTTGCTGATATTGGCAAAGGCCTGCCTATTTTGCGCGAGATAAGGCCATAGGCAAGATATATTGGTTTGTGGTATAATAAAAGCCGTAGAGCCATAAAGCCGTAGAGCCATAATAGGTATCACTATGGCTTTATGGCTTACGGCTCTAAGGCTGAAATTTATATGCGTCTTATTAAAAAAAATTTTGTCATTGCTATATCCGTAATATTCTTAGTATTACTTGCTCTACCTGTGCAAGCTGATTTTAATCCGCCTTTGCAAGCTCCGCCAAGCGGAAACGTTAGCGCGCCTATTTATTCAGAAGGCGCAAGCCAAACTTTATCTGGCGGGCTTTCCGTTACAAGCGGAGGATTGTCATCTACTAATACTTCAGCAGTCGCGGTTCAGGGCTCTAGCCAGGCATATGCTATTCAAGGAACATTGTCTTCAGATTCAGCATCAGGCGACAGCGCTTTATACGCGAACGCTTTTGCGGCTGACGCCAATGATTACGCGGCTGTGATTTACGGCGGTTTAGGCATGCAAATGGCGTCAGGCGATATTTTTTATTTGAATCGCGATTCAGGAATTGCTTGGCCCAGAGTTTCTGACGGAGCTTCTTTATATGGAATCAGCGTCACAGCTACAGGCGAGCTGCGCGTTATTGGCCATGGCGCTGGAATAAATTTTATGAACCAGACGCCTGCGTCGCTTATGACAATTTC
>JAHJSI010000033.1 GCA_018830465.1 Patescibacteria group bacterium | reverse complement strand
GCTTTCATTAAGTTTGAGATGTTTTGTTATCCAATTAATGCGTTGAGCGTCTGCGATTTTTCCTCCAATTATAAGTTTTATGTTCGGCAAAATTTCTTTAACAGAATCAATTGACTGGATAAGTATACCAAGACCTTGATCAATTAAAATTGTTCCGTCGCATGCGATTGTAATATTGTCTTGAGCCGGCTTTGCGTCCGAATGTTCCTCGCAAGGAGGATAAATAACATGAATTTTTTTGCTTAATATTCCAATGCGGAGATATTTTGCTTCTATACTTTGGTTTGGCGCAATTATGTTATCCGCAAAATTGCTCATTATTTTTATGAGCAGATTCAGTATTTTATTATGATCAGAATTTGTTCCAATCCAGACTGTTTTGAAGCCGAATATCTTTATAAAACCAGTTAAAAATATTTGTGAAAAAATATTAACAAGAATAATTGTTTTTTTATTATTTTTTGTGATGTGTTCTAAAAGCTCTTGAGCCCAGATATCATTTGTCTTGTGGATTATTTTCATATGTCATTAAAGATGTATATGTGTTGGTTATTAATATTAATCCTAGATATATAATTGCTCCAAGCGCAAGCAGAATCAGAATATATAGATCCTGCAGAACATATAGGATTGTTCCCATTACTGCGCTTAGGATGAATGCTTTAAAAAAGATATGCATTGATAAAGATAAATGCGCTGTCTGCCGTACTTTAATGAAAGCAGCAATAGCAATCAAAGCTTCAGCCAAAACAGTCACAGCAGCTGCTGCGTAATATGTGTAAGTTGGGATATATATGATATATAATGCAACAGCCAAAACAGCTGCAAATGCATAATACTTAATCATATGCTTTTGCTGGTTTACAGCAACAATCGCATGAGTAAATAAGCTTCCTAAAAAGATGATTCCAGCAGCAATAATCAAAATGCGCAAAACTACTACTGAATTTTGGTATTTATCACCCGCAATAAGCATCATAATTGGCTGGGCAAGAACTAAAGTGCCAATTACAATTGGAATAGTAACTAAAGATAGCGCGTCCCATGCTTTCTGGATAGTTTTATTGAATCTATTTGTGTCGTGCGAAGCAAAACTATGTGATAAATAGGGCAAAATCAGACCCATAAACAGAATCGGCAAAGTAATAAGCACTTCTAAAATTTTGTAGGCAGCTCCATATATGCCAACATCTGCGTAAGGCCGAGTCAGCGACAAAATAATCGCATCACCTTTGAAATATATTGTTGTAAAAATTACTGACAAGGCAATTGGCCAGGTTTTTGTCATGATGCGCTTCCAGATTTGCGTGTCAATCGTGAGGCGCAGATTAATAGCTTGAGAAGTAAATCGCAACAGCATCCAGAATTGAGCCAAAGAGCTTGCTACAATGGTCAGCATTATTTCTAGAAAAGAAAATTTGAAATAAATCGCAAGCATTGTGGTCGCAAGCAATACAATGCGTCCGATTAATTCCGCGAAAGCAACTTTGCCTGCTTGCAAAGTTTTTTGAAAATAACTTGCCAATACTTGAAACAAGGAATATGTAAAGAAAAGCACTGATGAAATTAAAATCGCGTTTTTAACATCTGCTTCGTAAGGAAATGCCAGTAAGATAATTGGCAGTAAAAGAACAAGGACAATATTCACAATCAAACGCAATGTAAAGATGCTTGATAATGTGCGCGCAACATCTGTCTTTGGCAGAGAGATATCCTGTGTAGTAGTCAAATTCAGGCCAAAATCAACAAAAGTCCCGAATAACAAAATAAACGCTAATACTGTTGTATATCTGCCATAGTCATCAGGAGATAGATATCTTAAAAGCAAAGCAATAGTTAATACGCCTAACCCGGTTGATAGTATTTTACCAAGTCCTAAATAGAATGTGTTTTTCGCGATTTGTTTTGCAATAGACATATATTTAGAGTTTACATTGTTGTTCTGTGGTTAGCAATAACTTATTGGTTGAGCGGTCATTCGACCGCTCAAGGAGTCGAATGACTCCTTGACTTTTGTCATTACCTATGCTATACTACCTTTAGGTTAGTTTCCGACCAGACACTTCTTATCCTAAGAAGTGTCTTTTTATATGTCCAACCTCTAGAATTGGTCATAGGCCGGCAAACACCAATCATCTAATAAAGCCCAAATATGGCTAAAAACAAATCAAAATAAAAAGATGATCATAATGCAGCCCTGTCATTCGACAGGGTAGTAAAATTTTGCTCTTTCAAAAATAAATAAGTAGATATTTGACTGTCTAAGTTAAATATCTACTATTATAAATAATAATCATATATGTTATGTTATTATCTAATAATACGTCATAAAGACATTAAAATACGCTCTCCGGAAGGGGGAGCGTATTTTTTGCGATTTATATAAATGGCAGATTGTTCGGAGTTTTGTCTGTAGGGTCTGTTGATTGCGCCTTTTTTGGCTCAGGCGGTTTTTGGTCATCAACTGATTCACGCAATGTTCTAGGCGCGCCTTCTATTGGCAAGCTTATTGGCGCGCTTGCGCGTTTGGACTGTGTGCGCGATACAAGAGGAGCTTTTACGACTTCAGTTGGGAAATGATATAAAGTGGCAAGCTCTTCAGTATTAAGGATAATTCCGTTTGAGCCAACAGCGCGAGAGCGATCCTGATACGCGCGCAAAATTTTATTTTGTCTCATGGCAAGGCGCTGAGGAACCATAAAATAGTACAAACTCCATGTCTTAGTGTATTTATGCGGCCTGAGCGCATTCATATTAAGAGAGCCGAACTGCCTCATTGAGCCCATAACCGGGGAAAGTCCTCTGGCTTTTGTTGCGATGGCTTTGTCTGCAATATAGAGATATCTGAATTTAGTCCAGAATCCGTGCTTGTCTGCTTTCATTTGAACGCCTTCTAACTGTTTTTGTTCTGTAGGAGTTAGATGGAGCATTAAACTTGGCATTTCCCGCTCAAGTTGCGCATTATCTTCAGTTTGGTTATAAAATGGAAAAACCGCAGAACCAAACGCGTCTAATGAAGTTACAATTCCGCTAATTATTTTATCTGCTATATTGCTTGATGACTCAAGTTTTTTGCCTGCGATTTTCATCGCTATTGCATTTGCTTTTGGATGCCATTTGTAGTCAAATTCAGGCGTAATAACTAATTGAAGCCAGAGTTGCTCTGATGGGCCGATTTTATTCATGTTTTCAAGCAAAGAAGCCATTGGGTCTTTAAATTCTTGAGATAAAGAATGCTCAAAATCCATATACAAACGAATAGGATATGCATCTGGCTTGATAAAATCAAATTCACACGCATAAATTTCATATTTTTTATTTGGGAATACGAGATTTTTTAATTCCCCATTTTGGCCATATACATAATCTTCTACTTGCGTGATTTCAGCGTCTGGATATTGAGCATAGAACGCGCTTTCAACCATATCTCTGTAATCCACTTGCGTATAAACCAGAAATTGCACATACCCTTCAATAGAAATAAGCTCCATACTGAAGAAGTCAGTCGTTTTTCCTCTCCACCATTCCTGATACAAAGTATTTCTGCCGGGCAAGGCGCCATGAAGTTGCGTGAATATGCTTTCTACAGCTTTTGGTGATTGTTCATTATTTCTAGGAACATCAATTGCAAGAAGAACGTATTTCCTTTTTGCATGGTATATGCCTTGCCGCCAGTCGCGCCATAAAATCATACTTGCGTTTATCGCCATGATTAAAATAGGCACCCATAGTCCGTTTATAAATAAAATTACTCCAGCGTAAAATGGGTTGGGCGCTATCTGAAGCTCGTAAAGCACTTCAATTAGGAAGTTTACAAAAGAATTAAAGATAGGCATGATGCCTATATTATACCACAAATTTATTTTTTTGTGTTATATATAAAAAAATCCGAAACATGTTCGGATTTTTTGGAGCGGGTAGGGGGAATCGAACCCCCATTTTCAGGTTGGAAACCTGACATAATAACCATTATACGATACCCGCCTACGCTCGCGAGTACACGAGCTTCGGCGGGCCGTGGCCCGCCAATTGCTAGTCAGCAACAAAACTATTCTAATACCAAATGCGTTTTGCGTCAATATATGTCTTGAAAAATGCCTCTTTGTTTGATACACTCAATCCATATGAAAATATTATTTTTAGGAGACATTGTTGGAAAAATCGGCAGGCGCGCTGTGGCAAAAGTTCTGCCAGATTGGAAAGAAGAGCATGATCCAGATTTTGTTATTGCTAATGGAGAAAACTTGGCGCATGGGAAAGGGTTTACGCGGGATACTTTGGATGAAGCTCTGAAAGCAGGGATTGATTTTTTTACATCTGGAAATCATATAGCGAAAAAGAGCGAAGGATTGGGATTGCTTTCAGACAAGAAATTACCAATGATAAGGCCAGCAAACTATCCTCCGAATGTTCCTGGAGATGGATATCGTGTTATTGAAGTTGGCACAACAAAAATCGCGGTTATAAATTTAGTAGGCAGGCATTTTATTAAAGAAAAATTTGACTGCCCGTTCCGCGCGTTTGATGATATTTTAAAAGATATTCCAAAAAGCGTTAAAATTATTTTTGTTGACTTCCATGCAGAGGCCACATCAGAGAAAGTCGCGTTCGGGTGGCATGTTGACGGAAGAGCAAGCGCTGTAGTTGGAACACATACTCATATTCCAACAGCTGATGCTTCTATATTGCCAAAGCAAACAGCATATATTACTGATGTTGGAATGTGCGGGGCAGTTGATTCTGTAATTGGCGTTGAAAAAGACGACATTATTGCTGAATTTTTAGACCAGCTTCCGCGCAAGCATGATATTCCAGAGACAGGCCAGGCAAAAGTGAATGCAGTAATGATTGATATTGATAAAAAATCCGGAAAAGCAGAGTCAATAGAGCGTCTTGATTTTGTTGTTGAGGTATAACAGCATGGTGTTGCCAATTTTTTTAAGTTGATATACAATGGAATTGAAATATGTCTAATCCAAATAAAATCAACAAAGATCAACTATTTGATAGTATTGCAAAGCGGTCAAATGTCTCGCGCAAAGAAGTGGAAGATATTATTGACGCGTTTGAAAAAGTTATAATTGAAGCAATGAGAGAAGGGAAAGAAGCAGTGCTTACTGGATTTGGATCGTTTTTGGCGCGCACGCGAGAAAGCCGCATGGGAGTCAATCCGCAAAATCCATCAGAGAGAATTAAAATTCCAACAGTTATTGTGCCAAAATTCAAAGCAGGCAAGACGCTAAAAGACGCCTTAAAAGACACGTTGCAAGAATCATCTGAAGATATAGAGGACAAGACAGAGCAGTCTAAAGCTAATTTGGTTGAATAGGTATTAATTTTTATTGATTCAAAAGACCTATTTTTATAGGTCTTTTATAATAGTTGAATAAATTAAATATTTGTGGTATTCTGCTGTCTGGTGTTATTATATATTTAGAGCGCCCTTAGCTCAGTGGATTAGAGCGACTGGCTTCGGACCAGTAGGTCGGGGGTTCGAATCCCTCAGGGCGCACCACATGCGCCGTTAGCTCAGCTGGTAGAGCAGCTCCCTCTTAAGGAGACGGTCGGGGGTTCAAATCCCTCACGGCGCACCATCCTTCGCTATGAGTACCCGCCTGCCAAAGCTATGCTTTGCATTGCGGGCAGGCATAGCTATGGTTGGTCTGCGACCAGCTGTCGTTTTAAATAAATATTAATTATATTCCTACATACTCTCTTTTTAACTCCTCTTGGGCTGTTTTTTCTTTGCGCAAATGCGCTTCTTCAACAGCAAATGATATTTGTCCTGCCGCTATTGAGAGCATTAAGCTGTTTTGGCTTGAGAATTCTCCTTGCTCTTTATCCGAGAGGAGGAGAACTCCAATATTTTCTCCTTCAATTTTGATTGCGCGCGCAAGAAGATTTTTCTTTGCGTAAAATACTTTTTCTTGTGATTCGTATTCTCCGGAAGAGACGCGCATTTCGCCATCTTTTGCATATAATTTATGCAAATAAGGATCACTATCAATTGGCAGAGATTTTGGCATATGCTTTGGACTAAGGCCAATTGACGCAATAATATCTATTTGGTTTTTTTCGTATTTTTTATAAATGCCTAAAAATGCCTGATGAGACGGGATTGCGTGGATTATTATAGAAAGAATTTTTTGCGCGAGAGTATTAATGTTATTTAAATTATCAGGATTATTCACAAGATCACTTATCGCGGAAATAATGGCAATTCGCGTGGTGTCATGGGTTAATCTTTCTGACAGACCATTTGAGATTTTTTCAAGAATAGAGGCAATAATTTCAGGATTTTCTTTTTTCAGCTTTAAGAAATTATCTCTGCTTAATTTTAATATAATTGTGTCGTCAGCTTGAGCGCGCGCTTCTGATTGGTGCTTTTTGCTTTCTTTCAGGATTCCTGCTTCACCAAAAAATTGGCCTTGTTGTATGTTCGCAATTGTTATAATATCATTATCAAGCTCATGCGTTATTATAACTGAGCCTTTTGAGATAATAAATAATTTTTCACTTATTTCCCCTGCCGCATACACAGTTCTCCCAGAATGATATTTTTGTTCTTCAAGAATAGGCAAAACAACTGAAATCTCTTCATCAGAGAGGCCAGAGAACAACGCAATTGACTTCAATTCATTTTTCTCCATACTTATATGTTCAGAGTTCTTGGATCAATCATATTGCTTATTGCTGATTCTTTGGTTATAATCCCTTCTTTGAAGAGCCGTTTTATATCCTGATCCATTGTCACCATCCCCAAGTCAGCGGATGTTTGTATTACTGTTTTGATCTGCGCTATTTTGTTTTCTCGTATTAAGTTGGAAACAGCAGAATTGTTGATTAAAATTTCTCTTGCCGCGATACGCCCTCCGTTTTGTTTGATTAGCAATCTCTGCGACAGGACTCCGCGCAAAGACATGGATAGCTGCACTCGAATTTGATCCTGCTGGTATGGAGGGAATACATCAATAATTCTATCAACTGTTTGCGCCGCGTTAATGGTGTGCAGAGTCGCGAGAACAAGGTGCCCAGTTTCAGCCAATGTCATTGTTGCCGCGATGGTTTCTAAATCCCGCATTTCGCCGACCATGATTACGTCAGGATCTTGCCTGAGCGTGTGTTTTAAGCCAGAAGCGAAACTAAGAACATCACTTCCTAATTCTCTTTGTTTGATTATGCTGTCTGATGGCTCAAAAATAAATTCGATCGGATCTTCCAGGGTTACAATATGGCAGTTGCGCTCTGAATTGATTAAATTAATCATCGCTGCCAAGGTGGTTGATTTTCCACATCCTGTGGGTCCAGTGACCAGAATCAATCCATCTTTCAGGCGCGCGAGCTTGTATGACGCTTCTGGCATGCCGATTTCTTCCATTTTTGGAATTTTATGCGTTACAATTCTTGCGACCATTCCAAGGCTTCCTTTTTCCCAGTGCATGTTGATGCGGAATCTGGCAACATCTTTAATTTCGTACGACATATCTAAATCACGCTTCGTAATCAGTTTTTGTTTTTGAGATTCGCTGATGATTGGGAATAGGATTTGCTCAATTTCCTTGCTTGTTAAAACAGCTTGTCCTTCTATCACGCGCAAAGCGCCGTTAATTCTTAAAATTGGAGCTTGATTTGTGACTAAATGCAAGTCACTTGCCTTATTCTGGACAGCTATGTTGAATAGTTCATCTATTTTTGTTTTTGATTCTATGTTTGTTTTCATAATATGGATTAGCGTTATATTTTTATTATACCATAATTTGTTATTCCTGCACGATGACTGTTGTATTTATCTGCGCCCATTCATAAACTTCTTCTGCAGATCCAATTCCTAAGCGGACACACCCATGCGATACTGCTGTGCCTAAATGATTTTTTCCTTCGCGGTGTCCTGAAGGCCAGTATGGAAGTTCATGTATGCCATGTCCGCGAGCAGTGAACTGCATCCAATATGGCATATATAATCCATAAGCGCGGGAGTACGCAAGATCTATTTTATTCAGAATTTTGTATTCTCCGACAGGAGTTTTATATCCTGATCCGCCAGTAGATGTTTTAAACGTGTTTACGCGGAATCCATTTTCATAATATGAAAATTTTTGGTCAGATAAGTCAATTATTATAGTTTTTTCATTTGAATCAATTGCGCGGGTTTGTTTTGGCAGGCGCAGCTGGAGAGCTTGGTTGTTTAGTTGAATTGGAATTATTATTGATTCAGAGAGATTTTCTTCTTCTTTAACAGGGTATGACCTGATAAGATTTCCATCTGGGGTAAATATTTTGAAAATATTTTGTTCTTCTTTTTTTATAATAGTTGAAATAGAAGGCACGCCTTCTTGTTCAAACTTTTTTATACTTATGTATACTCCTAATCTATAATCCAGCTCATCCGCGAAAAATCCAGGATTTATTTTTGGGATTCCGAATCCGTCAAATATGCGAACATGCGGACCGCCCATAGACGCGGGAGCTGTTACTATTTCAGGATAAGAGTCAGAATCAAGGTCTCCGGC
>JAHJSI010000032.1 GCA_018830465.1 Patescibacteria group bacterium | reverse complement strand
TTTGATTTTATCGCGCACGCCATCTAAAATATCAGTGTTTGTTGAATTATTTACAACATGGGAGATCATTTCTCCAATTTCACGCATGTCGTTTTCGTCAAATTCTCGGGTTGTAAGCGCTGGTGTTCCAATTCTCAAGCCAGATGGGTCCATTGGCTTGCGCTTGTCATAGGGCACCATATTTTTGTTCGTATAAATTCCAACTGAATCAAGAGCAACCTCTGCCTGCTTTCCTGAAAGCCCTGTGTTTGTGAGGTCTAATAATAGTAGGTGATTATCAGTGCCTCCAGACACAATATTTATTCCATTATTGATAAGTGATTCAGCAAGCGCTTTTGCATTGTTCACAATCTTTCGCGCGTAATCCTTGAATGTGGGCTGAAGCGCTTCTTTAAATGCGACTGCTTTTGCCGCAATGCAATGATTCAAAGGACCGCCTTGCATAAATGGAAATACAGCAGAATCAATTTTTTGCGCCAAATTCTTTTTATCTTCAGGATGCAGCCTGTCCTCAATTTTTGAAAATATTGCAGCGCCTCTTGGTCCGCGCAATGTCTTGTGCGTAGTAGTTGTGACCACATCAGCATAAGGGAATGGGTCTGGATGAGCTTTTCCAGCGATAAGGCCAGCGATATGCGCCATATCAACCATAAAGTAAGCATTCACTTCATCAGCAATCTGTCTGAATTTTTCAAAATCAATAGTTCGCGAATACGCGGTATATCCAGCCAAGATTATTTGTGGCTTCTCGCGCAAAGCAATCTCGCGAATTTCATCCATATCAAGCATTTGCGTGTCTTTGCGCACGCCATAGGGAGCTATCTTAAAAAGCTTTCCTGAAAAATTAACAGGAGAACCATGCGTTAAATGGCCGCCCATTGCCAAATCCATTGCCATTATTTTTTCACCTGGATCTGCCAAAGCAAAATAAGCAGCCATGTTCGCCTGTGATCCAGCATGGGGCTGCATATTAGCATGCTCAGCTCCAAAGAGCTTTTTTGCCCGATCAATTGCCAGGTTCTCTGAAATATCAATAAATTCATTTCCTCCATAATATCTTTTTCCTGGATATCCTTCAGAATATTTATTCGTCAAAGGCGTGCCTAATGCTTCAAGCACGTTTCTGGAGACAAAATTTTCAGAAGCAATCATCTCAAGCCCTTGTCTTTGTCGATTAACTTCGTTTTCAATAGCATCAGAAATCTCTGGATCAAATTGTGATAAATTAGACATATTGTTTTATACTTTTGAAAAAAAGCGGAATTCCTCCGCTTTTTATTATAATACTATGTTGATTGAGTTTGTCAAATTTTGTGGTAAAAAGAGCTTGTGTGATTTGCATTTTAGCTTTAGAATAATATTATATGAAAAAAATAGCAATACTTTTATTTGTTTTATTATTTCCTTGCCTTGCCTTCCCTCCACTTCAACAGGCAAGCGCGCAAGATGTTGAATCCGCGCCAAGAGATATATTTGAATTTGCTCCAGATGTGCAGATTACTGAACCAGTAAGCCGCGATTTAATCGCGGTTGGCGGAAAAGTCGATATTATTCAAAGAGTTGATCAAGATGTATTTGCTATAGGAGGAAATATATCAATTACAGGAGATGTTGCTGGCGATGTGCGAGCAGCTGGCACCCGTTTAATAATTGATTCTAATATTGGAGGCAATTTAGCTGCTTTAGCGCAAACAGTTGAAATTACGGATAACGCGGTAATTTCCGGCTCAGTGCGCATTAAAGCGGAAAATGTCATAATCAACGGAGAAATTATTGGCGATGCTGTGATTGACGCCATGAGCTTAGAGCAAAATGGAATTATTCAAGGCAAGCTGGAATATGAAAAAATTGAAGCCAAGCAAACATCGAAGAATTCATTTTTATGGATTTTCCGTTTTATTAGCTTGTTTGGAATGCTTGTTGTTGGATTGCTTTTAGTAAGCATATGGCCAAAAGCGATAAAAAGCGCGGTTAGCTCATCAATAAAAAATCCTTTAAAGGACTTTTTGCGGGGGATTATTGCTTTAGTTGGCGCGCCGATTATTATTCTTGTCCTTTTACTTACTATTATTGGATTTCCTTTAGGATTAATTTTATTAACAGTATATCTTATTGCTTTGTATCTTTCGCAGATTTTTGTTGGAATTATACTTGGAACATACATATTCGGCGCGTTCAAAGGCGCTGATAAAGCAAGCAAGTCATCTTTGCTCATTACAATGATAATAGGCGTTATAGTTCTATGGTTGATTGTTGGAATTCCGGGCATTGGAGGACTATTAAGATTAATTGCTGTTATCTGGGGGCTTGGAATTTTAATTAATATGGAAATTAAAGCTTTTAAAAATTAGAATCTAAATAGTATGAAAATTAATCCAGATATTTTTAAAGCGTATGATATCAGAGGCGTGTATCCTGATGATTTGAATGAAGATGTTGCCTATCAGATTGGACGCGCGTTCGCGGATTTCGTTGAATCAGATAAAATAATTGTTGGACGCGACATCCGCGAGTCAGGTTTGAAATTGCATGACGCTCTTGTGCGCGGAATAACAGACCAAGGAGCAGATGTGTCAGACATTGGATTAGTTGGAACAGATATGTTCTATTTCGCGTGCGGGTCCATGGGCTTGCCGGGAATTACAGTCACGGCTTCCCATAATCCTCGTGAATACAATGGGTTTAAAATGGTAAAGAAAATGCCGGATTTAGTAAGTGGAGAAAAAATTCGCGATGTGGTTCTTGCGGGTAATTTTCCAGAAGCTTCAAAAAAAGGAACAGTAGAAGATGTTGATATAAAAGAAGGATATCGCGAGAAGATTTTATCTTTGGCAGATACAAGTAAAATTCCTTCTAGTTTAAAAATAGCGGTTGATCCCGCGAATGGTATGGGAGGGCCTGCGTTTGATTTGATTTACAAAGACTTGCCAGTTGAAATTGCGCGAATGTTTTTTGAGCCAGATGGAACTTTTCCAAACCATGGGGGCGATCCTTTAAAAGAAGAGAATCGCAAGGACTTAGAAGAGCGCGTAAAGTCCGAAAATGCTGATTTAGGATTTGCGTTTGATACTGATGCTGATAGATTCTTTGTTGTTGACTCAAGCGGAAATTATGTTCCAAGCGATTATCTAGGGGCATTGATCGCGCGATACTTGATTGAAAAGAATGGCAAACACGCGATTGTGCATGACGCGATTATTGGCTGGGCAGTGCGCGACTTGGTCAAAGAAGCTGGAGGCGCCACAGTTGCGTCGCCAGTTGGGCATGTTTATATTAAAGCAAAAATGGGCGAAACAAAGGCAGTGTTTGGAATCGAAAAAAGCGGGCATTATTATTTGCCTGATTTCTATTTCGCGGAAACAGCTGTTGGCATGTCTCTTGTGCTGCTGGAAATGCTGGGTTATTATGGCAAAAAACTTGACGAGCTTGTTGCTCCTTTGAGAGAAAAGTATTATATGATTGAGCAAGAAAATTATGAAGTAGATGATCCAGATGCGGTGATTGCGCGCGTGAAAGAGCGTTATTCATCTGAATGCGAGATTGATGAGATGGACGGCATTTCAGTTATCGCGGATAATTGGCACGCGAATGTCCGCAAATCAAATACAGAGCCAGTGGTCCGATTGAACGTGGAGGCATTAGATGACAAAAAATTAATGGAAGAGAAGAGAGATGAGTTTTTAGAGTTGATACAAAAATAATTTAACGAACCCCAATTTTTTTCCTAACTTCTTGCATTGTCTTTTGCGCGATTTTTTGCGCTTGGTCTGCTCCGTTAATCAAAATTTCCGCAACACGCTCTTTTTCGGCTTCAAGTTCGCGTCTGCGTTCTTGAAAAGGCGCGAGATGTCCGATAATCGTGTTAGCAACAACATCTTTTAGGTCGCTGTATTTAAGTGATCCTGACTTGTGTTCCATTTTAAATCCTTTCGCGGCATCTTCATCAAATGCTTCTAAAATCGCGAATAGATTTTTTACGCCAGGACTGTCCGCGCCTTGAGAAGTATCTGTTACAGCAGACCGGATTTTTTTGCGAATCACGTCCGCGCTGTCTGTTAAGGCGATATAATGCTTATCTCCAAGGGACTTGCTCATCTTCTTAGTTGGATCAGTAGGGGACATAATGCGCGCGGCTTCAGTGAGAATCGGTTTTGGTTCCGGAAAAGTTTTATTGAATTTTTTATTGAATTTCTTCGCGATATCGCGAGTCATCTCTACATGCTGAACTTGGTCTTCGCCAACTGGCACTCTGTCTGCTTTGTATAATAGAATGTCAGCGGCCTGCAATATTGGATAAGTAAAAAGGCCAGCATTAACATTTTTGCGATGCTGTGCGCTTTTTTCTTTAAACTGGGTCATGCGCTCAAGTTCGCCAAGAGGCGTAATCGTATTGAATATCCAAGCAAGCTCTGTATGCTCTGGCACATGAGATTGTATAAATATAATAGATTTTTCTGGGTCTAATCCTGCTGCTAAATAATCAAGCGCAAGTTCTGTAATGCGCTCTGGCATTTTTTTTGGATTGTAATCAATTGTCATTGCATGATAATCCACAATGCAAAAGATGCAATTATGTTCATCTTGCAAATCAACCCATTGTTTTAATGCTCCTAAATAATTGCCTAAATGCAATGCGCCCGTTGGCTGCATTCCCGAGAAAATAAGGTTTTTCATATACTATTATTATACTTTAATTATCACAGGAAGCACCATAGGATGTCTTTCGGTTTCTTTGAAAATAAAATCAGATAAATCATCCCGCAGCCTAGCGCGTATTGCGCCCCATTGTTCATGCTTTTTAGGCATGTTTTTTTGTATAATGTCCTGTGTGAGCTTTTTTGCATGCATGCGGATTTTTTCCATTAGCGCTTCTGATGATTTTATATGAATAAATCCGCGTGTAATAATATCAGGATTATTAATTACTTTGCGCGTTTTAGTATTAACCTGAATAACAGTGACAACCATGCCGTCATCAGCCATAACCTGCCTATCTTTTAATACAATATTGCCAACATCCCCAATTCCTAATCCATCAACAAACACATTGCTCGCGTCAACTTTTTTATCTAATATTTTTGTTTTTCCTTTTTCAAATTCAGCAACCTCGCCATTATCAAGAACAAAAATATTATTTTTTTTCATCCCATTGTTAGCCGCGAGCTTAGCGGCTTCGCGCAGCATATAGTGGTGCCCATAAACTGGAATAAAATAATTTGGCTTGATTGATTTAAGCATGTACAAGATGTCTTCTCTATTGCCGTGGCCTGAGACATGGATATCCATTAAATCGCCATGGATAACATTATCGCATTGGCGGTATAAACCATCTTTCAGCTTCTGGATTGTCGCTTCATTGCCTGGGATTATAGATGATGAGAGCACAACAGTGTCAGTTTTTTTAAGTTTGATGTTTTTGTGCGACCCATTGATAATCCTCGACAAAACAGCATTGCCTTCTCCTTGGGCGCCTGTTGCTATAACAATAATTTTGTTGTCAGGATAATCGCCAATCGCGCCGACTTTAATTAATGCTTCTTTTTTAATCTTTACATATCCAAGCTTTCGCGCTATCTCAATATTCATTTTCATGCTGTATCCGTCTAAAGCAATTTTTTTTCCCGCTTCTTGCGCGGCTTGCATAATCCAGTTAACGCGTTCAATCTGCGACGCGAAAGTTCCAATAACGATTCTCCCTTCAGAATTTTTTATAATTTCAGCAAGATTTTTATGCATTTCATCATGAGACGCGCTTGGCCTTATATCAACCGAACCTAATGATTCAAGCATTAAGATAGTTGGGCGTTTTATAGTTTTTGACAAGCGAGAATAATCCAGAATCGGCTTACCGTGCTTGTCTTTGTCCAAAGTCCAGTCGCCTGGGTGCAGGATTGTGCCTTCAGGAGTTTCTAAAATTACGCCAACAGCATCCATAATAGAATGGTCAACCTGGAAAAAGCCGATTTTGAACGCGCCGAATGAAAACTGATTTTTAATATCTTTAATTGGCAAGACCTTAAGCAGGTTAGATGATTTTGGCTTGTAATCTTCCTGCCTGTGCTTTACCATTGCCAAAGTCAAAGGCCTTCCTAAAATAGTTGGATATCCTAATCTCTCTAAAAGAATGGGAGCAGCGCCAATATGATCCAAATGACCGTGAGAGAAGATTACTGCTTTAACGTTTTTCTCTTTGCCTTTGAGGTATGAGATATTCGGGATAATATAATCAATTCCATGCATTCCTTCTTCTGGAAACTGCAATCCCATATCTAAAACAATAATATCATTTCCATACTCAAAAATAGTCATATTTTTTCCGACTTCTTCCATTCCGCCCAATGGTATAATTCGCAGCTTATATGATGCGCGATGTCGTTTAGTTGTTTTTTTAGTTCTTGGCGTCATGTGATTTATTTAATAGTATCAGCAACAACAGCGCTCATTGACGCGGGAAAAGAAACAAGTATTACCCGTTTTATTGCGAGCACCAGATCAGTGGACCAAGGAGTTACTTCAATAATAGTTAAAAGCACGGCAACAACCACTAAAGAGAAAAAGTACGTTGATAAAACTCTTTTTATGTATTCTCCGATATGGCGCATGAATTTTCTGCGATAATAACTGTAATACACGAATGCTCCGATAAATACAAGAGAGATTATCGCAAGAATAACAATATTTTTAGTTGGAAGCGTTCCGCCCAAATTCCATACTTCTTCCGTGAAGCCAACTGGCACTGCCAGGATAGACGCGCCGATTATAACCTGCAAGAGGTCTTTTGGCCTGAATTCTGTGCGCAAAGGCGTGGTTGCTTTTAACAAGAATTCAGATATTTCTTTTCGCACTGCTTGGCCTACTTCAGCTGGCAGAGATATCACATTTTTAATAGTATTGCTGATTGAATCAATAGGTGTTTGATCTGTATTTGGTTCTTTTGTTTTGTCTGGCATAAGTTTATGTTTTATTTATTATTAAAAATTTAATCGTTTTTTTGTTTTAATAAACCAATTTTCTATATTGCTGAATCTGTCTGAAGTATGGTTAATTCGCTCTGTTTCGATCCCTTTAATATTGTTTGGCACAAGATATGTGTACTGCAGACTGTATAAGAATATCGCGGGAACATCCTGGATGATTATTTGTTGAAATTTTTCATACTTTGCTTGCCTGTCTTCTATATTGGAAGTCTGCCGCGCGTCTTCCAAAAGCCGGTCAACTTCCTTGTTTGCGTATAAAGCCAAGTTAATGCCTGGATCATTTGCTTGAGAAGAGTGCCAGAATGGATATGGGTCAGGATCTTGTCCAAGAATCTGGCCAAAAAGAAGAACTTCGTACGCGCGCGGCTTGATTGCCTCTTTTTGTATTTTTCCTATTTCAACAATCTGCAAATTGACTTTTACGCCGATATTCTGCCATAGCTCGCGGATTGTTTCCGCGGCGCGTATCATATCGTCTTTTTGTATTGTTGTAAGAGTGACTTCTAATTGCCCGTCATTTTTTTCGCGCGTATACAGTTCATCAGCATTTTTTTTAAGTCCAAGGCTGCTGCTTCCGCTTGTTCGCGTTGTTTGTTCTTGGTCTTCCCCGTCCACAACGCTTGCCTGCCCGCCAGCGCCAGGCGATGGCAGGCGGGCGCTGGCATCGAGCACAGGTTCATTTTCTGGATTATCAGATTCATAAACGCGCTCCCATCCTTCATCATCAAGAATTTTTTCCGCTTGAGCGGGATCGTAAAGAATTGTCTGTAAATTTTCAGTGTATCCAATCATTCCAGGCAGGATTGGCGTATCAACTTCCTGCGCGACAAAAGGGAAAGCAGTGTCGATTATTTTAAATTTGCTTATTGCCAAAGCTAGCGATTGGCGAATTTTTAATTCTTTTAAAGACGGATTGCTGTCTTGATTGAAGAATAAGGCAGTATATTGAGGAAGAGAAAATTTATGTTCTTTTATAGTTTTTTGATTTATAGATCCTTCAAAAGCAGATGTTTTGTGTTGCGGTAAAAATCCTATTCCATCAACATTGCCTTGAGATAGGGCGGATTGCGCTTCTTCAAAGCTGCTAAAGAATTTTAATATGATTGTTTTTATAAACGGACCATCTGAATAGTAGTCGTCGAATTTTTTAAGCTCATACTGTTTTATATTTCCTTTTTTGTCTTTTGTTAATGAAGCAAACCTGTAAGGTCCTGATCCAATCGGCTTTAAATTCAATTCAGCTAGAATCGCGTGGGATGGATTAATTTCTTGCCAAAGATGCTCTGGCAAAATTCCAAAAGTTAAAACAGATAGAAAAGGCGCGAAAGGCTCTGCTAAAGTAAAGCTTATAGTCCTTTCGTCGATTTTTCTGACTTGAACGTTTCTGAACGTCACGTATAGCGGGCTTTTAAAGTTTTTGTCTTGTATGCTTTGTACCGTGAATACCACATCATCTGCTGTCAATGTCTCTTTGTTGTGCCATTTTATGCTTGGCTTTAGAGTAAACGTGTAAGTAGTCTGCTTTTCATCAACCTCCCAACTTTGGGCAAGATCTCCGATAAGGTGCCCTTGTTCATTAAGCCGCATTAAAGAAGAGAATATCAACCTGGATAAATCTTGGTCAACATCATTTGTCTGCGCGAATAAAGGATTGATGTATGTTGGAGCCCCGATTACTGCTTCAACGTATTCTCCTCCTCCTGCTGGAAGCACAATAACATATTCCTTGTAAAGAATGATTCCAAGAGCCATGCTTGATATAAGCGCGAGAGAAGTCGCTATTTTTGTGATTAAAGTTTCTTTTTCACTGTAGAATTTTCCAATATATTTTATTTGCTTCATGCTTGGAATGGTTTTTGTTTTTATAACGTCAAATACAAAATCCTGATCCATTTTTCTATTTATTTCAAAAAAGGATTTTCTTGATAGTTTTTTAGGTAAATTGTGCAGAAAATCAGCGAGCTTCGCCAAAAAAGATACACGGATCATAGAGTAGAAGATCCGACACAAGCAAATCGGATAATTTTTAGATGAAGATGTCTGCGATTAGCAGACCAAAAAAGATGATAGAAAAGATAATAGTCGCAATAAATATGACTTTTTCGCTGCCGCGTTTTTTAGTTTTATACATGCTGCCGCCGCCGCCGAACGCAGCGCCTAAACCAGTGCCTTTTTGCTGTAGAAGGATGGCCGCAATTAAGAGAATTGCAAATATAACTTGTAGAGTTGGTAAAATCATGAATAAGCATATATTATCAGAAACACGCAGAGTTGTCAAATGTTTGGCTATGTATTAAATAATCGCTATACTACATCTATGTTAAATTTATTTGATGAACTCAACGAAAAGCAGATTAAAGCTGTTAAAACAATTAAAGGGCCTGTTTTGATTTTGGCTGGGGCAGGAAGCGGAAAAACAAAAACGCTCACTCATCGGATCGCATACTTAATATCAGAATGCTCTGTTTTGCCGCGCCAAATTCTCGCGGTCACTTTTACCAACAAAGCAGCAGCAGAACTTCGCAACAGGGCTGCTGGTCTTTTAGGACAGGATCCAAAAGCTTGGCATGTTTGGCGTGGATTTGGATTTTGCCCTGCTTTGGGAACATTTCACTCAATCTGCGCGCGCATTCTGCGCGAGGAAGCGGAAAAAATAGGATTTCGCCAGTCATTCGTAATTTATGATGCCCAAGATCAGAAGCAGGCAATGAAAAATATAATGCGCGAGCAAGGGATTTCTCCAAAAGAACTAAATCCTTCAACAATTCTTGGCATGATTAGCAGGGCAAAAAATGAATTATTATCTTCATCTGAAATGGATGCGGACGCGCGCGGTCCTATTGAAAAACTTGCCAGCCGGCTATACGCGCTATATCAAGATTATTTTAAAAAAAATAACGCAATGGATTTTGATGATTTGCTTATGCTCTGCGTCCGATTATTCCAGAAGCACGCTGATGTTCTCAAAAAATATCAAAACATGTGGCAATACATAATGATTGATGAGTATCAAGATACTAATCACGCGCAATATACTTGGGCTTGCCTGTTGGCCGGCAAACTCGGCAATATTTTCGTTGTCGGGGACGACTGGCAGGGCATATATTCCTGGAGAGGCGCGAACATCCGCAATATTTTGGAATTTGAAAAGGATTTTAAAGGCGCGCGCGTAATCCGCCTTGAGCAGAATTATCGTTCAACCTCTCCAATCGTGGAGCTTGGCAACCTTATTATATCTGGAAACAAGGGACAGATGAAAAAGAAGCTATGGACAGAAAAGAAAAGCGATTTTTTGCCGCAAGTCGTGCAAGTTAGCGATGAAGTGCGGGAGGCGGAGATGATTTTGGAGAAGATAAATGAGACAGAAGCCCAAATTACAAAATCCAAAACCCAAACAAATTACAAAATCCAAAACCCAAACAAACATGAATCAGCCTTTGACGATGAAATTTCGTATGACTATGAATCAGAGGGGAATGAGGAGCCAGGCATACTTGATAAAATAATGAGCACATTTTCAAAACATGATTCTAAGTCCAACGATTTTGCGTCAGGCATGCTTCGCATGAGTTCTGGAATATCAAATATTCCGCTTGATATTGGCCAGCAGAACATAAATTGGAATAATTACGCTGTTTTGTACAGAACAAACGCGCAATCCCGCGCGATTGAAGAAGTTTTGCTCAAATATTGCGTGCCTTATCGCTTGATTGGCGGAATTAGGTTTTATGAAAGAAAAGAAATTAAAGATACACTCGCATACTTGCGTCTTTTGCTGAATCCGAATGATGGCGTCAGTTTAGCTCGGATTATCAACGAACCATCCCGTGGCATTGGAGAAAAAACTTTGGCTCGTGTTCAACAAATTTCGCGCGAGCGCGATATGTCTGTATTAAGCGCAATGTCTGGGATTGAAAATGACAAGCAGATTTCTCCTGCCAGAGCGCAGGCAATGAAAAATTTTTCTTTAATTTTTGAGCGCGCTCTCAATCAGCTGGCTCAATTAACAGTAAAAGAAATAATTGATTTGATTTTAAAGCGCGCGGGATATATTGATATGCTCAAAGCATTAGGGGACGAAGGACCCTCCTTCGCTAAAGCTTCGGGGGGCGAGAAAGAGAGAATAGAGAATATTGAAGAATTGAAAAACGTCGCGAAAAAATTTGAAGTTTTGCGCGGGAAAGAAGCTCTTGAGGCGTTTTTAGAAGAAGTTTCTTTAGTCGCGGATATTGATACATATGATCCGCGCTCTGGGCAAGCTTTAACTTTAATGACTTTGCACAGCGCGAAGGGCTTGGAGTTTGATACTGTGTTTTTGGTCGGGCTTGAAGAAGGGCTTTTGCCCCATTCAAATTCATTGATAGACCCAGAACAACTAGAAGAAGAGCGCCGCCTCTGCTACGTCGGGATTACAAGAGCTCGCGAGCGGCTGTATATAATCCATACAGCACAGCGCGCTTTGCATGGCTCTATCGTCACAAATACTCCTTCGCGATTTTTGTCTGAACTTGGGAATGAGTATGTGGAGTTTTTTGATGATGCGCGGTGGTGAAGAAATGTTTTTTTATGGTATAATAAATATAGTTATAAGTCGTAAGACCTAAGTCGTAAGTTTATAAAGATTCTTATGTCTTTCAATAAATATCAAAAAAACAAAGTTAAAAAATTATCGTCAAAAATCGCGAAAGCAGGATTTGGGCATATTTTGCGCGAGTTGAATTTAACGCACATCTTGCCATTTACACAATTTCGCAAACATAAAGAGTTTAGCAGAGATCTGCCAGACGCGGCTGCTTTAGTGCGCCTTTTAACAGATCTAGGCCCGGGATTTATTGAACTTGCTCGAATTGCCGCGTCAAGAAGCGATTTAGTGCCGCAAAAATATCAAAATGACTTGCTTAATTTATCATATCAGCTGCAAGGATTAAAACGCGCGCATGTTGATTCTGTATTGCGCCGGGAATTAGGAAGATCCAAGGCAAAGGAATTTTCACATATTGATAAAATCGCTCATCATATTAATTTGCTTGGAAGCACGCATCGCGCGATTATGCATGATGGCGCGCGAGCGCTTGTTACGGTAAATTATGAACACGTCGCGCGTGAATTTGAAAAAAATTTGGACCAGATTGAATTTTTATTTGATAAAGCATTGCCTAATTTAGAAAGCCAAAAAGCGATAGTCTGGCAAAACGTGATTGACGAACTGCGCTCTCGCGCTGAAATAATAACTGATTTAACAAATGCCGCCGCCAAAGAAGAAATTTTATCAGAGCAGTTCAAAGAATCCAAAAAAATTATAATCCCTGAAGTTCTTTGGGAATACACAACGCCGAATCTGCTAGTTCAATCGCATAGAAATTTGCCTGACTGGTCTGACTTGGCTCACAGGAGAGCAACCACAGCATCATCAAAAAAATACCTTGTTCAGTATTTATTAGAAGCATTTGCTTATCAGTATGGAATAGGAGGGCATTTCCTTTTGCGCCCGCGTTTGTCTAATTGGCTTGTTGGAGAAAAAAATTCAATTGTGTTTAATAATTTTTTGGCAATAGGATATTTAGAGCCACAGATGCGAATGTTATTTATTGAGTTTTTGCGCGCTGTTCTAGAATCTGACGCGCAAAGAGCGTCAAAGTTATTGTTGAAAATGCATTATGAATCGCGTGATTTAGAGGATCATCAGAGCGCTGGATTAGTTCTTAGAAAGATAGAAGGAGAAACTGTATCAGAAAAAATTTGGTATTGTTTAGAACATGCTTGGCAAGGCAGGCTTATTGTGCCTTTAGGAATTTCAATGGCAGCTGAATCAGTTTTATACCTTGAGCATGCTTTAAAGAGGTTTGATCCAGAAATTGATTTAGGAGACGCTCTTTTGTCTGCTATTAAGAAGATGTAGTAAACAAGTAGATCCCTCGCACCACAGAATCTTATAATCAAAAATGATTTATTAAGTGAGATATATTATTTACTAAGATACCCATCTGGTACTCGGGATGACGGGCGTGGTCGCAATGACAGTTCCTGCAACTTCTTGACACTGGCGCCTGTCACTTTCATTTTGCGCTGATTGCGCTTTTTTTGTTCTCTTTTTTCTGATTTTGTTTTTTGCATGTAAAGATAGTATAGCTTTTTTGGAGAAAGTATGCTATTATTACATTTCGTTTTTTGAAAAGAAGAGAAGTTCTCCGCAAACTTGATTGAATCCTGAATTTCGTGTATAATGTTCGTTATTGTATGAATGATGTAATTTCAATCAAAGGCGCCCGCGTCCATAATTTGAAGAATATATCTCTCAACATACCCAGGAACAAGCTTGTTGTCATTACAGGAATTTCAGGATCTGGAAAATCGTCTTTAGCTTTTGACACAATTTACGCTGAAGGACAGCGCAGATACGTAGAATCTCTGTCAGCTTATGCTAGGCAGTTTTTAGGTTTAATGGATAAGCCGGATGTAGAGCGCATAGATGGGTTATCACCCGCAATTTCAATTGACCAGCGCTCAACATCACATAATCCGCGCTCAACTGTGGGCACTGTGACGGAAGTATATGATTATCTTCGTATTCTGTTCGCGCGCGCGGGCATGCCTCATTGTCCGGAATGCGGCAAGATTATTACGCAGCAAACCAAGCAGCAGATTATCCGCCAGATTCAGAAGCTGCCTGATGGGACTAAAATTATTCTGCTTGCTCCAATGATCCGCGATCAAAAAGGGGAGCATAAGCATGTGTTAGGTGAATTAGCAAAAGCAGGATTCGCGCGCGTCCGCTTGGATGGCGATGTTGTTTCTTTGGAAGAAGCTCAAGACATGAGATTGGATAAGCAATGCAGGCATACTATAGAAGTTGTTGTAGGCCAGTTAATTGTAAAAGCAAGTCCAAGCGCGGATGATAAATTCAAATTAGCGGATTCTTTGGAAACTGCTTTAGATCTTGGTGATGGTTTGGTTATTGTGAGTGTTGCGCCTGAAAGCGGCGGGGTCGCTCCCAGCGGCCTCGTCGCTAGTTCGGAAAGCGACCCTGCCGCTGGGAGCGACAAGGCCGCAAAAAGGGGGGAAGTGTTGTTCTCCAAACATTTGGCTTGTACGGAATGCGGCATAAATCTTCCTTTGCTTGAACCAAGATCATTCTCATTTAACTCTCCGCATGGCGCGTGCAAAGAATGCACTGGCTTAGGAACAAAATTAGAGGTTGATTCTGATTTAGTTATTCCAAACAAGCGCTTATCAATCGCGGAAGGCGCTATCCGCCCTTGGTCCAGAACTGCTTCATTTCAAGGATCATATTTTAGAATTTTAGATGAAGTAGCGAAAGCAAATGGATTTTCAATAAATACTCCTGTAAAAGATTTGCCAAAGCAAGCCATTGACGCAGTGCTTAATGGCGCGGAAAATACAGAATTTGAAGGAGTCATAAGTAATTTAATGCGCAGATATAAAGAAACTGATTCTGACTATATTCGTCGTGAATTAGAAACATATATGCGCGTAAAGAATTGTCCATCATGCCTTGGCAAGAGATTAAAAAAAGAAGCGCTTTCTGTTTTAATTGATGAAAAAAATATCGCGCAAATTACAGCATTATCAGTTGATGAAGCAGTAAGATATTTTAATGGATTGCCCGGCAAAAAAGTTCTGACAGATACACAGATGAAAATCGCGCGTCTTTTACTCAAAGAAATTACAAAACGTTTGTCTTTTTTGCAGAATGTCGGGCTTGGATATATTACTTTGAACCGCGCGGCGCATACTTTATCAGGCGGCGAGGCGCAGAGAATCCGCTTGGCAACGCAGATAGGATCAGCTTTGTCCGGAGTTGTGTATATATTAGATGAGCCGTCAATTGGATTGCATCAGCGGGATAACGCGCGCTTAATCAAAACATTAAAAGCTTTGCGAGACCTTGGAAATACTGTAATTGTTGTTGAGCATGATGAAGAAACAATTTTGTCCGCGGACTGGGTAATTGATATCGGTCCAGGAGCAGGAGAGCATGGAGGATGCGTTGTTGCGCAAGGCGCTCCTGATAAAATAAAGAAAAATTCTAAATCAATTACAGGACAATATTTATCCGGCAAAAAATCAATTTCTATTCCCACAAAAGAAAAGCGCGCGAATGGGAAAGCAATTTCAATCTTAGGCGCGAGCGAATTTAATTTAAAAAATATTGATGTTGATATTCCTTTAGGGAAATTAGTCGCCATTACTGGAGTATCTGGGTCTGGCAAGTCCACGCTTATGACGGATATTCTGGCAAAAGCGCTTCTAAAGCATTTTTATCGCGCGAAAGACTATCCAGGCGCCCATAAAGAAATTAAAGGATTTGACCATATTGATAAAGTAATTAATATTGACCAATCTCCGATTGGAAGAACTCCCCGCTCTAATCCCGCGACATATACTGGATTATTCACTCCTATCCGAGATTTGTTCACTCAAGCGCCAGAAGCAAAAATCAGAGGATATAGAGCAGGAAGATTTTCTTTCAATGTTAAAGGCGGAAGATGCGAGTCATGCGAAGGCGACGGAGTAAAGCGGATTGAAATGAATTTTTTGCCTGATGTTTATGTTGCCTGCGAGGAGTGCCATGGAAAGCGATATAATCCGCAAGTATTGGAGATTCATTATAAAGACAAGAATATTTCTGATATTTTAGAAATGACTGTTGAAGAGGCATGCCAATTTTTCAGAAGCATTCCGATCATTAGAACTAAATTAGAAACTTTGCAGGAAGTCGGGCTTGGATATATTCATTTAGGACAGCAAGCGACAACCCTCTCTGGAGGCGAGGCGCAGCGCATAAAGCTTGCGACAGAACTGTCCCGCAGGGCCACTGGAAGAACTTTATATATATTAGATGAGCCAACAACAGGACTTCATTTCGCGGACGTGGAGCGCCTTCTTCATGTTTTAAATAAGCTTGTTGATAAGGGAAATACTGTGCTTATTATTGAGCACAATTTGGATGTTATAAAATCATGCGACTGGATTATTGATCTTGGGCCTGAAGGAGGGGATAAAGGAGGAGAAATTGTGGCTCAAGGCACTCCGCAGGATGTGGCTAAAGAAAAGAAAAGTTTTACCGGGCAGTATTTGAAAAAGGCGCTTTGATTTTTGTCTAAAAAAATAAGCAGCTGAACCGTAGTTCAGCTGCTCTGGTGCTGGGCAACACTTTTTTTGCTCCTTCCTATCTCAGCCGAATTGCCAGACAGCCAGGGCTATAACGATACCTAGCCCGATAATGATGTACAATACTGTATAGTCTCTTTTTCTTCTTATTCTTGTCGGAAATCTATCGTATCTCATTATAACACCTCTTCTGGAGATGGTGGTGGGTATTAACGTAATGCGCTTTGCATTACTAGGTTCAAAGATCAACTTACTTGATTATAATACATTAATACTAGTATAAAATCATGTCAAGCATGATTTTTTTTATTGGGTATTTATAGGTCGTGGCGATTTGCCGCGTTTTTTGGTAGTATAAAGATACTATGGCAGAACTTGGACAGCTTATCTTATCAACTTTGGTGTATTTTGATATATTTGATTATCCTTTAACTTTGGTTGAAATACATAATCTGCTTTTGGATTTGAATGGCAGTCAAAGTCCCGTGAAATTAGATGAAGTTAGAAATACTTTAGACAGAAGCAGGTTTCTTGAAAAGCGAATCTGCCGCAAGAGCGGATTTTTTTATTTGCGCGGACGCGATAAGATTCTTTCAAGCAGGCATCAGAGATATATAATCGCGAAGCGCAAATTTGATTACGCGCGCAAAATTCTTGATATGCTGAAACATATTCCATTTACGCGGGCAATATTTGTCTGCAATTCGCTGGCTATTAATAATACAAAAAAGACAAGCGATATTGATTTGATTATTGTCGCGAAAAAACACGGAGTATGGCTGGCGAGATTATTCAGCTTGATTTTGCTGTCAATAATGCGTATTCGTCCCGCCTTTAATGAGGCGGGCAGGCCGGTGCATAAGAATATGAAAGACAAAATTTGCTTATCTGTTTTTGTTGATGAAGATCATCTTGATTTTTCAAGTTTGCGCATGGGAAAGCGGGATGTTGATTTTATGTACTGGGTATCTAATTTTTATCCTGTATATGATGAGCGCGGATTGTATCGGACATTCTGGAACATAAATCAAGAATGGCTTAAAAAAAGCCTTGTTAATTCAAGTCCATGCGTTGCGCATCCTAATCGCGTGATTCATGCTCAGACATTTATTCGCGCTTTAGCGGAATTTTTACTGCGTCCGTTCAGCGTGTTTGCCGCGATCGCGCAGAAAGCAAAGTTTCCAAAACAGATAAAAGAATTAATTAATCAAGATACGCGTGTTATTATTAAAGATGGTTTATTGAAATTTCATGTTAATGATAAACGAATGGAGCATTTGGAGATGTTTGTGAGGAGATATGAATCAGCTGTAAAAGCCTTAAAGCCTTAAAGCCATAAAAGACTTCTAAATAGATCTACGGCTCTATGGCTTTACGGCTCTATGGCTATTCTGAATAAAACAATTCAATACGGAACTTTGTTATTCGTATTTTTAATTCCTTGGCAGGCAAGATTGATTCTGTCCGAGGGCTCAATCAATGGCAAGTATTGGGAATATGGAACAAAGTCATTATACGCGACTGAAATTGCGCTTCTTGTTGTTTTGCTGGCGCTTGTTGTCCGCGGGGCCATATATATCCATAAAAACAAGCCAAAGCTAAATGCTCGTCGCTTGTATTCGCCTGTAGGCGCTTTGCTTCTGCTGATAATCTGGGCAGGCGCATCTTGTGTTTGGTCTATAGATTGCTCTGTTGCTTTTGATAGATGGATTGCGCTGATTGAAGCAATTGTTGTGTTTTTGATTTTATCATCAGGAATTGTGAGCTATAAGAAGCTATGCTTAGCTATTATTTTGTCTGGCTTAATTCAGGCAAGTTTCGCGATTGCGCAGTTTTTACTGCAATCAGTGCCTTCTTCAACTTTGCTTGGAATGGCTTCTCAAGACGCGCAGAATCTCGGGGTCTCTGTTGTTGAGACAGATTTGCGCAGATGGCTTCGCGCGTATGGCACATTTCCTCATCCAAATATTTTAGGAGCATGGCTTGCGCTGTCTTTAGTTTTGTTAGTTGAAAAGATGAGAAAGCAAAGTCAGAATCTGCTGGATGTGCTTAACTATCCTATGCTCATAATTTTATTGTTCGGCTTGGGAGCAACTTTTTCCAGATCAGCGTGGCTTGGGTTTGGCATTTTTCTAGTTATCTTTGTTGTATGGCTTTTTATCCGACACGCTTGGATACAGGGGATTAAGATTGCTTTGATAACTATTTTGTCTGTTGCATGCTTTTACGCTATATTTCCAGAACCAATGAATACGCGTCTTGGCTTGCAAGCGCGTCTTGAAGTAAAATCCAATACAGAACACATGGCTTCAGTTGCGCAGGGCTGGGAAATTATAAAGCAGAATCCTTTGCTTGGGGTTGGAATGGGCAATTATGGCTTGGCTGTCCATGGCCAAATAGATGATGCGCAAGAAGCATGGTTTTATCAGCCAGTTCATAATGTTTATATCTTAATTTTGGCAGAGTTAGGGATTATTGGAATTTTACTTATGGCTTATAGCTTATGGCTTATAGCTTTCCATGGAATATCCAAAAAAACACTATTAAATGCAGGGGTCTTTTTCATTCCAATAATCGTGATAGCAAGTTTTGATCATTACCTCTGGTCTTTATATTCAGGAATGATGATAAGCGCTGTATATGTCGGAGTTTTGATTGCTTTGATCAGAAAAGAGCATAATTTAATCGGCTAAGCTTAGGTTTAGCCGATTAAAAGTGGCTAATATTAGCTAAAATATGAAAATATTGACAAAATAGCGAAAAAATCGCTTGACAAATTTTTTTATTTGATATATAATACTTTTCTAATATAGAAAATGAATGACCTTGAAAACTAATGCCTTGGCAGAGGCGACGAAACAGAGCAGTAATATTGCAAAAAAATCACCACGTGACCCAGTTGTAAAACAGCATCATCTGAAGTAGTCGCCTCTGCCTGTTTCATCTCTTGCATCCAGCATCCGCTGGACAAGTCTGCAGGAGAGTATTCCGCATCCCTCACACAAGGAGAAGGAGAGAGTTCTATGGCTGTGCTTACCCTCGTGACCGGACATAACATGTCCGACATCTTTTATTGCCAGCGCACCAGAGGCACCACCATCGTCGACCAGTCCATCACCCTCATCGACGACGACGGCGTTGGCCTGCCCTCGGGCTGACCACCGCCAGCGGCGCGCTCGCAAACACTGGGCATGGGGCGTCATCTACGACGCACCAACAACCTAGCATGCGAGCGCGGTAGTATGCGCGGTTCATTCAAACCGCGTATCTGGGAGAGGGGCTGTGCGCATTCCGCATGGCCACCAAGGCGTTTCTCAGGCAGGCGTTTCTCAGCCCGCCCGCCACAGCCAAATTTCCGGCTTCTGCGCTTGCAAAAGCACAGGGGTGCGATTAGAAATCACTGGCTGTATGTTCGGAACGTGCGTTGGCGCAGTAGTAATCATGCGCTTACGAGGCACGACGTTCTTCACAAGAACGCCTAAATCGCGGCAACAGCGTCGCGGTTCGCTGGGCTTTCGGAATAACCATAAGCCCCTCTCCCTTCGTTCCATTCGCTCTTTCATGCCTCAATGGCCACGCCTAACGAAAGGCATCGGCTGATGCGGTACCCATCAGGATTCGCCTAACCCCAATAACGGGGTGACAGCCGAACCACTTGACCCTCCTTTGCTCACAAAGCACTGGGGGGTCATTTTTTTACCTAAAAATAGAGGGTATTGACATAAGTTTTTAAATTATGTAAGATATCACTCTAATCATTTAAGTGATAATAATAATTGTCATCTCGAACACCAAGGGGACTTGTTATATCAGAAGAATATAACACTTAATTGAATATGTTTGACGCAATGCGTTTGGGGGTGTGAGAGATCTATGTGTCTTACAAGTAGATTCCTCATACCATCACATCTTAACGATAAACATGACATACTAAGTGTCATATATTATTCACTAAAAAGCATACTTGGTATTCGGAATGACATAAGGAGAAAGCGTATGAATATTAAACCATTAGGTGATCGCGTGATCATCAAACCGCTTGAAGAAGAAGAAGTCACTTCAAGCGGAATCGTATTGCCGGACACTGCTGACAAAGAAAAGCCAGAACAAGGCGAAGTAATCGCCATTGGAACCGGCAAAAGATTAGACAACGGAGAAATATCGCCTATGTCCGTAAAGGTCGGGGACAAGGTAGTATTTCGAAAGTACTCTGCTGATGAAATAAAGATCAACAAAGAAGAAGTTCTTGTTGTGTCAGAAGCAGATATTGTGGGAATTATTGAACAAGGAATATAATATATGGCAAAACAGATTAAATTCAATGAGGAGGCGCGCCAGGCAATAAAGCGCGGCGTGGACAAGCTAGCTAACGCGGTAAAAGTGACTCTTGGGCCAAAAGGCAGAAATGTCGTCTTAGATAAAGGATTCGGAGCTCCAACAATCACGAAAGACGGCGTCACAGTCGCGAAAGAAATTGAACTGGAAGACAAATTTGAAAATATCGGATCAGAGCTTGTGAAAGAAGTCGCTAATAAAACGAATGACGCGGCAGGCGATGGAACAACAACAGCGACATTGCTCGCACAGGCAATGATCGCGTCTGGAATCAAAAATATTACAGCTGGAGCCAACCCTCTAGGCGTTAAGCGCGGAATGGATTTGGCAGCCGAGAAAGTTGTTGAATCTTTGAAAGCGCAGTCAAAGCAAATTGACCCAAAGAATGAACAGGAAGTCGCTCAAGTCGCGTCAATCAGCGCGAATGATAAAAAAATCGGCGCGTTAATCGCGCAAGCAATCGTAAAAGTCGGGCATGAAGCTCCAATCGCGGTTGAGCAGAGCCAGTCATTTGGAATGGAATTAGAACTGGTTGAAGGAATGCAGTTTGACAAGGGATTTGTGTCCCCATATATGATAACAGACGCTGATCGTCTAGAAGCTGTAATGGAAGATCCATACATCCTTATCACTGACAAAAAGATTTCATCAATTGAAGAGATTCTTCCAATCCTTGAAAAGGTTACAAAAACAGGCAAGAAAGATATTGTAATAATCGCGGAAGATATTGAAGGCCAAGCTTTAGCGGTTTTAGTTGTGAACAAGCTTCGCGGAACATTTAACGCTTTAGCGATTAAAGCTCCTGGATTCGGGGACCGCAGAAGCGCGATATTGAATGACATCGCTGTTGTGACCGGCGGCAAAGTAATTTCAGAAGACATAGGATTAAAGCTTGAGAATACTGAAATTAACATGCTTGGACAAGCGCGCAAAGTTGTCGCTACTAAGGAAGAAACAACTATTATTGAAGGAAAAGGCGAGCAAAGCGCGATTGACGCGCAGATCAGCTCAATCAGAAAAGAATTAGAGCAGGCAGACAGCGACTATGACAAAGAAAAGCTTAATGAGCGCCTTGGCAAGTTAGGCAAAGGCGTCGCCATAATCAAAGTCGGCGCCGCGACTGAGATAGAAATGGAAGAGAAAAAACACAGAATTGAAGATGCTTTAGAAGCGACAAAGGCCGCTATTGAAGAAGGAATTGTCCCTGGAGGCGGAGTTGCTCCTTTGCGGGCAATGAGCGCTTTGGATGACATAAGAACTTCTGACGCGGATGAGAAAATCGGAGTGGAAATCGTGCGCCGCGCTTTAGAGGAGCCAATCAAGCAGATTGCGTTCAACGCTGGCAAAGAAGGAAGCGTGGTTGCTGAAGAAGTTAAAAAGCATAGCCACAATTTCGGATACAACGCGCAAACAAATGAATATCAGGATATGATTGAGGCGGGAATTGTTGATCCAACAAAGGTCACAAGATCAGCTTTGCAGAACGCGGTTTCAATCGCTTCAATGTTCTTAACAACAGAAGTAGTTATCACAGACAAGCCATCAGATAAAAATGACAGTTCAGCGGCAATGGGCGGAGGCATGGGCGGTGGAATGGGAATGATGTAAAAATTTAATTGCGAATAACAAGAAGACGCCTCAATTCAGTGGGGCGTCTTTTAGTTTTATATAAATCATGATATGCTATGATTTAAGAAAGGAGACAAATATATGAAAGGATTTTATTCAAATATAGAAAAAGACACATTAGAAAATAATGATTTTAGGCGTGTTTTATACACTGGCAAACACAGTCAGCTGGTTTTAATGTGTTTGCAAACTGGTGAAGAAATCGGCGCGGAAGTGCATGCAGATATTGATCAGTTTTTCCGAATTGACAAAGGCACAGGCAAAGTCATTATTGATGATAATGAATATGAAGTCAGTGATGGCGACGCGATAATCGTGCCAGCTGGAGCTAATCATAATGTGATTAATACATCAGAAGATGAGCCGTTGAAACTGTATACAATTTATTCACCTCCAGAGCATAAAGATGGAACAGTTCACGCGAGCAAGGCAGATGCAGTTGAGGAACATTTTGACGGCAAGACCACAGAATAATTATGTATGGATAAAAAACAAAAAAATGATGATATAAAAGATTCTGACGCTGACGGGCTTACTGACAAAGAAGAGGAGGTGTTTGGAACAGATCCTTTTTCGCCGGATTCTGATAATGATGATTTGGGCGATTATCAGGAAATTCATGTTTATGGCACAGATCCGAATGATCCTGATACTGACAAAGATTCTGTGCCTGATGGAGCTGAAGTTAAAATGGGCTTGAATCCTCGCGGCAAAGGAAAGCTGCGCGACCTTTTTATTCCGCATGAAGGAAACAATTATCATCCGCGCGCACTTCATCCAAAGCGCGTTCTTTTTCATGCGGCGAGCGCGCTCGCGATTAAATCGTCTGTTATTATGTTCATAGTTTTTCTGCCGACAGCCGCGTGGCTCACGCCTGACGTGCTTCTGGAGCAGGAAAATGAAATTGTGAATCTGACCAACGAGTTGCGCGAAGAAAAAAATATACAAACTTTGAATGTTAGCAATAAACTTCATAGCGCCGCGTATGGCCGGGCGCAAGATATGCTCATAAAGCAGTATTTCGCGCACACAAGCCCGTCTGGGGACCGATTTTCCAAATGGATAGACGATGTTAAATATAATTATTCTGTTTCAGGAGAAAATTTGGCAATGGGCTTCGCGGACGCGCGCGGAGTTATGAATGGATGGATGAGAAGCCCCACGCATTATGATAATTTAGTGGATTCTGATTATGAGGATATTGGAGTGAGCGCTGTTGACGGGATGTATAATAGTTATGATACGACTTTGGTTGTGCAATTTTTTGGAGCGCAAAGGAAGCCAGTTGCCAGTTCAATCAGTGTTGCGTCTAAATTAGAAGGAGAAGCAAAAGAAAGTGGAGTAGTTTTGCAGGAGAAAATTTTTTTTGAGCCAATTGTAATTGACGAAATCAGGAGCAAGCTCATTGTGGAAGAAAGAGAAGATAAATACGCTACTATTGTAAGCGCTGAAGTTTATATAAATAAAGCACAGGAAGCAGAAGCGCGTTTTGGAAATTACACCATAGAGCTCCAAGAAGATCCATTTGAAGAGGGTTTGTGGACTGGTTCAACTATTATATTCAAGGAAGAAAAAGAGCAGATATTCAGTCCAGTTGTGCTTCCTTCTGTCATAGCTATTGGTTTTGACGGACAAAAGGAAATAAAGGATATTCCTTGGGAGAATATTAAGCCAGCTGAGCCGTCTATTGTCAGCAAGTATTTTTTCATAAAAAATCAGGATTCTGGATTTGTTCACGCTATCAGCAGGGTAAGTACGGTATATTTCACGATTATGCTTATTTTCGCTGTAATTGCGCTTGGTTTAATGATATTTGTTGAAATCCGCAAGCAGCATCCAAAGCATATTGCTTCTGGTTTAGGCCTTATCGCGGTGCTCTTGCTCGCGCTTGTGGTATAAAGGGTATTGACTTTTTTTAATAAAGTAGTAATTTAGTAGGCAGTAGTTAACGAATTGTTGCGTCAGAAATTAGAACCTACTATTACTATATTATGAGAAAATTTAGAAAAGTTATTTTTCCCCTATCGGTTGGTTTAATTTTTTGTATTGTTTTAAGCAATTTTAATTTGCCTGTTTTAGCGTATGAAAAGTCCGGTTTTAATGGTGTTGATTTTGAGCAGATTAGGGCTAGGTCTAAATCAGATAATAATGGAACCACTTTTGATAAAATAGATTCTCCATCCAAAGAAATTAAAAGTCTTTCTACTGATTCATCAATAATTACAAAAGAAAATATTGGATTAGAAAAATTTAAACAAACTGAAACAAAGAAAAAAGATTATGTAGAGGGCGAAATTTTAGTGAAGTATAAAAATGATAAGATTAATTTGGATACTTTTGCAGGCAGAGCGTCTGCTTTGAATTTTGTTCGCTCTAAGTCATTAGAAAAAAAAGAAGATTTGAGAAAAAATAATATATCAGTTTTAAAAATTAAAGATAATAAAACCGTTGAAGAAAAAATAACTGAATTAAAAAATGATCCAAATGTTGAGTATGTAGAGCCGAACTATATTCACCCTTGGACTTCTATGCCCAATGATACAAGCTTTTCTGAACTATGGGGTTTGCATAATATAGGTCAAACTGTAAATGGAGATAGCGGAGCAGATGACAAAGATATTAACGCGCCAGAAGCCTGGGATATATTTACCGGATCAGATTCAATTTTAGTGGGAGTATTAGATTCTGGCATAGCATATAATCACCCTGATTTGATAGATAATATGTGGGATGGAAGTTTAGGATGCAAAAACGAAGATAATATTTCAACCGTTTGTCCTAATCATGGATGGGATTATACTAACAATGATGATAATCCACTAGATGACAATGGACACGGAACGCATGTCGCGGGAACTATAGGAGCCGAAGGAAACAATGGAATTGGTGTAGTTGGGGTTAATTGGAATGTAAAAATAGTGGCGTTGAAAGTTGGAAATTATGCAGGTGCGATAACAGGTGATGTTGTCAAAGCAATAGATTTTGCTATTAATAATAATGTTAAAATAATAAATGCTAGTTTTGGAGGGCCTTCTTTTTCAACATCACAATATGAAGCAATAGAACGGTTTAAAGCTTTTGGAGGAATTTTTATTGCTGCGGCTGGTAATGATGGCATTAATAATGAAGGTACTCCTTTTTATCCTTCGGATTATGATTTAGATAATATTATTTCCGTTGCCGCCACAGACCAAAATGA
>JAHJSI010000031.1 GCA_018830465.1 Patescibacteria group bacterium | reverse complement strand
GTAACGCGCCCATTGCAGCAGACAGAAGAAGGCCAGCAGCAAGCAACAGACCAACAAGGCGAATTGTCTTTAGTTAAACTAGGCAATGAATTGCACGGCCCAACTGACAGCATGTTCATCAATCGAGACCATGTGTTATTTGTAGAAGATTTGAAAGATGATTCAAACGTGGTTCAGGCTATTGATAATTACAAATCAGGACAATAAAATACACCAGCCCGCAGAGCTATGCTCAGCATTGCTGGCGGGCCAGAAAGATACTCTTGAAAGATACTTTTGAGTTATGGCAATAGACATACGAAAAGGGTCCACTCCTTTTACAAGGATTTACAAGCCAAATGAAGAGCAAAATCAGTCGCATATTAAGAGATATTTTGCGAAGAATATTTACGCGATAATAAGAATGCTTTCTCTTGTCGCGGTATTTTTAATGCCTGTGTGGATTTTTGGTTTTGACGCTGGCGCGTTTTCAATTGAAAGTTTTTGGCTGGACAGGTCTGTTTTGTTGGTTTTGGCTTCTAGCATTATATTTAGTCTTTGGTTTTTGTATAGTATTATTTTTGTCGGGCAGTTTTTATATATTCGCTTTTCTGTAAACACTGGGCTCTTGCTTTTGCTTGCATCCGCGGCTCTCTGCGCTATTTTTGGGTATGACGCGATTAGAAGCATTGGGCTAAGATCTTTTGACGCTTCTGTAAGCGCTCCTTTGATTATATTTGGAATTTTATGGATTCTGTTTTTAGTTAATTTTCCGTACCATAGAGCTTTATCTTTGAAAAGAATTGAGACAGACAAAGAAGAACTAGGCGCGCAGATTGATGCTGATGCTGGATTTCCAAAAATGATGCTAGTCGCGCATCTTCTTGGAAGCGCATTGCTTGTTTTATACGTTATAGTTTTTTATTTTTTATCTGATGAAAAAAGCTCTCTTTCTTGGGTTTATAGCAATTCCTGGCTGGTTGTTTTCGCGGTTAATGTATTTTTATTAACTGGATTCGCGATGCTACAAAGAGGAATTGCTAAAGCTGTATGGTCTTTCGCTATCGCGTCCCATCTTTTTGCGCTGTTTTTGTGGGATAGCACAGATGTATGGATTGTCACTATCGCCGGGATTTCAGCTCTGCTTATTTTCCAGATAATATATTCAAAAAATTTATGGCAGAAGAATTTTACTTATCCTTTGCAAATATGGGTATTGTCTGTTTTGCTTCTTTTTTTGCCTATAAAAATGTTTACTGGCGCTGTTTATGAAACTCAGGAACTTTTTGTTCCTCAAAACAATATTTTAAACTCTGGCATTTCCACGAGACAGAAAATTTTCGGCGTTGGACCGTCTAATTCTTTTATAAAGATTTTCAAAGAGAATATAGAGGCATCTGATTCCAGAAAAGACGATTCTTTTATTTTAAGCAGGCATATTCCTATCGCCGCCGTTCGCGCGATCCATATTGAATATGGTTTGTTTGGAGTTTTTGCTTTTACAATTTTTGTTTTAATATTTTTTATCCACGGAATAAAATTTCTAAAAGACAATATTCAGGCGTATAAAACGCGCGCGCTTCCAGATAGCGGCTCAACTGGCATGTCTGAGTCAGCATATCTCGGTGTTATCGTGTTTTGCGCGTTTATAATGGTTTGCATAAGCGTATTATTCGCGGCATGGTCATTAATTATTTGGTGGATATTGGCGTTTCTCGCCGGGATTTTTACTTGTCTTCAGTCAATTGGCGCGGAAAAAGCATTTAGAAAAATAAATTGCGGCAAAACAGGCAATTTATATGTTTCATCAATCGTCTTTTTGGCTGTGTTTTTAACTGCTTGTATTTCGTATTCTTATTTTTATATCCAAACAGCGCGCTCTCAAAGTTTCGCGCGCGCTGCCATGCGCGCGGAAGATGAAATACAAAGCTTTGATTTGTGGGAGAAAGCATCGCGGACAAATCCGCGCGACAACATGTTTCTTGCCAACACAGCGCAAGCTGAATTAAATCTTTTGTCTGCTGAAACCCCGCTTAATGTTCAGCGCGATATTTTAGAGCGCTCAACTCAAAGATTAAGTTATGTAATAAATATGGCTCATGATCCTTTTGCTTTGTGGGCCACGGCTGACGCGTATATTTCTTTGGAAAAATACGCGGAAGGATCTGTTCAGCTGGCTAGAAAAACATATTTGAACATTTTAGATCAAATGCCTTTTTATCTTTATATCCCTGTCGCGCTAAGCCAGTTTTATCAGGAATATGACAGCAGCTTAGTATCTGATGAAATTTCTGTTGCGTTTTTAAAATCAGAAGCTCGGTCATATCTTGAAAGAGCTTTAAAGATTGAGCCTTCGTATTTGCCCGCGCGGCTGGAGTTAAGCTTTATTATTGAGCAGGAAGATGGCATTGCTGCCGCGATTGCTGAATTAGAGCCTTGGGAAGAGAAGAGCCCTGAAATAATGTATCATGTTGGAAGATTGTATTTTAATGACGCGAACTTTTCCCAGGCCTCTGAAAAATTTATACAAGTAGTGCGCGAAGTGCCTAATCATTCAAACGCAAGATATTCTCTTGGAATCACGTATTTTAGGCTTGAGCAGTATAGTGATTCTCTATATGAGTTTGAAGAGCTTTTGCGCTTAAATCCTGGGAACAAAGATGTTCAGGAAAAGATTGCGCAGGTTAAGGAAAAACTTGGGGTTGCGGATGATGAATAAATTAAACGGCTCATAAACGGCTCATTCGGCCCAGTCATACGACGGGCTAAATGTGAGCCGGTTTTGGGGCTTTCATAAGTTCATATAAAATGCACTTAAATAGTGGCTTATATTAGCAAAAATTTAGCCACTTTTTCATTTGTGTAAGTATACTATTGCTATTTTTAACAATATATTATAATATATTTATATAAGCTATGGACACACAATTAGCGCGGCAATTAAAGGCGTGGAATCCTTGGTGGCAAGAAGGTCCGGCAGGAATTAAACATTTTGGCGTTCCTGGTTTTAAGCGCGATTTATATGGCTTGATTAGCAGTTCATATATGCGCCGCAATCAGGGAGTCAGTATTGTTGGGATGCGCCAGGTGGGCAAAACAACCATCATGCACCAATGTATTAAAGACTTGCTTGAGAAAGGGGTATCGCCCAAGCATATCTTTTTTGTATCGTTTGAGGATTCATATTTGCAGGCGCGGTATAATCCTAAGACATTGTTTCATGATGTCATTACAACATACGCTGATGCTATTCTGCGTGAGGATATTGCGCATGCGAACGCGGAATTGTATTTTTTCTTTGACGAGATACACCGTTTGCCGCTTTGGGCCCAATCCGTAAAAACGTATTTTGATCAACACGCTCCTATTGCTTTTATGGTGAGCGGTTCAGCGTCATTTGGAATGCAGGCAACTAAAGGTGATAGCTTGCTTGGCAGAATGAATGAGTTTACTTTGTATCCATTTTCGTTCCAAGAAGCGGTTTCTTATTGGGAGCAATATGAAGGAGGAAAAGCGAAGGAATTAAGCAGCCGAATGCGCGATATTCTTGCAACATGCCAGTCTGCAGGCGTTGAATATTTTTCTCAAGGGAAGCTTGCTTTGTTATATGAAGCGATAGCGCCTGCGTTCACTGACGCTTCGGTATGGCACGGCCAACAATTCCGCGAGTATTTGCGCCGGTACGCGCTTGAGGGGGGATTCCCACGGGTGTGGCAGCAGGAGGATGAATATTCCAAGCATCGGCATATAATAGAGCAGCACTTGCAGAAGGTTATTCGCGAGGATTTGCCGCAGATTGCCAAAATTAGAAAGGTTTCTTCATTGGAGGCGTTGTATATCGGCTTGCTGGACCGGGCAGGCGAGGAAACGGTTCTGAAGCGTTTGTCAGAAGAAACGGCTATTTCAGCGTTTACTTTGGAACAGTATATTGGTTATTTAAAAAAGACGTTTTTGCTTTTTCCGGTTGAGCGGACAAAAACAAAAAACATTTTGCGCCAGCGGCGTTCAAGCCGGGTTAAGTTTTATCCGTTGGATGCGGCGGTCCGGGCTGCGGTTTTAAAAAATCGCGAGGATGTTTTCGAGAATCCGGAAGAAATGGGGGTGTATGCGGAAAATCTGGTTGCTTCGGCTTTATGGCGGAAAATTGCGGGCCGCGCGGGAAACGGCATCCGATATTATCGCGAGGGGAATCGGTATGAGGTTGATTTTATCATCAAAGACGCTGATTCTATTCTGCCAGTGGAAGTAAAGTGGCGGGAGAATATTCCGTCTCTGCCGTCTCTTGACCGGTTGTGTGATAAGTGGGGTCTTTCGGAGAGCGTGCTGGTAACGCGCGACCGAGAGCTTACATATAAGAATGGACGGCTTTCTATTCCGTTGTGGTTTTTTCTTTTGCTGTTTTAGTATATTTTTGTTATGAAAAAGAAATTAACCAAACAAGAATTAATCCAAAAAATAGGCGTGAAAAATTTTGCGCTTGTTGAGCGCAATGTATTTTGCGCGGAGTGTGGTAATACCGCGATTGTGGACTACGAAGATGATATTGTTTTGGAACCGAGCCGGGATACTGTTTTGCGTGGCAAGTGTAAAAAATGCGGCCACGCTGTCGCGCGCGTGCTTGAGACGGGGGAGGAAAGATAAATTTATGAATGATAGAAATAAAAATTTTGAATTTGATTTATGGCTTTTGGTCAATTTCTTAATGATCCTGTAAAGTTTATGAAGAAAAAATATGTCTAACTACTACAACCCACACCGCACACGCAATCTCTACGATTCTAAATCAAAAGATCCCTTCAAACTATCTCGTTCAAGAATAGAGCAGTTTTTAGGATGCGCGAAATGTAAAAAATCTTTACACAACACTTGACAAGAAAATTTTGTTATTCTGCACAAAACCGAAATGATTGCAATAGTGAAAGCGCGCATGGTCTGCCTCGCGCTTCGCGATCGGTCGCTTAGAGTCATTTATTCGTATTTTGAACAAGAACAAAGGATTGAATTCATTAAAATTTATTACAAAGGCGACAAAGAAAATGAAAATCGTGAACGAATTAAGGTATATTTAGGCAGTTGCCATGACTAACATTATTACGCAGTATCGTTAAATTATAGTGTCCGCTTTATGGGGTAAGGTTCAAAACGAGCCGTTCTTTGGTTGAAAAAACTGTCTGTTTTTGATATAGTAATATCATGAAACAAGCTGAAATAGAGAAAAAGATACTTGATTTTTGGGAAAAAGACAATACATTCCAGAAATCCATAGAAAAGGATGCTCCTCACGGGGATTATGTTTTTTATGATGGTCCGCCATTCGCCACAGGAACGCCGCATTATGGCCATATTGTCGCGTCTTTGATGAAAGACATGGTTCCGCGCTATTTTACAATGCGCGGCTTTCGCGTGGAGCGCAGATGGGGCTGGGATTGCCATGGACTGCCAATTGAGAATATCGTGGAAAAAGAAAAAGGATTCAAGCACAAAAAAGACATTATTGAGTATGGGGTTGATAAATTCAACGAAGACGCGAGGTCTAAGGTTCTAAAATACGCGGATGAATGGCAGACTGTGATAGAGCGCATGGGAAGATGGGTTGATTTTTCCGCCCAAGGCGGACCCGACTTGGGCGGGGACAGTGGATACGGAAAAGGCGCATATCTTACAATGGACGTTGAATACATGGAGTCAATCTGGCATGTGTTCAAAGAATTATATGATAAAGATCTTTTGTATGAAGCATATCGTTCAATGCATATTTGTCCTCGTTGCGAGACAACATTGGCCCAGTCAGAAGTCGCGCAGGGCTATAAGGATGTGAAGGATTTATCCGTGATTGCAAAATTTGAATTAGAAGATGAGCCAGGAACTTTTCTTTTGGCATGGACAACAACTCCTTGGACATTGCCTGGGAACATGGCTTTGGCTGTTGGCGAAGATATTGATTATGCGCGTATTGTATGTGATAAGGCAATATATATTGCAGCAAAAGATCATGTGCAAGATATATTTAAAGATAAGGAATACGAACAAAAAGAAGATGTGCCTGCGCGAGATTTGATTGGAAAAAAATACAAACCATTATTCCCATATTATGACAATGAAAATTTGGAAAATCACAAGAACGCGTTTAAAGTATATTCTGCTGATTTTGTGAATACAGAAGAGGGAACAGGAATTGTGCATATTGCCCCAGCGTTCGGTGAGGATGACTATAATTTATCTAAAAAAGAGAATCTGCCATTTGTTCAGCATGTAAATATGGATGGAACGTTCAAATCAGAAGTCACGGACTTCGCAGGCAAAGAAGTTAAGCCAAAAGACGATTCAACAGCAACTGATGTTGAGATTATAAAATATTTAGCGAAAAAAGATTTGCTATTTTCAAAAGAAAAGTTTGAACACTCATATCCTCATTGCTGGAGATGCGAATCTCCTTTGCTGAATTATTCAGCAAGCTCATGGTTCGTGAAGGTTGAAAAAATCAAAAAAGACTTGCTCAAGAACGCGAAAAAGATTAATTGGATGCCTGAACATATCAAAGAAGGCAGATTTGGGCAATGGCTTTCCGGGGCTCGAGACTGGTCAATTTCTCGGCAAAGATTCTGGGGTTCGGTTATGCCAATCTGGGTTTGTGAAAAAAACAAAGACCACAAAAAAGTTATTGGCTCAATTAAAGAATTAGAAGATTTATCAGGTTATAAAGTTGAAGATCTTCATAAGCATTTTGTTGATGAAGTTGCATTCAAATGCAAAGAGTGCGAAGGAGAAATGCGCCGCATTCCAGATGTTTTAGATTGTTGGTTTGAGAGCGGGTCAATGCCGTTTGCTCAACTGCACTATCCTTTTGAAAATAAGAAAAAATTCAAGAACAATTTTCCAGCAGAATTCATTGCCGAGGGCGTAGACCAGACTCGGGCATGGTTTTATTATATGCACGTTTTAGCAACTGCGCTGAAGAAAAAGCCAGCGTTCCAGAATGTTATTGTTAATGGAATTGTTTTAGCAGAAGACGGAAGAAAGATGTCAAAAAGCTTGAATAATTATCCTGATCCAATGGAAATTATTGAGAAATACGGCGCAGATGCTGTGCGTTATTATCTTGCTTCTTCAACAGTAATGAGAGCGGAAGATCTGAATTTTTCAGAGAAAGGCGTTGATGAAGTTGTAAAAAAAGTTATTTTGACGTTGTATAATGTTTTGGCGTTTTATAAAATGTACGCGCCTGATGAAGTGAGTGCAGACGACAAATCCAAAAATATTTTAGATAAATGGATTATTTCAAAAACAAATGAATTGATTTCAGAAGTTACTGACGCGTATGATAAATATGATTTGAATCGCGCTACCCGTCCGATTATGGAATTTATTAATGAGCTTTCAACATGGTATATTCGTAGATCTCGCGACAGATTCAAAGGCGAAGATCAGGATGATAAAAATTTTGCATTATCAACATTGCGATTTGTGTTAGAGCGATTATCACTTGTCATGGCTCCAGTTATTCCGTTTACAGCAGAGCATTTGTGGCAGGAATTGGGAAATAAGGAATCAGTGCATCTTCAAGAATGGCCCGCCTTCGCCAAGGCTTCGGCGGGTAAACCGAAAGCAGGGAAAGTTGATAAAGATGTTTTGGAAAAAATGCAGAACGTGCTTCAGATTGTTGAGCTTGGATTAGCGGCTCGCGCTGAAGCAGGCATAAAAATTCGTCAGCCATTAGGCATGGCCAAAGTCTTTAATAAAGAATTATCTGATGATTATGCTTCTCTTATAAAAGACGAGCTTAATGTAAAGCAAGTTGCATTTGTTAAAGGAGAAAATAAAATTGAGCTTGATACAAAAATCACAGATGAATTGCGCATTGAAGGCAATCTGCGCGAACTTGTGCGCACTATCAACGCAATGCGAAAAAAACAGGGATTAACTCCTGGAGATGTTGTTGTGTTGAAATACAAAACAGATTCAGATGAATTGAAAAAAGTGTTTGATCAATTTGAAGACGAGCTAAAGAAGTCAGTGATTGCGTCTGAATTAGTTGATGGAGATATTGATGGAGAAAAGGTGGACATCAATGGAGAGAATATTAATATTGAAATTGGAATTTGAGAATTTGGGTGGAGCATATTATATTTATTTTCTTTACTCAAATTCCCAAATTCCTAAATTCCCAACACCTGCTCTATGGCTACATATAAAATCAGCCAAAGGCTGACCAGCATCTGGCTGGCAATGTAAATAATATGGCAACTTATAAGACTAAAGCTATTATCCTTTCTAGTTATCCATACAGAGAACATGATCGGATTATTACATTTTATTCTGAAGAATTCGGCAAGATGGACGCAAGAGCAAGAGGTACGCGCAAAATCACCAGTAAATTAGCAGGGCATTTAGAGTCTTTCATAGAAACAGAATTATTGCTTGCAAATGGCAGAAGATGGGATATACTTGCTGGAAGCAGGACATTAAATAATCATTATATTGTTAGATCAAGCGTGGAAAAATTAGCATCAGCATCAGTATGCTCTGAAGCGATAAAGCATATTACTAAGCCATTATCATCTGATAAGCGAGTTTACGGCTTAATGCGCGCTTTGCTCGTTGGATTGGAAAAAATGCATGAAAAGCATGGTCAAAAATATTTAGTCGCGACATTTTTATGGCAATTGCTGGGCATATCAGGATTTCGGGCTGAGTTGAAAAACTGCATTAACTGCAGAACAGAATTAAAGGAAGGATCTTTCAGTTTTGAAGGGGGAGGAATATTATGCGATAATTGCAAGTACAAAGACATGCTTTCTATAGAAATAGACAAAATAATACTTAATCAATTAAAAACGTCTAATTTAAAGTCTGAAGAATCGCAATCAATTGCAAAGCGATTTTGGCAAAGTATTGTGGATCACAGGCCTCTTGACAGCTTAGATTTTTTTGAAACAGTAACCATATGAAACGTAATATTGGAGCGACAATGAAGCAAATTTACGGCACAGGAAACTTTAATCCCCGCAGATTCGACCGCAAGCCGAATAAAAGCAGATTTCGCGTATATCTTTGGGGATTTTCCATTTTCTTGTTTGCGTCAATTGCTGTAATTTTAGGAGGATTATATTTATTCGGCTCAACTCCAGACAGCTTTACTGGCGAAAGAGTTTATTTTGAATTAATCGGGAGCAAAAATCCAAAAACAGCGCAAGTAGAAGATTATACTTTAAAAATAATAAATAATGAAGAAGTAGCGTTAGAAGACCTTGAATTATTTATTGACTGGTCAGGAGCGCATTTTATTTCATCAGTAATAAATCCAACAAGCGAAGCAAATAATACATGGAAGCTCGGCGAGATTGGGATTGGAGAAATTTTGAATTTTAATTTTCAAGTAAGGTTCGTGGGGCAGACAAGCGCTGAAATTTCTTTGCCATTTTCTTTGACTTTAAAGCCGAAAGGATTTAATAGCGCGTTTGTTCTTGACCATGAAGAGCTGTTTGAACTTGGAGATCCGACTATTGATATTGCGATAAACGGGCCTTCTGTTGCTTCGCTTAATTCATCAATAGGATTTGATATATTAATTTTAGGAGATTCTTTAGGATTTGGGGATGTAAGCAAGCTTATTGTGAAAATTGACGCGCCTTCTTCTTTTAATTTAACAAGCTCTCAGCCGGAATTAGATGATTCAGATGAACTTGAATGGATTTTGGCTGAACTGCCAAGGCACAATGATGCGTATAAAATACATATTGCGGGCGATTTAAGCGCTGATGCTGGAGAAGAAAATATTTTTATAGCTCAACTTTCGCGCGCAGGCGAGTCAAAAATATTGGTAAGCGCTGAAAAAGCAGTCACAATCCAAAGCGCTGACGCATCTATTGATATATCTGCTTCTCCGGCTCAAGGAAAGAAATTGCAATGGGCAGAGAGAGTTGATTATGTTTTGAAGGTTAAAAATACTTCTGAATATGTTATGCGGGATGTTGTAATAACAGCTAATGCGCCTGATGACGCGCTTTGGCAGTCAAGTTCGCTCAATATCGGGAGTAATGGATTTTTTGAGTCGTCAAAATTTATTTGGGATGCTTCAACAACAGATGCTTTATCTTCAATACGGTCAGGCGCTTCAGTAGATTTGAAATTCAGCTTTAATACAAAAGAGACGCCTCCAAAAGCATTTGAAGGATCTCCTACTTTGTCTGTACAAGCGTCTGTAAAAGCACAATTAGGGGATAATGAATTATCAATTCAAAGCGCCGAATCAAAAATTAATATTTTAGCTGGTTTAGATTTTGACATATCAGCGTGGTACACAAGCCCAGAACACATAACTGTTGGATCAGGTCCGCGTTTTCCGCAATCAGGACAGGAGAGTATTTATGAAGTTTCATTTAAATTTGGGCCGACAACTTCTGACTTAAAAGATATAAAACTGACTTTTGACGCTTCAAATGTTGTTGAATTGAAAAATGAATCAAGCTATTCTGTTGGGGAGCTGTCTTTTAATGATAAAGTTATTACCTGGCGCGCGTCAAAAATTCCTGCTTTAGAACTCCCGATTGAGGTTAGGTTTAAAATTGGTGTGATTCCTGTGTCTTCTCTTTCATCTTCCGCGGCTTTGCTTGATAATATTAAGTTAATTGTTGTGGATGCAAAGGCAGATGAGATGATGGAGTTTTTTGGCGGTAATATTACTGTTGGTGATATTGAGTAGTAGTATGCCAATTTATATATGTTTAAAATAAGCAAGAAGTCTAAAAAATCAAAAGCCAGAATTGGTGTGCTGAAAACAAAACACGGTGCGATAAAAACACCGTTTTTTATGCCCATTGCGACCAAAGGCGCTGTTAAGGCAATAACTGCTGATGAGATGCGAAAATTGAAATCACAGATAGTGTTGTCAAATACATATCATATGCTATTGCGTCCAGGTCTTGAGATTTTGAAAAAAGCCAAAGGTCTTCATAAATTCATGGATTGGGATGGACCTATGCTGACTGATTCTGGCGGGTTTCAGGTTTTTTCTTTAGCAAAAATTCGCAAAATTCTGCCTCATGGGGTTAAATTTCGTTCGCACATTGATGGTAAGGAATTTTTATTAACCCCAAAGAAGGTCTTGGAAATTCAGAAGATTATTGGATCTGATATTAGAATGGTTTTAGATGTGTGTCCTGCGTATCCGTGTACGCGCAAACAAGCTGAAGATGCTGTTGCAACTACCACAAAATGGGCTCATGAATCACTCAAGCATCGCGACAAAGATGCCCTGCTATTTGCGATTGTGCAAGGTTCTGTTCATGAAGATTTGCGTTTGAAGTCAGCAAAAGAATTAGTTAATTTAGATTTTGATGGGTATGCAATCGGCGGATTAGCAGTTGGCGAGCCATGCCAGGATATGATGAAAGTTCTTGACTATACTGTGCCAGCTTTACCAGAGAACAAGCCGCGTTATTTAATGGGCTTGGGATATCCAGAGCAGATCATTGAAGCAGTGAAAAGAGGAATTGATATGTTTGATTGCGTGATTCCAACTCGGGAAGCGCGGCATGGACGGATATACATGTTCAAACAGGGAGCTCTACGGCTTTATGGCTCTACGGCTTTTAATATCACTAATTCTAAATACTCTAAAGACTTCACATCAATAAATTCTTCATCCAAACTTCCTGAACTTCGCACATATACAAAAGCGTATTTGCACCATTTATTTAGAACGCAAGAACCGCTCTCAATCCGCCTGTCTACTTTGAATAATGTTGAATTTTACCTTGAATTGATGGCGCGTATCAGGAGTGCGATTCGCAGAGGTCAGCTGTAATAATAGTTGATAGCAAGTAGATTTTGTGCTAAATTAAGCTTAGTATGCAGGAACAAAATAAACAAATGGAAAAAATAATTTCACTTTGCAAACAGCGCGGATTCATCTATCCAGGCAGTGAAATTTACGGGGGCCTTCAAAACTCATGGGATTATGGCCCTTTGGGCGTTGAATTAAAGAACAACATCAAAAATTTGTGGTGGCAGCGCTTTGTGAGCAGCCGCGATGATATTGTTGGCATTGATGCTGCTTTAATTATGAATCCAAAAGTGTGGGAAGCGTCAGGCCATATATCAGAATTCAATGATCCTCTTGTTGAGTGCAAAAAATGCCATGAGCGGTTCCGCGCTGATCATCTTGAAAAGAACAAGTGCCTTAATTGCGGGGGCGAGATTACAGAATCAAAGCAGTTTAACATGATGTTCAGGACATATCTTGGGCCAGTGGATGATGGAGAAAATCAAGTGTACTTGCGGCCAGAAACAGCGCAAGCGATTTTTGTTGATTTCAAGAATGTGCTTCAGACATCCCGCCAAACATTGCCATTTGGAATCGCGCAGATGGGAAAAGCATTTAGAAATGAAATTACTCCAGGAAACTTTATTTTCCGCACTCGTGAATTCGAGCAAATGGAAATTGAATATTTTATAAAAGAAGAAGATTGGGAAAAGCATTTTGACAAATGGGCCAAAGAAATGCACGAATGGATACAGTCAGTTGGAATTGATAAAAAGAAAATTCATGAATTAGACGTGCCAAAAGATGAGCTAGCGCATTATTCTAAAAAAACAATTGATTTTGAATTTGATTTTCCTTTTGGAAGAGACGAATTATATGGTCTTGCGTATAGAACTGATTTTGATTTGAAAAATCATGAAAAGAATTCAGGTGAAAATACAAAATATCGCGACCAAGAATCAGGCGAAGAATTTTGGCCCCATGTAATAGAGCCGTCTTTAGGCGTGGATAGGACAGTTCTTGCAGTGTTATGCAGCGCGTATCATGAAGAAGACGATCGCGTTGTTCTAAAATTAAAACCAGAAATCGCGCCTTATAAAGCGGCAGTGTTTCCTTTAATGCGCAATAAGCCAGAATTAGTTGAATTAGCTCAAAAAATTTACAAAGACCTTCGTGAAAAGTTCGTAATTGCATGGGATGACAGGGGCAACATCGGCAAAAGATATTATTCCCAAGACCAAATCGGAACTCCATTTTGCATTACAATTGATTTTGATTCTTTGGATGATGACACAGTCACAGTCCGGGACAGGGATTCTATGAAGCAGGAACGCATCAGCATCGCAGAACTGGAGGCATATTTAAGGGATAAAAGTCAATATTTATCCACATCTATATATGTTCAAACAAATTAAGCTAAAAAACGGAATAAAAGTGATTTTAGCCCCTCGCGCGCAGACGCGCGCTGTTTCTGTTTTGGTTTTAATGCGCGTTGGCTCGCGATATGAGAATTCATCCAACAATGGGATATCGCATTTTGTGGAACACTTAATGTTCAAAGGCACAAAAAAGCGTCCGAGCACATTAGACATATCCCAAGAACTTGATTCAATTGGCGCGGATTATAACGCATTTACCTCAAAAGAAGCAACAGGATATTACATAAAAGCAGGAAAAGAAAATTTGGATTTAGCGTGCGACTTGCTCTCTGATATGCTTATAGAATCAACTTTTGTTCAAGAGGAAATTGAGCGGGAGCGCGGAATAATTCTTGAAGAAATAAATATGTATGAAGATAATCCAATGTCAAAAATCGGAGATTTTTTTGAAGAAGATTTGTTCGGCGAAAATACGTCTTTAGGCCAGCATGTAATTGGAACGCCTCAAAATATCAAATCAATCAAGCGCGCGGATATTGTGTCATATTGGCAGAAGCATTATAAAGCAGGAAATTTGTTGATTGCTATTTCAGGGAATTTTAATGAAAAAAGCGCGCTTAGCGTGTTAGAGGAAAAATTTGGAATAATTAAAAAATCAAAACGCAACGCAATCAGGCCAGCGCGCGTATTGTCTAGTAAAGCAAAATTTTGCGCGCATCACAAAAAAACCAACCAAGCGCATCTAATGCTTGGATTCCCATCAATCTCATCAGATCATAAAGACAGATACGCGCTTGGCGTGTTGAATATAATTCTTGGCGGGAACATGAGCTCTAGATTATTTATCCAAGTGCGAGAACGTCTTGGATTATGCTATTTTATCACAAGCGGAGCTGAAATGTTTGAAGACACAGGCGCGTTTTATATCCACGCAGGACTTGATTTGAAAAACGTGGATAAAGCGCTTGACGCAGTAAGCAAAGAATTGCGCGATATTAAAGAAAACCCTGTGGCTAAAGAGGAGCTATTAAAAGCAAAGCAATTTATTAAAGGAAAAATGGCTTTATCCCAAGAAGATTCTTTGGAAATCGCGTCATTTTACGCGGGACAAGCAATGAATCGCAAAAAAATATTAACACCAGAGCAAGTTTTCGCGAAAATTGACAAAGTTAAAGCATCAGACGTTAGGCGAGTGGCATGCGATATATTAAACAAGAAAAAAGCGCACTTAACAACATTAAGCCCTTTCAAAGATATCCACAAGTTTGATAAGAATCTCGATTTTTAGTATAATATACATATGTCAAATCCTCTAACAGACCCAAAAGACAGCGTAACAGTGCATTTGTCATCAATGAGCATCATAAAAGTACTTGCAGTGCTCGCTATTTTGGCGTTTATTTACATGGTATGGGATATTATTGTGCTTCTTTTTGTGTCTTTGATTTTCGCGGCAACCTTAGGCCCTTCAATTAACTGGTTTGAGAGAAAGAAAATTCCGCGAGCTGTCGGCATATTGCTTATTTATGTTGTCGCCATATTTATTTTAAGCATGGTTGTGGTTCTTTTGATTCCTCCAATAACAAACGAGATTGATCAATTAACAGCAACATTCCCATTATATTACGAACGATTCTTGCAGTTGTTTGGAGACTTAAGCATGAAATCAGACATGACAAGCGCGTTTCAGCAGAACCTTCAGACAGTTGGACAAACATTATCAAGCTATACGGGAAGCGTTGTAAATACTGTTTCAGGAATATTCGGCGGATTAGCGACATTCTTTTTGGTTTTGGTTCTTACGTTTTATTTTTCAGTCAAAAAAGACGGATTAAAAAGTTTTATTCAGGCCGTAACTCCCATAAAGTATCAGAAATATACAATGCAGACATTTGTAAGAATCCAGGATAAGCTCGGGCTTTGGCTTCGCGGGCAGATTCTTCTTTCTTTTATTATTTTTTTGGTCACATGGATAGGGCTAACCATACTTAGGGTGGAATATGCTCTTGTTCTGGCTTTGATCGCTGGCATTACTGAAGTGATTCCATTTATAGGTCCTTTGATTGGAGCTGTGCCTGCTGTATTTTTGGCATTTTTGGAATCTCCCACAAAAGCATTGCTTGTTATTATTTTGTATTTAGTTATTCAACAATTAGAAGGAAATATAATAGTTCCAAAAGTAATGCAAAAAACAGTTGGGTTAAATCCAATTATTGTGATTGTTGTAATTCTTCTTGGCGCGAAGATTGCTGGAGTTCTAGGGGCTTTGCTGTCGATTCCTGTCACAGTTGCTGTTATGACAATTGCGGGTGATTGGCTTGGCCTTGTGGCGGAAGAAGTTCGGGGCGAAAAGTAGCAGTTATATATGCCAGATGGAATTTTATATATTGTTGCCACTCCAATCGGCAACTTGAATGATTTTTCGCAAAGGGCCTGTGATACGTTGAAAAAAGTTGATGTTGTGCTTTGCGAGGATACGCGCCATACAAAGAATCTGCTGGCGCATTTTGATATTGGTGCAGAAACTCTGTCTTATCACCAGCATTCGTCTTTAAATAAAGTAGATAAGATTGTTGAGATGCTGAGAGAAGAAAAATCTCTTGCTTTGGTATCAGACGCGGGAACTCCTGGGATTTCTGATCCAGGAGGCAAATTAGTTGAAGCAGTTGTTCAAAAATTGCCAAATGTGCAGATTGTGCCGATTCCAGGGGCATCTGCTTTAATGAGCGCCTTGTCAATAAGCGGATTTTGGGCTGATTCTTTTATATTTTTAGGTTGGCCTCCCCATAAAAAAGGCAGAGAAACATGGTTTAAAAATTTGCCAAAACAGGAGAAAGTGGTAGTATTTTATGAGTCAGTGCATCGCGTGAAAAATGCGCTAGAGCGTGTTTCTACTGTATGCCCTATTAGGCAAATGGTTCTTGCGCGCGAAATAACAAAGAAATTTGAAACAATTTATAGAGGCACTGCTGAAGAAATATTAAATGAGCTGCCATACGATGAAATTAAAGGAGAGTT
>JAHJSI010000030.1 GCA_018830465.1 Patescibacteria group bacterium | reverse complement strand
TAAATCTTTGTCTTCATCATCTTTGCCGATTTTATACTGCATTTGATATGATCCAGGCGGAAGAACATTTTTAAGCACGTTCTCAAGATAATATTCGCCAAGCACTCCGCGCTGTTTTGGATTTTTAAGTATATTCTCAAGCGAGCGGATTTGATCGCCTACTCCTGCGACTTGCTTGTTTGTTTCGTCTAATTTTGTTAATCGCTCTGTGACATCTTTTAAAATCTGATGGCTCTGTCCTGTAATACCTTGTATTACTTTTGACGACTGCCCGAACTGGACTTGCATCATTTTTGTTGATTCTGATAATTTGTTATCCAAAGTACGAGACATTTCATTTAATTGGTTCTGCAGAAACTGCAAAGCCTGATTATCATCTGGCTTTTTTTGTTCAGTAAGTTTTTTAAGCAAAAGAAAAACAACTACTGTAAATAGAATAATTAAAACAAAAATTATAATGACAAAAACTGTTGTGTTCATATATTAAAAAACTTTTTTGCGTTTTTAGTTGTTTCAGAAGCTATATCATCATACGACACGCCGCGTATTTGCGCAATGGCTTTTGCCACATATTCAACATATGCTGGCTCATTCTGTTTTCCGCGATAAGGTTCTGGCGCTAAATACGGCGCATCTGTTTCAATCATAAATTTGTCTTTTGGCGTATTGCGCACGACATCGCGCAGTTCTGGCGAAGCATTTTTAAAAGACACGATTCCTGTAAATGAAATCATTAACCCTAAATCCAAAAATTTCTCAGCCCATTTCCATGAACCCCCAAAACAATGAACAACGCACCGCGTATATCCAAAATCTTTTACAAGGCCATATAAATGCTCATATGCTACGCCAGATGGCCCATGATTTGAATCGCGAGTATGCAAAATCACAGGTAAATCTTTCTCTTTTGCGATCTTTAAATGCTTGAAAAATAATTCTTCTTGCGCTTTTAAAATTTCTTCGCGACGCGTCTCACTTGCCCCGTCGGATGACTCGGGGTCTATATGAAAATAATCAACCCCGCACTCTCCTATTGCAACAACTTTTGGATTATCAGCTTGACTCATATACCAGTCAAAATCAAACTCCTCATCTTGCGCGTGAGTTGGATGGCATCCTATGGACGCAAAAACACCATCTGCCTCCTTAGCGATGGTGACTGCTTTTTCGCTTGTATCTCGCGCAGCTCCGACTGTTATCATCTGAACTCCTGCATCACGCGCTCGCTTAACCACGTCTTTCCAATCTCTATTATAAGCTTTAAATGACAAATGGCAGTGTGTATCTATTAACATTATATTAATGATTCTATTTGCTTAATTGCATCAGGAAGCAAAGGTTGAATTATGCCGGAAATTCCTAAAACAATTGGAGCTACCTTTGATCCTTCAAAAAAACTTTCAACAATGGATCCAAACGGAAAGCGCGCGGCAAAATACAGAACAAGCCCAACCATAACTGAAGACTGAATTAATCCCAAAGCTGCTCCCAAAAGACGGTTCCCTATCTTCATAAAAGGCAGAACAGCAATTGATGAATACGCTTTTTCAACCAAAGCAACAAGAATTGACACAAGATAATTTATGCCAATCAAAAGCACGACAAAACTTACCATGCGAGCCAAATTCATGCTATTTTCAAACCCAATAATTGGACCAAATTTCTCCGCTACTGGCTGAAAAAACCGACTAGCAAGCACAACTGCCCCAATCATTCCAAGCATTCCGCCAACAGCGCGTATAAGGCCCTTGCGAAATCCCCAAATCGTGGCATACCCAAGAATGATAAGTAAAATATAATCAATTATAAGCATGAATATATTATATCAAATTTTTCACTTTCGTGGAAATAATGGTTCTTGTTTTTCGATCCTTTTGGACTCAAACTGCTTGATAATTTTTTGAGCTGTTTCTGGCAAAAATGGCTCTAATTTTCGAGCAAGAGAGATAATTTCATTAGCAATATCCGATAAAATCCTGCCTGCTTTTTCTTTGTCTGTTTTGACTAAATTCCAAAGTTCTTGCTCGTCTATCTTTTTATCAAGCTCTGAAAATCCTGAAATAATATATTTTAATGCTTCAAAAAGTTTATTTTCAAAAAATAATTTATCAAAATCTTTCTGGTTTCCATCCCAGCCAGAGGTTGGTCGGCCTTTGGCCGAAAACTTTCCATCAAAATTCTTTTCAATCAAATTTGATATACGGCTAACTAAATTTCCAATTCCATTTGCTAGATCAGAATTATATTGTTCATCAAATTTTTCTGCTTTTACATCCCCGTCCTGTCCAAATGGAAATTGAGATAATAATAAATATCTAGCTCCATCAACGCCGTATTTTTCAACCAAATCATTTGGATCAATTACATTCTTCAAGGACTTGGACATTTTCTGCCCGTCAATCGTGAAATACCCGTGCACAAATAATTGTTTAGGAACATCTAAGCCCGCGGCCAACAGCATCGCAGGCCAATAAATCGCGTGGAATTTAAGAATATCTTTTCCAATTAATTGCAAATCCGCCGGCCACTTATCGTCTAAATCAGGATAATCGCGCGCAGTCAGATAATTCAGAAGCGCGTCAACCCATACATATATTGTCTGAGATTCATCCCAAGGCAATTTCACGCCCCAATCAACTTTTTCGCGAGAAATTGAAAAATCATCCAAATCCTGCCCTAAAAGACCAAGTGTTTCTTTTTTGGCAAACTCTGGATGAATCTTAAAATCATCTGACTCTATAAGCTGTTTTATCTTTTTTGTATAATCAGATAATTTAAAAAACCAATTTTTTTCTATAACTTCTTCAGGCTCTTTTTTGTGATTTGGGCATTTTCCGCCTTCTAGCTCTTTTTCAGTAATAAAATTTTCACATCCTGTGCAATACAATCCTTTGTATTCGCCTTCATATAAAACGGCTTTCTCTTTCAAATCCTCTAAAAATTTCTGCACTTTTTCTTTGTGCCTTTTCTCTGTTGTGCGTATAAAATCTGAATATTCTATTCCCAAATTCTTCCAAGCTGCTTTAAATTCATCCGCAACTTCATCAGCAAATTCTTGCGGATCTTTTCCTGCATCTTCAGCTGCTTGGGCTACTTTTGCTCCATGCTCGTCTGTTCCTGTTAAAAAAAACGCATCACTTCCTTGTAATTTTTGGTAGCGCGAAATAACATCCGCAGCCAGCGTAGTATACGCATGTCCTATATGCGGTTTTGCGTTTACATAATAAATTGGGGTTGTTATATAAAATTT
>JAHJSI010000029.1 GCA_018830465.1 Patescibacteria group bacterium | reverse complement strand
TTTGGCTGAAACAATTATTCGCCTTACAAACTCTTCATCAAAACTCACCTACCTCCCTTTGCCAACTGATGATCCGCATCGTAGAAAGCCAGATATCTCTCTTGCGCAGAAAAAAATCAATTGGTCACCTAAAATTGATTTAGAAACAGGTTTGCGTAATACTATTAATTATTTTAAATAATATGCCTAAGACAATATTAGTTACCGGCAGTGCAGGATTCATCGGTTTCCATGTTTCAAAAGCTCTATTGGATAGAGGCGATATTGTTATTGGTGTTGATAATTTTAATGATTATTATGATACCAAGCTCAAAAATGATAGGAATGCTATTCTAGAAAAACACGAAAATTACAAACTATATAGAGCTGATATTAAAGAAAAAAATATTATTGAACAGATTTTTCAGCATGAACAAATTGATATTATTTGCCATCTTGCCGCGCAAGCTGGTACTAGATATTCTATTGAGCATCCTGGGGAATACGTACAAAGCAATATTGAAGGAACAGTAAACATTTTTGAAGCAGCGCGCAAATATGATGTAAAAGATATAATTTTCGCATCAAGCTCATCTGTATATGGCAATAATCCAGTGCCTTGGAGCGAAAAACAAGATGTAAACAAGCCAATTAATCCTTATGGAATGACTAAGCGCTCAACAGAGCTTCTTGCTTATACATATCATCACCTATACGGCATTAAAATGACAATGCTTCGTTATTTCACAGTTTATGGTCCTTGGGGCAGGCCTGATATGGCATACTTCAAATTTGCTGATAAAATTATAAAAGAAGAGCCAATTGACTTAAATAATTACGGAAAAATGAAGCGTGATTTTACTTATATAGATGATGTTGTTGCTGGAACTCTTAGCGCGATTGATAATCCTAAAGAATATGAAGTTTATAATATAGGAAACCACAAAAGCGAAGAGCTTGGATACTTTGTTGAGTTGATTGAAAAAAATCTTGGAAAAAAAGCGCAAAAAAATCTAGTTCCTGCGCCTGCTGGAGAATTTCTTGAAAACTTCGCTGATATAGAAAAAGCAAAAAAAGATCTTCAGTTTGAACCAAAGACCTCTCTTGAAGAAGGAATAAAAAAGTTTATTGAGTGGTATAGAGAGTATTATAAAATTTCTTGATCAACAAATCTAATTTTGTTTGAATTTCAAGTAATAATTAATATCATCCTCGTCATATATATTAAAATCATTTTTTTGAAACAGCTTAACAGATGGCATGTTCTCTTTTTTGATTTCAGCCACTATATCGCCCTTGTTAAACTGCTTCAATGATTCACTCAAGAGATATTTACCAAAACCCTTCCCGTGGTATTCGGGATCCAATGCAATTGAAATAAGATATGCCTTATATTGACTATTATAATCATAACGGCAATATCCTATAATATATCCTGCTTTTTTCTCTAAAATATAGCAATGATTATCACTACCGCTAAAATATTTTTTTTGAAACCATGCATCATGTTTTTCAAAATCAATTATTTCTGAGCTATTAGAATTTTCTCGAACCATAGGATGATTTCTGATTTCCCATATTCTCTGAGAATCATCTTGCTTAATTGTTCTGATAAAAAAATTCTCAATAATATCATTCATAAATTGCATAATCACTTACTTATCAATTTCCAATTAAGAGGAGTGTGCTTCTTAATATCCGCACTCGAGGACTTTCCAATAATATCATTATAATATTTTGGCGCAAGACCATATCCAGGGCGAATTGAACGTATATTGTCCTTTGTAAATTTATGGCCTTTCTTAATATCTTTAACAGAGAACAATGATCTTTTAAATTTATCATTCTCTTCTTCGGATTTACTGACTCTATAAAATGGTTTGCCAATAGCTTTTTCTGCTTCACGAATTGAGGACACCATTTCTTTTAATTCTTTTGGCTCTAGAGAAAATTTAGAATCAGGGCCTCCATCAGAACGGCTCAGAGTCACATGTTTTTCTATAATTGACGCTCCAAGCGCTACAGACGCTATAGCCGCAGTTATTCCAAGCGTATGGTCTGATAAGCCAGAAAC
>JAHJSI010000006.1 GCA_018830465.1 Patescibacteria group bacterium | reverse complement strand
TGACGCGGCTGGCGAGCACTTCCACCTCTGTCTTCAGGGCCATGTTCTCAATCAGCCCTGCAAGTGCGGTGTTGGTGCTGTCAACTCGGCTGTTGACAGCCAGGACCGCGTTCGCCACATCGTTGATGTTTCCAGCGTTTTCGGAAACCTTTTCGGAAACATCGTTTGCGGTCAAGTAACTGACCGCGCCCAGTACGACCACGGCGATAATGGCGACGGTCGCCATCATGTTTCCCACACTCTTGAACCAATTCAGGAAAGCAGTCATTTTTCGACCTCCATGGGTTTAGGCATGACATGCCTTTTGTTGTGAACTTCTGCAATTTTTGTTTTCGTAGTTTGCCATTATAGCATACCTAGAAATATTTGTCAATCTTAATATATAGAAAATATTAAGATTTTGGCTAATATTAGAGAAAAATAAGACTAATTAAGGAATTTTTGAAATAAAAATAAGATAAAAGAATAAAAAAATAGACCCCGCGTCATCAATATGATGAGACAGGGTCTTGTGTTTGGAAAGAACTACTGCAGATTCGCGAGTACAATCGTGGCCTCTTGGGCGATCTGCTCGCGGCTGATGGCGCCAGTTGAATACTGCTCTAGAATGTCGTCGGTATTCTTGATGGTCGTGTCAGGGAACTGCCTTTTGAACTCTTGAGCAGCTCTCTTGTAGTTCTTGGCGATGGCTCGCCGCGCGGCCATCACTTTTTCACGATACTCGGCAGGCACATGGGCGAGATCGTTGGTGTTGGTTTGTGTTAGATCGACTGCGATCGCAAGACCGGATGAGTTTGCCCTAGGAATGATCACAGTTTGAGTACTTCGATCATTTCGATGCACCACACTCAGTTGATCCAGATTTTCGCTCAGTGTGTTAATACGCGAATTCCTCGTTCTTGTTGTTTCTGGCTGTTCTGGCGCTTTATCAAGCAGAGAGTTCGCAGGCACCCAGATAACTTTTGAAACAGAACGTCTCAGCTCCCGCGAACCTTTTGGCGGCACAAAGACCTGCTCATAATACTGCATGTCTTCACGAAAGCGCAGTCCAGACGCATACACTCGCAAAGGAACTCTGACAAGAAAAGGGCTGTTGAAGTTCGGTTTATTCCACTCATTTCCATAAGCAGAGGTTCCTTCGGCAATATATTGCGCTTGTGCTGCGTGAAGCTGATTAGCGCACCAGCGTTCAAGCTCTGCCCAGTGGAGTGGAGCAACATTAGCAACTACCAGCCATAATGTTGCTGTTGTCAGCGAAATGACGAGTGAACTCCAGATCACAGTCCGGAAAAATTCCGAGCGCCATCCATATCGCCAAGAAAACAGCATCAGCAACATTGATCCAAGGAAGATTATCACTAATTGCTCTTTTGCGCGCTCTGGATTCAAGAGCATAAGCAAATAAGCAATAATTCCCCAGACAAGCGGAGGTGATGTCACTACTGCTATTAGTGTTGTTGGTACATCAGTTAAGTAATGGAATTTACCTTGCACATAATCCTTGTCTTTGGGATTTCCAAAGATTTCAGCAAGCACATGATGCAAGAGGGCATATGGAAATACGGCAAGCATGGCGGTAAAAACCGCGACAGCATACATTGTACGCGAAGAGAAACAGATGCCTGCTATAGTAGCAATAATAGATATACCCATTAAAACCACAGATATTTTCAATAAATCGATAATTTGCGATTTTCTCTGCTGATATATCCTATTCGCTGTTTGCGCAGTTCTCTGAATAACTGCAGCAGAGATACGACCCGCGTTTCTTCCTGCCTCTCCAATCAGATCACGCATAGGCATTGGTTGCCTTCCTTTGTTTGGAGGAAAAAGTAAATAAATTGTTTAAGATCTGTGTTGATTTTGGATAAATAAAAGATAGCATTTTTGACAAAAAAAGTCAAAAGTGCCATAAAAACCTGTCCGATACTATGATTGTACCGGGCAGTTGACTACCTCTTGTTGTGAGGAGAGTAAAAATATTAAATCCACTTATGGCTTTTAAACAAGTAAAACATAAACATCACTCCAATAATCATCATTCCAATAATTTTCCAAAAACCTCCTGTGCCCATAAAAGGCATTCCTCCTAAAGTATTCATTCCAAAAATAGCAGCCAATAAAGTAAGAGGGAACACAATTACAGAAAAAATAGTCAAAGTTTTCATTATATCGTTCAATCTGAATGAAATTAAAGATTCATTGGTTTGATGAATAGCGTCAATTGTTGCTTTATGATTTTCCAAATGAGTCCAAAGGTCTGAACTTAGGTTGATGATTCGGCTAAACTGGATTTCCTGCGCTTTTCCAATAGATCTAGATCCAAAATAATCTTTTGACTGCAATCGCAGTTCAGAAAGAACATTTTTTTGCGCTCGCATTGTTTTGCAGATAGCGACTATATTCCGCTTAATAGCAAGAATTTTATTGATGAGTTGACGTTCTCTGCTGGTAAAAAGTTGATTATCAATAGCATCAATGTCCCAAGATACATGGTTAAGTATAGGATACAGCGACAAATCAAGATTTTCTAGAATATCAAGCAAGAATTCAATAGCATCTTTATTTTGGTATTTCTCGCGCTCTCTTGGTTCATTTTCCATTTTTTGCGCCAAATCAAGCATAACATTAACTTCATTTTTATGCAGAGTTATGATAAAATCTTTGTTCGTAAAAATATCAATTTCTGAAATTGAAACAACGCCTGTTTTACGGTTATAAACAGGGAACAGAAGGACTATAAAAATATATTTTTCGGAAAAGTCAATCTTAGGCCGCAAAGGAGGATTAGCGCAATCCTGCATATGGCCTTGCTCAAATTCAAAATTATCCCGCAAATACCGGATTTCTTCTTCGCTATTGTCAGTCAAGTTATGCCAAGTAAATTTATTAAATTCAGTCTTGCGCATTTTCATTTTGTTGTTTTATTTCTTGCGTGCTGAATGGATCAAAAATAACATCCTCAATTATTGAGGTTATTTTATAATTATGTTTTTTTAACACTTTATTGAATTTTTCAATATCAATATTTTCTGTGCTGACTTCCTGTTTTAATAGAGTTACTTGCCGCGCGTGAATCATTGTTTGGTAAAAGTCTTTATACAAGAAAATTGTAAGAAGCGATAAGCTTATCAAAATAAATCCAATCATAAAAATTCTGGCGCATATCAGAGGATCAGAATTTTTGAACACAAGATTTTTTAGCAGTTTTATATATTTCATAATTGATATGAGTGAGAGCAATGGAAATGCTTACATTTCCATTGCCGAGCGATTGAGATTATATCTACTGGCATATTATGAGCTGGGCATAAGCCAAAATGTATTTACTCTAATTGTCGCTGTTGCTTGGCGCGCTTCTTTTGCGTCCGCGCTTTCGCGCGCGGCAATTGTCATTTCTTTTATGTTTGTATAAACAGGCATAGCTTCAACTTGATCAATCCATAATAGAATATTTTCCCATTTGCCGGTTAAAGTGAGCGTGAATTCAAGTTCAGAGAATTTTTGCTGCGGAGTTCTTTTTATTTCCCCTATGCTTATGTCAATATCAACCCCAGCTCTATTCGCGATATCTTCAATTGCTGTAATGTATTCAAGCTCTTGGCCTTCTTTCATTATTATGTCGTCTAAAAACGCGATATCGTCTTTAATATTATTGTAATTTTTTTGCACTTTATTTTTTAATTGGCCTTTGGCATAAAGTTTTTCCAATCTAAGGCGCTCTTCATAAACTTGCTGATTAATAATTCTAATTTCTTTTATCGCGGGAATAATAATAAGCACAACCAAAGCCGCAAGCAGCAGGAAAAACGCGACCACGGAAACCATAAATTTATTTTTAAGAAATTTAGTCATGGTAAATTCCTTTCATAAGTTTTCCGGAAAATCTGAATACAATATCTTTTTTTTCTAAGAAATTAGATAAAGGGGACTCTAGATTTAATATAAAACTCGCGCTTTCAAGCGAATCTTTGAAAGCAACAAGAGTATTCCTGTCCTGGGCAACTCCATTTATTCGGAAATTGCTGTTTTCTGAATCAATATGCATAAAATTCACAACAATGCCTTCTGGAATTAATTTTGTAAAATCTGGAAGCAGATCAGAATATTTAACAAACTTTGTTTGCATTTTTTCCGCGTTTTCTATTTTTTCATTAGTTTTGCCAATATTACCCTGCAATTTTAAAAGTTCTGTGTTTACAAGCGAGGAATCATCTCTTAGTTTTTTAAAGTGGTCAATCAGGATAAATCTCGTGATTGTGAGCATAATCGCGTTAAAAGCAATAACAATAACCAGAATTCCTGTAATTCCATACACAAGCAAAAACATGCGCTCGCGCTTGAGCTGTTCTTTTTGCGCGAAAGGAATTAAATTAAGGAATTTTTTCATAATCGATATGAGTGAGAACAATGGAAATGCTTGCATTTCTATTGTCGAACGATTGAGATTATATTTACTAATATCATACATTAGTTAAGCCAAGGCCAATTGCTGTTGTAAATGATAATGAGTAATCCTGCATTTCTTCTGTTGTTTTCTCAAAGTTAATAATAGGATATCCGAATTGTATGGTTAAATTTGGAAGTTTTTGTTTTAATGATTCTTTAAGATTAATAAGATTAGCTCCTCCTCCGCATAAAATAATATATGATATTGGCTTAGCGTCTTTGAAGTGCTCAATATAAAAGTTGCTGTTTTTTTGTATGTTCTGCGCAAGTTCAGAAATTTCCTGGTCAAGAATTGAAGCAACAGATCCATCGCATTTTTTTTTGTCCAAGCCAAACATTTTTTTTGCTTTTTCCGCCTCTTGTATGCTTATGTTTAATTTTTGCGCGATAATTTGCGTAATCTCTGCTCCTGCTGTAGGCAAGCTTACGGCAAATTGAATAGTTCCTTTATCTACAAGTATAAAGCTTGAGCGCGTGGCTCCAATATCAACAATAGCGAAACACTCTGTATCTGTTTTGCCGTTATTTTCGGGCTTTAGCGCTCTTAAAATGGCTTCTGCTTCTATTTGCAAAGAAACAGGTATTAAATTGGCGTTAAGAAGCATCTCAGTATATCCGTCAGCTATTGCTTTGGGAACTGCGCCAACAAGCACATTTAATACCCCCTCTGCTTCCCCCCCTTGGTAAGGGGGGGATTGAGGGGGGGTGCCTGATTCAATAATCTGCCAATCAATATAACTTTCATCTGTTGCTAAAGGAATATGATTTGGAAGAATATCTCTGATATGCGCTGCAATCTCTTTTTCGTCTATTTTTTTAATTGTGAGCATTTTAATGAATGTATGTGTTTCAGGAAGACACGCGTGCACATATTTAGTCTGAATTGGCTTAGGCAGGCATGATTTAAGAAGGTTGTTTATAATATTGCTAAGCTCTTTTGTATTAGAAATTACGCCTTTATTCAATACATCTGCAGGAACAATAGTCGCGCCAAAAGATTTTAAACAAAAGTTAGCGCTGTTTTTTGTAATATGAGCTGCTTTTATGGACCTGTCTCCTATATCAAGGCCAAACGCGTCAAATTTGTTAGTTAAAATAGGCATTAATATTCTTCTTCCCAATGATTAATAAATAATACTTGCGAGAATAGGGGAGTGCCGAGCGCTTCGTTTATATATACTTGATTATGAATAACTGTAATTGGCTCCCAAGATACGAGTATATCAATATCCTGCGCGATTATTCCTCCCTCTATTGTAACATCAACACTCTCCCATATTCCATCTTGGATCCGCATCCGCCCTCCAGCGTAAATTAATCCTTCAACATCAAGGTTCGCGCTGAATCCTCCAATGTTGATATTTTTTTTGCTGATGATTCCAGATGGTTCATTTCCAATTTTGTTAATAGTTAAAGATGCTTCTGTCTTTTCAAAACTAAATCCATTTGCAGTGCTTATTGAGCCATCAGCAACAAGCATTCCATTAATAGTCACTGTATGACCTTTTTTAATATCAACATTTCCTGTTACATAAATAATCCCATCCAGCTCTGTTATAGGAAAATCTCTAAGCAAATCCTTAAATGCCTGGCTTGTATAAACTTGGTCAGCTTGTGATTTTAAAGAGGAAGCGTCTTCTGAATCAAAATCAATCCATGGAGTAATGATTTCCTCGGGAATAGGGGGGTTGGTTTGGTCATAAATATTCGCCGCAGTAAGTGATGAGGAGATGCTGACATCAACATCTTGCACTGATTTAGCATCTGAATCAGTTGACCATGAGCTGAAGAAATTAAGATCAATATCTTCGTTCGCGAATAAATCTCCGCCAACTATATTAACATTGCTTCCAATACTGTAGATTTCTCCGTTTCCAAACATAGTGATGCCATTTATCGGACTGTCATTAAGGGCTTTAAATACTCCTGCCTGAACAACTCTTTGCGATTCAGTATCTCTTATAGATATAGTGCTTGTTGCTGTAATAGTTGCTTGCGCGAGATTTGTGTTGGCTATTGTCACAGTATATGATCCCCCAGGAATTAAAACATCACTTCTTGTGAATGTTGCTGTCCAGTTTTTGTTTGTTTCAAAATTATCCTTAAAAGCCGCGTCATTCTGCAGTTTCCAGAATGCTTCCTGAATCCCAGCTTCTGCCAGATAATACGCTTTAGGCGCTGTATCAACAATTTGCGCGATTTTGATTTCCTGGTTTATGCTAGATAAGTAAAAGCTCACAATTATAATCATTGTTGTTAGAATAAAAAGAGATGCTATAAGCAAGAAGCCCCGCCTCTCCAGCGGGCATGCCTTGTGTTTGTTTGTTTTATAGATTTCTTCCATAAACATTAGTTCTTGTCGTGTGAGTTATTAATCCTGTTTCAAGTATAAGCTCAATATATATTGGATTTGATCCAAAATAATCAATATCTTCAATAAATTTACCAGCTAAGTGGTCAGACATAATGTTAAGTTCTGGCGGATTGCCAAAGTCGTCTTCAGCGTCATACGGTACTAAGATTTCCGGCGCTGTCTCAAAATAATATTGCCTTATTTGCCTTCTTAGATTTGTATCAGATAAATAATATCTTATATATTGCAGAGTATCTGTATGTCCGTCCTGTAGCTCAATCTCGTTTGGAGGGGGATTTTCTGGATCATCTTTGTCTTCTGGCAATATTGTCGCGATATGCCTAGTTTCTCTTATGTCCCTGGTAATGCGCTCTATGGTAATGCGCGAGTCCTGCGTTAATTCCGCTCTTTTTTGGCCGTCCCCAAGAGAGCGCAAAGAAAGCGAATAAATAGAAAGCAAAAGAGCAAGAAGAGTTACTCCTATTGTAATTGCTATAAGCGCTTCAAAAAGCGTGAATCCTTTTTTCATATTATCTTTCGCTTACTAAAGTTATTATTGACGCAAAATCTGCTTCATCGCTCAAAGGTTTAGGCCATTCAACAGTGATAGTAATTTTTTTGAGGCCAATATCCTGCGCGCTTTGCGCTAAATTCTGGTCAACTAATTCAACAATAGTTGTTCTTTTGAATTTATAAAATTCGCTTGAAGGATCTGCTCCCATGGGAACTTGGTTTTCAATTGTTCCCGCTGTAATATCTTCATACGCGAGCGCGGAAATATTTTCAATTTTCTCTTGCGCAAGATGGTTTGCGATTGTCTCAAGCTCAATAGAATGCTGTACGCTTATGCCTTTTGGAAATGCCTGTAAAAGTCCAATAATGCCAATAATAAGCACTGTAATGCTTATAACAACTTCAATTAAGCTCATGCCTTGATTGTTTTTTAGTATTTTATTCTGCATAAACATATCCGGAAGGATTTATTGTAATAGTTTTTTGGTCCTGTTTGATGTTTTCTAAAATAATAATTCCTGATTCATTTACTGCTCCTGCTTTGTTGAACTTTAATATATTGTCTGTAAATGGCGATATTTGTGAAAACAGAATTTGCTCATCAAGCAAGTAGGATTCTAATGGATTATCAGGCGATTCCGCTAATATGAATTCATATCTGTTTTCAGGTTCAAAAAAACGGATTCCATAAATTTTTTGTTCTGAAATTGTTCGCTCTCTTGCTTTATTAATATTACTTTTTAATTCGCGCGAGCATGTAAAAAGCCGCACATTTGACTGGTATTGTCTTATAAACACTACGCTAATGCCTAATATTGTTGTCATAACAGCTATTACAACCATAAGTTCAATCAAGGTCACTCCTTTTAATTTGTTTATGGATTTTTTCACATTTAGATAGCGCTTGATAAAGAGAACATTGGCATAATAACCGCAATAGCCATTCCTCCAACAGCGCTTCCTAGAATAACTATTAAAATTGGCTCAATTAAGGACGGCAAAGATTCCATTGTAGTGCTTACATCTTCTTCATAAAATTCAGCAAGCTGGTTTAAAATATTTGAAATTTCTCCGGTTTCTTCTCCAACCTGAATCATCTGCTGGACGACCGGGGGATATATTTTTCCGAATTGAGGCATTTGGCTGGATATTGTAACTCCTTGCTCAACTTGTTTTGACATTATTATGAGCGAGTCCCTGTAGTACGCGTTTTTGACAACGTTTGAAGTAAGTTCTAATGATTTTACAATAGGCATGTCTGTCGCGAGCAAAGAGCTTAATGTGCGCGAAATTTTTGCTAAATTGATTTTTACTGATATTTTGTTAATAACAGGAAAGGAAAGTATTATCTTATGCCAGATTTTTTGGCCCAAACCTTTTCTTGTTAAATAAATTAAAAGCCCTATTAAGACAATAACAGCCGGGGCAAAAATAAAAATATAAGAATTAACCGTTGTGCTGACTGAAATTAGTATTTTTGTGGGAAGAGGCAGCTCAGCATCCATTTCCGAGAAAATAGAAGTAAGCTTTGGTATCACGAACACTATCATGCCTGTGCCAATTACTGTCATTGCGATAAGTATTGCCATTGGATACATTAGAGCGCCCTTGATTTTGTTTTTTAATTCATAAGAGCGCTTAAGCTGCTCTGTAAGCTCCTTAAGAACGTTTTCAAGCTGTCCTGATATTTCTCCTGCTTCAATCATGCTTATAAAAATGCTTGAAAATATTTTTGGAAACAACTTCATTGATTCAGAAATTTGTTTTCCTTTTTCCACGCTGCGCGTAATTTGTATAAGCGCTCTTTTAAATTTTGGATTGTTTGCCTGCAAGGTTAAAGTTCTAAATGCGCGAGAAGCAGATAGTCCGCTTTTAAGCATTACGCTTAAATTTTGAGTAAAAAAGATTTTTTCTTCATTAGGCACCGAACGAATATGATCCACTAAAAGATCGAATTTTTGGTTTATTCCTTCTGGATATAAAAATTTTTTTTCCAAAGCATCAAATGCGGGATTTGACTCTGTGCTTTTTTGCGTTTGCTTGGCTTGGCTTGTGTTTTGTTTTGTTTCTTCTAAAGGCATAATTATTCTTTCGTGACGCGTAATATTTCTTCAATAGTTGTGATGCCTGATTTTGCTTTTAAGAATCCATCTTCAAGCAGTGTCATCATTCCTTGTTCCCGCGCTTTTACTAAAATATCATCAGCAGTAGCGTGCGACGCGACCAAATGCTTTATTTCTTCTGACATTTCAAGAACTTCATAAATCCCGATCCTGCCTTTATATCCTTGTGCTCCGCATTTTGTGCATCCTTTGCCTTTGAAAAATAATACACTGGATAAATCTTTATTCACTTCTTTTGTCTCTTCTACCTTTGAAAGGGAGGATGTCAATTCTTGTATATTTATTCCATGATTTTTTTCCAGCTGCGCGACCTCTTCTTTTTTTAATTTATAGCTTGTTCTACAATGCTTGCACAATTTTCTTATCAGTCTTTGGGCTATAATCACATTAACAGTAGAGCTTACAAGAAATGGCTCAACATTCATATCAAGCAGTCGAGGCAAAGTTCCTGAAGCATCATTAGTATGCAAAGTTGAAAGAACAAGATGCCCTGTCATTGCCGCGTTAATCGCGATAGAAGCAGTTTCTTGGTCTCTAATTTCACCAACCATTATAATATTAGGATCTTGCCTGAGAAGAGCGCGCAATCCTGTCGCGAAAGTAAATTTAATTTTAGGGTTGACTTGGCTTTGATTGATGTGCGGCATTCTATATTCAACAGGATCTTCAACTGTCGCGATATTAACTTTCGGCGTATTTAAAATATTCATCATTGTGTATAAAGTAGTTGTCTTGCCGCTTCCAGTCGGCCCTGTTACAAGCACCATTCCATGCGGTTTTGTGAGGGATTTTTTGACTATCGCAAAAGCTTGCTTGTTAAGCCCAAGCTCTTCTAAATTAAGTATTTTTTTTCCTTCGTCAAGCAGGCGCATAACCACTTTTTCACCGTCAAATACTGGAATAATTGATACACGAAATGAGATTTTATAGTCCTTTGTTTCTATCTTAAATCTTCCATCTTGCGGCAAGCGGTGTTCATCAAGTTTTAAATTAGAAAGTATTTTTACGCGCGCTAAAATCCCATCTTGCAGTTTTTTAGGCAAATTCATTATTTCACGCAGAATTCCATCTATCCTGAATCTAACAATTACTGATTTTTCCGCAGGTTCAACATGAATATCTGAAGCCCCTTCAAAGATTGCGTATTCTAAAAGCGTATCAACAACCCGTATAACAGGCATATCTTGAGCAAGATCCTCAAGACTAGATTCTTGTAGCTCTTTTGACGCTTGTCCTGGTTTTCCTTTCCCTGGCAATTCAGCGCTAATATGAGCTCCTGTTTTTTTATTTATTACTCCAAGCTCCTGTTCCAAGCTTTTGTGGTATGCTTTTGCCGCTTCTAATATGTCTTGAGGAGTCGCAACATGCACTTTTATCGGCAGATTTACTTTTCTTTTTATAAACTCAATTGTTTGAAGATCTTCTGGGTCTGTCATAGCAACAGAAACATATTCAGGTTTTTTTTCAAATGCGATTATTTGGTATGAATTGGATATTGGCTCTGGAATTAAAAAAAGAACCTCTTTAGGAATTGTTTTATCCTTTAGGTTCACAAATGGGAGGTTGTGCAAGTTTGCTACGCTATTATATAGAATTTCTTCTGTAATAAGCTTTTTTTCGATAAGAAATTCATCCAAACTTTGGTTTTTTTCTCCTGATTGTTGTTCAAACTTATTTAATTCTTCTGTTTCCAGAAGATTATTTTTTTCAATTACTTGTTTTGTTTTTTTATCTGAAAGCATTTATTTTTATATTGTTTTTGTATGAATATATTATAACAGAAATTATATTATTCACGCAAGAGGAAAGCAGGTTGTGCATAACATAATCTTAGTAGACTAAAATAGAAAAATATTGTATGATGCATTTATGTTTAAAGAAAAAAGAATAGAAAGTTGCTATTATCCAATTTTAATCGGTTCAAGCATCTTAATTGTTCTTATTTTGTGGTTTTTTGCTATTTGGAGATATCAAGTATCAGCGGATTTTGTGCCTCTTCATTATACTATTTATTTCGGGCTTGATAGGTTTGGCCCAAAATTTGATTTGTTTTTATTTCCAACCCTTGGAACAGTAATATTAATTTTGAATTTAATTATTAGCCGCATTGTTTTGGAAGATAGCAAGCTTTGGCAGACAATTTTTGTTGGACTTACTTTTTTAATGCAATTAACTTTATTAACTTCTTTTATATTGTCTGTTCTTAAAGGACTTTCATAAAATATGGATTACGCGCCGCTTTTTCCAGTTATAAAAATTTTTATTCTTACAGCCCTTTCTTTTATAGCGGCATTTTTGCTTACTCCGGTTCTTACTCATTTTTTATATAAATATAAGCTTGGAAAGCTGATTCGAGATCATTCTTTAGCGCCTATTTACGCGAAATTGCACGCCCAAAAATCAGGAACCCCGACAATGGGAGGCATTCTAATCTGGGCAACTATTTTGATTATTGCTTTAGTATTTTTTTATATCAATAAATTTTTTCCAGATTCTGGTCTTGCTGATTTTAATTTTCTGACGCGAGGCGAGACGCTTCTGCCGTTAGGCGCTTTGATCGCGTCATCATTGGTTGGATTGGCTGATGATTTTCTTAATATACGCGGAAATGGCATTTTTAAAGGCGGAATGAGGATTTGGCACAGGCTTCTTGTTTATACTGCGATTGCTGCTGTTGGATCTTGGTGGTTTTTTTATAAATTAGATTGGGATTTGCTCCATGTGCCGTTCGTAGGAAATTTTGAAATTGGGTTATGGTATATCCCGATTTTTATTTTTATAATTGTCGCGACTGCTTTTTCTGTTAATGAATCAGATGGCTTGGATGGATTAGCAGGAGGATTGCTTGTCTCTGCATTTGCTGCGTTTGGAACAATGGCATTTGTTTCAGGGAAGCTTGAATTAGCGACTTTTTGCGGCGTGATTGTCGGAGCTTTGCTTGCCTTCTTGTGGTTTAATATAAATCCAGCTAGATTTTTTATGGGTGATACTGGTTCAATGGGGTTAGGCGTCACTCTTGGCATTGTTGTTATGCTTACTAATACTGCGCTGTTTCTGCCTGTTGTCTGTTTTTTGTTCGTTGTTGAGTCATTGTCTGTGATTATTCAGCAGCTCTCTAAAAAGATTCGTAAAAAGAAGGTATTCCTCTCAAGCCCGATTCATCATCATTTTGAAGCGATTGGATGGAGTGAGCCAAAGATTGTTATGCGTTTCTGGATTATTGCCGGTGTGACAGCTGTGCTTGGCGTTATTCTGTTTTTGGTTGACAGAACATTATGATACAGATCAAGAATAAAAAAATATTACTCCTTGGTCTTGGGCTTCATGGCGGGGGAGTTGCGACTGCCAGATGGCTTTATAAAAATGGAGCTAAACTTATAATTTCTGATTTAAGGAAGCAGAATGTATTGCGTCCATCGCTTAAGAGTCTAACATCTCTTAAAGCCGTCAAATATGTGCTTGGCAAGCATCGCGAGCAGGATGTAAAATGGGCTGACATTATAATTTATAATCCAGGCGTGCCTAAAGAATCAAAATATTTGCAATTAGCGCGCCGGTTGAACAAGCCAGTATACAATGAAGCAAGCTTATTTTTTGACAGATGCCAAGCCCTAATTATCGCGGTTACAGGCACGCGCGGAAAATCAACAACAGCTGCCTTAATCGCGCGAATGTGCGAGCAAAAAAATCCAAGAACTATTTTAGCTGGCAATATTAAGACATCTTTTATGTTAGATGTCGTGGATCGCGCCACAAAGAATGATCTTATAGTGCTGGAACTTTCATCATGGCAGTTGGAAGGATTAAATATCGTCCGCGGCGCTCCGCATATTGCTGTTGTGACGAATCTTTATCCAGATCATCTTAATCGTTATCGCAATTTAACGCACTATTATTGCTCTAAGAAAGAAATTTTTAAGCACCAGAAAGAGAATCATTTTATTGTGTTGAATAATGAAAACAAAGTTGCGCGCGACTGGCAGAAAGAAGCCTGTTCGCGCACTTTGCTGTTTTCTAAAAAAGATCATAAAGCGCTTGGCGCGTTCGTAAAAGCGGGAAAAATTATGTTCAGATCAGATGAGCGTGATGAGTCGATTATGTCTGTGCGCGATATTGCTCTACAGGGCGAACATAATTTAGAAAATGTTTTAGCAGCAACTGCTGTTGCAAAAATTTATGGTCTGCGCAATTCAAATATCAAAAAAGCGCTAAAAAGCCCGCTTGCGCTTGAGGGTAGGCAAGAGGTGGCTGGCAATGTGCGCGGTGTTTTGTATGTGAATGACACAACAAGTACAACGCCTGATGCTGGAATTGCGGCCTTAGATAGATTTGGCAAGAACAAGCGCATTATATTAATTGCTGGCGGCGCTGATAAAAAGCTTGAGTATGATAAATGGGCGCGTGCTGTCAAGCGCGCATGCAAGAGCGTGTATCTATTAACAGGAGATGCTAGCAAGAAAATGAAGCGATCTTTGTGCGGAATGCGCAACCTATCGGACGAACATAATGATCTGGGCGTTTTGGTGCGCAAAATATCAGAGCATGCGAAGCGCGGCGATATTGTGCTTCTTTCTCCCGCGGCCGCAAGCTTTAATCTTTGGAATCATGAGTTTGAAAGAGGGGATGATTTTGTAAAAGCTGTGAAGAGGTTATGATATGACAAAAAGAGAAAAAAAATATCATTTTGACAAACCACTGTTTATCACAAGCGCTATTATTCTTATATTCGGTTTGATAATGCTATATAGCGCGTCAGTAGCGGTTGGAATAGACAGGTTTGAGGATAGTACGTATTTTATAAAAAGACAGATTATCGCGCTTGTAATTGGATTAGTTGCCGCATATATAGTATATAAAATTGATTATCATTTTTGGGAGCAATGGTCTTTGATTTTTCTTTTTACAAGCATAGTGCTTTTAATTTGTGTATTAATTCCCGGATTTGGAGTATCAGACCAAGGCGCGCAGCGATGGCTTGATTTTGGATTTATGGGATTTCAGCCGTCTGAACTTGTAAAGTTAACTTTGATTTTATATATGGGAGCATGGATGTCAGAGCGCGGACCTCATGTTATAGGCAGTTTTAAGGGAGGGTTTGTTCCTTTTGCAAGTGTTTTAGCTGTATTAGCTTTTTTGATTATTCAACAGCCAGATCTTGGAACTTTTATAATAATCGCCGTGATTGCTATTGTTATGTACTTTCTTGGAGGAGGAAGCATAAAGCATATTTTTACTCTTATGATTTTAGGAACAGCAGGAGTTGTAGCAGCTATTAAAGCCGCGCCTTACAGGATGGATCGGCTTATGACGTTTTTTAATCCTTCTTTAGATCCGCAAGGAGCTGGATATCATATTAATCAAGCTATTTTAGCAGTTGGAAGCGGAGGATTGTTTGGATTAGGGTTTGGCCTCTCGCTTCAAAAATATCTTTATTTGCCCGAAGTTGTAGGGGATTCGTTATTTGCCGTGATAGCTGAAGAATTAGGATTTATTTTTAGTGTTTTTCTTGTTCTATTGTTTTTATACTTTTTTTGGCGCAGTATAAAAATTTCAAGAAAAGCGCCTGATAATTTCGGGAAATTAGCCGCGATTGGAATTGGAGCCTGGATTTGTCTGCAGGCTTTCGTAAATATTGGGGCAATGCTTGGAATTCTGCCTTTGACTGGATTGACTTTGCCTTTAATGTCGTATGGCGGAAGTTCGTTGATTGTAACAATGGCATCAATAGGGATATTATTAAATATTTCGAAGAGAGTATGAAAATATTATTAACAGGTGGAGGAACGCTTGGATCAGTCAGTCCGCTGATTGCAATCCATGAGCAAGCCCAAAAAGAAAATAAGGATTGGGATTGGTTTTGGGTTGGCACAAAAAAAGGCGTGGAGAGAAAAGTTGTCCAGTCTTTGAAAATTCAGTATGAATGGGTGTGTACAGCGAAATTTCGCAGATATTTTTCTTTTAAAATAATTTTAGATCCTTTTCTTTTTGTTGCTGCATTTTTTAGAAGTTTGCTTATTATAAATACAGTAAAGCCAGATGTTATTATTGGAGCTGGCTCTTTTGTTAGTGTTCCTGTGATATGGGCGGCATGGCTTTTTAGAAAAAAGATTATTATCCATCAGCAGGATATTCGTCCAACTTTGTCTAATAAGCTTACAGCATGGTGCGCGGATAAAATAACAGTTAGTTTTGAAAAATCTTTACAAGATTATCCAAAAGAGAAAACAGAATGGATCGGCAACCCTGTGCGCGACGCTTTATTATCTGGTAATGCTGACATTGCGCGCGAGAAATTTGATCTTCGAGATGATCTGTTGTGTGTATTGATTACCGGCGGATCAAGCGGGTCGTTTGCGTTGAATAAATGGACATGGGAGAATTTAGATGATCTGTGCAAGCGCGCAAATATAATTCATTTAACAGGCCATGACAAAGTAAATTCAGAAATAAAGCATGAGAATTACAAGCAGATTGAATTTTTGAGCTCAGATATGTTTCATGTTCTATGCGCGGCTGATATTGTGATTACGCGCGCTGGAATATCAATTTTAACTGAACTTGCGTACCTTTCAAAACCTGCTATTATCATTCCAATGCCAGGCTCGCATCAAGAGGATAACGCGTTTTATGTTGAAAACGAAAAAGCCGCTATTGTGTATCGTCAGGATAAATTAGATGACAGAGTTGCGCGTGATGTTGTGAATTTAATTAATTCCGCGGATGAGAGAGCGCGCCTGTCACAGGCAATGGGCGAGTTGATGAAGAAGGGCGGAAGGGAGAGGATGATAGAAATTATAGAAAGTATTTGATAATTGATTTTCAGGGGTACGAAATTTTTTCGCTCCGAAGGGGTCGCGTTGCGTTCCATCATTCTCGCTCAAAAATTTGTACCCCTGAAAATCTAATAACGAATAACTTAAGATATGAATTTAAGTGGTTACAAACACGTATATCTAATCGGCATTGGCGGAATAAGCATATCTGCTGTTGCAAAATTATTTTTACACCACAAAATTAAAGTGTCTGGTTTTGATTTGGTTGAGAGCGATATCACGCGCGAAATTGCGTCATTAGGCGCTGATGTTGTAATTGCGGATGAAAACGCTCAACTTTCAGAAAATGTTGATCTGTTAATATATTCAGAGGCAGTGCCTAAAAGCGATGCTATCCGAAAACAAGCGCAAGAGCGCGATATAAAGCAATTTAGCGGATCTGAATTTTGGGGAGAATTTTCAAAAGACAAAAAAGTTATCGCAGTGTCTGGAACTAACGGCAAAAGCACAACAACAGCAATGCTTGGTGTAATTTTAGAAAAAGCTGGTTTTGACCCGACTGTTGTGGTTGGAACTCGGGTTCTGCAATGGGATTCAAATATAAGAATCGGCAAATCAGAATGGCTTGTTATTGAAGCAGATGAATATGCCGCGAAAATGTTGAATTACACGCCATATATCGCGATTATAACAAATATCGCGGAAGATCATCTTGATTATTATAAAGATTTAGATGATATTATTTCTCATTTCCAAAAATGGATTGATAAAGTGCCTAAAGACGGATGTGTGGTATTAAATAGAGATGATGAGAACAGCAGCAAGTTGTCAGCCGCAGGCAAACAAGTTCGTAAATTTGGAATAAAAGGCCGTGAACATACGCGCGCGGTTGGCGCGACTGTGCGCTCAGGCACAGATTCCTGGATTGGAAGCAATGATTTTAATATTGTTGATGATCAAGACGATTGGGGACCTGCGCATTTAAATGTGCCAGGGGAGCATAATGTGGTTAATGCTGTGGCAGCTGCTCTGGCTGCTGATTGCGCCGGAGTTAAGCGCAAAAAAATATTGAAAGCATTAAAAGAATTTAATGGAACTTGGCGCAGATTTGAGATGCTAGGCGAACATAATGGCGCGCTTATTGTATCTGATTACGCGCATCATCCAGCAGGAATTCACGCTACTCTTGAAGCTGCGCGCGGCTGGTATCCTTTTCATCGCATTATTGTGCTGTTCCAGCCGCATCATCATAATAGAACTAAAAAATTATTTAACAAATTTATTGATTCTTTTAATGGAGCTGATGAAGTCATAATTTCCGAAATCTATGATGTCGCTGGACGGGATAAAGATGAAGATCAAAGCGTGTCATCGCAGGATTTAGTGAATGCTATAATAGCGCGTCATCCCAAGCTTGATGTGTCGTGCGCACAAAATTTGGAACAAGCAGAACATATGCTCCGCGAAAAAATTAAGCCAGAAGATGTGGTTATAATAATGGGAGCAGGAGATGTGGATATTGTGGCAAGGAAATTAGTAAAAAAATAAGGTATTGACATAAAAATCAAAGTCCAGTAATATACCTATATTCAATATACGCATAAAAATGCACAAAAATTGAGTAATATTTCACATTATTTTAAGAGAGAAATTTCTTTAGATAGTTTATTTTGTGAGCAAACCTAATTTTGTCTCATTCATGGTAGAAAATAACAATTCACCAATCAATAACAATAATCAAGAAAAAGACCCAAAACACGATCAGCCCGAAGGTTTCAGTGTTAATAAAAAAGGGTTTATTGAAGTAGATGGTCAGGTATTAGAGCTTCTTCCAAATGCGACCTTTAAAGTTGAGCTTGAAAACGGACATGAGATTTTGGCTCATTTAGCAGGAAGAATGAGAATGTTTAAAATTCGTTTATTGCCTTTTGATAAAGTTAAAGTTGAGATGAGCCCATATGACACGACAAAAGGCAGAATAACATATAGGTATTAATATTAGGAATTTCCTCCCACGAATTTTATTCACGAATATACACTAATACTATATTCAGACAAATGTCATGGTAAATAATATAAAACGTATTTAGATAGTATTAGTGAAATTAGTGAAGATTCGTGCATTAGTGGACTATGAAAGTAAGAGCTTCGGTAAAACCAATGTGCAGAGACTGTAAAGTCATACGTCGAAAAGGGCGCGTGGTTGTTATTTGCAAGAATCCGAAGCATAAGCAAAGACAAGGATAAATATGGCAGCAAGAATTTCCGGAATTAACCTCCCAGATAATAAAAGAATAGTAATAAGCCTTACATATGTTAAAGGCATAGGCAAAAGCAGAAGTGAAAAAATTCTTGCTAATGCTGGAATTGACGAATCAAAAAGGTCAAAAGATTTGACCGAAGAAGAGGTTAATAAGATTAGAAATGTGATAGACAAAGAAGCATATTTTTTAGAAGGAGAATTGGCGCGCCAAGTGCATGTAAATGTAAAACGGCTGAAAGAAATCGGATCATGGAGAGGATTAAGACACTCTAAAAATCTTCCAGTTCGCGGACAAAGAACAAAAACCAACTCAAGAACAGTAAGAGGAAATATTAGAAAAACTGCCACAAGCGGAAAGAAGGGCGCGGCACAAAAGACATAATTCAGACATAAGACCTAAGTCGTAAGTTTTGTGACTTAGACACCACCCTTAAGTCTTATGTTTTACGACTTTATATAACAATATCTTTATGGCAACAGAGGAAGCAAGTAAAAAACCTATACAGAAGAGAAAAAAGAAACAGAAAGTATCCTTTAAACAGGGCGTGGCTTATGTTAGGGCATCATATAATAATATAATTGTAAGCATAACAGATGCGCAAGGCAATGTTGTCGCATGGGCATCAGCTGGAAAATTAGGATTTAAAGGACCTAAAAAATCAACGCCATACGCGGCAGGAGTTGTTGTCCGTAATTTAGCTGATTTTGTAAAACAGTCAGGCATTGCGCAAGTTGATGTTGTGGTTAAAGGAGTTGGAATGGGAAGAGACGCCGCAATTAGAGGGCTATCTGGCTTAGGGCTTCAAATTCAATCCATTAAAGACAAGACTGCTGTGGCGCATAATGGGCCGCGTCCACGTAAACCTAGACGAGTATAATTATGGCAAGAGATTTATCACCAAAATTTAAAAGATCAAGAACAGAAGGCATGGATTTGCATCCTGATTTAGATAAGTCTGGAACAGCAAAATCACCTTTAATTAGAAAAGCGTATAAGCCCGGAGTTCACGGACCTAAAATGCGAAGAATAAAGGTGACTAACTATGGAACTCAGCTTAGAGAAAAGCAGAAAGCAAAGCGAATTTATGGAATTTTAGAAAAACAGTTTAGAAATTATTATAAAAAAGCTTTATCAAGCGGGCAGGCGACAGGAGATACTTTGCTTTCTTTATTGGAAAGCCGCGTTGATAATATTATTTACAGGCTTGGATTCGCAAAAACCCGTCCTGCCGCGCGCCAGATGGTAAGCCATGGCCATATTATGATTAATGATAAAAGAAGCAAAACACCATCAACACACGTAAAGACAGGAGATAAAATTTCAGTAATTCAAAGAATCGCGGAAAGTCCAAGATTTCAGGAAAATATTAAAGCAATTGACCGAAGAACCGCTGATTGGCTGGTTTTGAATGGAACTGAGGCAAAAGTAGTCGCAGAGCCGGATATTAATGAAATAAAAGCCCTTATTGACGTAAGGCGCATCGTTGAATTTTATTCTAGATAAAATAATTAGGAGAATTATTATGGAATCAATCCCTTTGCCAAAAAAAATAGAAATTCAGCCAAATAAGAAAGATCCAAATGCTGGCACTGTGACAATATCCCCGCTATATCCGGGATATGGGCCTACTGTCGCAAACTCTTTGCGCAGAGTTTTATTGTCGTCTCTTCCTGGAGCGGCTATTTTCGCGTTTAAGATTAAAGGCGTGAGCCATGAATTCACATCTATTGATTATGTCAAAGAAGACGTCGTTGATATTTCATTGAATTTAAAACAGGTCAATATTAAAAGCCATACAGATGAAGTTGTTAAAATTACTTTAAAAGCAGAAGGCGAAAAAGAAATAACAGCCGCGGACATAGAGAAGAATTCTGATATTGAGGTTGTTAATCCAGATCAGAAAATAATGACTTTAACAGATAAAGCAGCTTCAATCGAAATAACTCTATGGGTCAGAACAGGACTAGGATATATAACAGTTGAAGCCAGGCCTGAAGAGGAACTGGAAGTAAACGCAATTGCTATTGATTCAATTTACACGCCCATAAGGCAGGTTGGATATCAGGTTGATAATGTTCGTGTTGGAGATAGAACTGATTTTGATAAGATCACTATGCGTGTTGAGACCAATGGCGGGATTACTGTTGAAGAAGCAATAAAAGAATCTGCTAATATTTTAGCTAATCATTTTAAGCTTATTAGTGAATTTGATAAGATAGGGCCAGACGCAGAAGAGGAGGAATCCTCCTCCGCCAATGCTACGGCGGACAAGGCAGAGGACGTTTCGGAAGAAAATAAAGAAGATCAAGAATCTGAAGAAAAGAGCGAGTAAATTATGCGCCATAGAAAAGAGAAAATTCATTTAGGCCGCAAGCAGTCTCATGTAAAAGAGCTGGTTTCACAATTAACAACCTCTCTTTTCTTATACGAAAAAGTTGAAACAACTGTTGCGAAAGCAAAAGCTTTGCGCCCTTTTGCTGAAAAACTTATCACATTAGGCGCGAAAGATTCAGTCGCGGGACGCAGATCAGCGGATAAAAAATTGACTCATAAAAACGCGGTTAAAAAATTATTTGAAGTTATCGGCCCAAAGTATAAAGATCGCAAGGGAGGTTATACTAGAATCAGGCGCACAAGCGTGCGAAAAGGCGATAGCGCTGAAAAAGCAATAATTTCTTTAGTTGATTAACATGGATAGAAAAATACATAAAATTGACGCCACAAAAGTGTCCTTAGGACGAATTGCAACTCAAGTTGCATGGCTTTTGATGGGCAAGCATAAAGCCTCATATGTGCCTTATAAAGATGATGGTGATTTTGTTGTGATTGAGAATTTGGATAAAATGAAGTTTACTGGAAATAAAATGGAGCAGAAAAAATATTACCGCGGCACAACGCGCGTTGGAGCTTTAAAATCAGAAACACTTCGCAGCTTGTGGGAGCGCAGGCCAAAAGAGGTTCTTCGCAAGGCAGTAATGGGCATGCTTCCAAAAAATAAACTGCGAGCTGAAATGATTAAAAGATTAGAAATCAAATAATATGCCAGAAGAAAAAAAAGAAGAGAAAAATCCATTTGAAGGCCGCAAATATGTGCGCGCTTTAGGGCGTAGAAAAAAATCAACAGCTGTTGCTCAGCTTTATTTTAAAGGAAAAGGAAAGTTTATTGTAAATAAACTTCCTATTAAGGATTATTTTGCTCGTGCTGATTTAATTGATATCGCAAAAGCGTCTTTGGAAAAAATAGGCAAGCTTGATTCAACTGATATTAATGTACGAGTTGCCGGCGGAGGCAAAAAAGGCCAATCAGAAGCAACTCGCTTGGCAATTGCCAGAGCATTGATTTCCCATAATGAAGATTTGAGGCCTCAGCTCCGCGCGGCAGGGTTTTTAACTGTTGATAGGAGAGTAAAAGAAAGAAAGAAACCAGGCCTAAAGCGGGCAAGACGAGCGCCGCAATGGAGCAAGCGTTAATTAAATTTAAAGCGCCCGGCATATGTCGGGCGACTTTTTTTTATAAATATGCAATACTAAAGTCGTAAGACTTAAGAGAGTGTCTAAGGCGCAAAACTTACGACTTATGCCTTACGACTTATGCCTAATACTCATAATCCTAAAAAAGTAGTCCGATCAAGCGCAATATACACTTTAGCGCTTATATATCAGAAGATTTTGTCATTCACATATTTCAGCATTGTCGCGCGCGCGTTGGGTCCTGAAAAATTGGGAATGTATATTTTTGCCTTATCATTTGCCGCGTTTTTTTCGTTAGTGGTTGATTTTGGATTTGTTCCAATGGCGATCCGCACTTTTTCACAAGATGATGAAAAAAAGCAAAAATGTCATTTTCAGACATTCTTTACAATCCGTCTTGGCTTGGCTGCGCTAGCTATTATTATTCTGCATGCGATTGCGTTTGCCTTAGGATATGATTCAGAGCTTCGCACTTTGCTTGCAATTACATCTGTGATTATGATAATGGACGCGTTCACGGCATTTTTCTACGCAGTATTCCGGTCCAGGCAAAATTTGGTTTATGAATCAATTGGAACAGTGATTTTTCAGACAATTGTCTTTTCAACAGGTCTTATAACAATCGCGCGGACAAATGATTTGCGTCTTTTGTTGATGGTAATATTTACAGGAAGCTTGTTTCATATAATTTTTTCATCAATCTTGATTGCTAAAAAAGCTAAAATTTCATTTAAGCTGTATTTTGATAAAATAGTTGTGAAGCAATGGATGGTCCGCGCTTTGCCGTTTTTTATGGCTGCTGGGTTTATAAAAGCATATAATACAATTGATACGATTTTGATTAAGAATATAGCAGGGGATGAGGCAGTTGGATTATTCGCTATTCCAGCAAAAATTGTATTCACATTTCCATTCATCGCGCTCGCGATTACAGCGGCCGTGTATCCTGCGATGAGCAATTACGCGAAGCGCGCGCGCAACCGTTTGCAGTCAGTTTTTACCCGCACATTTTTAATCCTTTTGACAATATCTTTACCAATCGCGGTTGGCATCAATTTATTGGCAGAGCCCATAATCACGCGCGTCTGGCCGGAATTTTCCGCGTCAATTCCAGGTTTGCAAATTTTGATTTGGGCTGTTGTGTTTTTGTATATTGAATATCCATTCGGCTCTTTGCTCAACGCCACTGGAAATGAACGAAGAAATACTGTAAATCGTGGAATACAGTTTATCACATTTGTCGCCTTAAATTTAATCTTAATTCCTTTATATGGATTTATGGGCGCTATTTATGTGGCGATTTTTTGCAGTGTGCTGATTGTTGTTCTTGGCTATATTCGCGCGCGCGGCATTGTTAGGGTGTTTGACAAAAAAACAGCCATCACTGCTATAAAATTAATGATTTCATCGACAGTAATGGGTATATCAGTATACTGGCTTAGAGATGAATATTCTTTCTTGCTGATTATTCCAGTTGCCGGGTTTGTGTATTTTATTATGTTATTGCTGTTGCGTGTTTGGAAAAAAGCGGATTTAGAATGGCTACGCAGTGTTATTTCAAACGGCTAAACACAAGCTTAGCCGTTAAAATATATGAAAAAGCCATTGCTTATAACTTATGAATACCCGCCTGATTATGGAGGAGTGGGAAAATATCTTGAACAAGAAGTAGCGTCATTTGGCAATGACGTTGTAGTTGTGCGCGCGCAAGATCATGCTATGGCACTTTGGCCTGAGTGGCTGCCTTTGATGTGGCACACTTTGCGTCTGTTGCGCACAAGTCAATGTGATTCTATCTGGGTATCCCATATTCTGCCGATTGGATATGTTGCTTTGGTTTATAAAAAAATATTCAAGATTCCATATCGCGTATATCTGCATGGCTTGGATTTAGTTCGTCCGCGAAAATCAATATGGAAAAGCTTTTGGATGCGCACTATTTTGAATAATGCAGATGAGATTATCTGCAATAGCAATGCGACCGCAGAACTTTTATCTTATTATAATATTTCACCATCAATCGCGCACGTGAAATATCCACGAATACAGAGTATAAATGCCCAGAAGTATGAGAGTATAGGAAGAGAGCTTCGTCAGAAATATGGGATAAGTGATAAGCCAGTATTGCTTACAGTCAGCCGATTGATAAAACGCAAAGGAATTGATCTTGTTATCCGCTCTTTGCCAGAGGTTTGGAAGCAAATTCCTGATTTAGTCTATGTTGTAGTAGGGGATGGGGAAGAAGCGTCTTATCTGCGAGAGCTTGCGCGTAATAATCCAAAAATTATATTCACACACTCAATTGAAGACGAAGAAAAGTATGGCTGGCTATCAGCATGTGATTGCTTTATACTAACGCCAAGAGATGATCCAGATGATTTTGAAGGATATGGCATTGTGTACAAAGAAGCGCAGATGTTTTCAAAACCAGTAATCGGCTCTAGAGTTCACGGCGTGCCAGAAGCGATTGGAGATGACGGAGTGTTGATTGAGCCGGATAATATAGATCAAATTGTTTATGCAATATGTCAAGCTCTAAGACATCAATAATAATTCCAGTATATAACCGCGCAAAAGAACTTGCGGAATGTTTGGAATCCATCAAAAATCAGACCTTTCAGAATTATGAAATCATAATAGTTGATGATGGGTCAGATGAGCCAGTGGGAGATGTGGGCTTCCGCGTGATACGTCAAGAAAACAAAGGAGCTCCTGCTGCGCGCAATCGTGGATTCGCGGAGTCACGCGGACGATATGTAATCTTCTGCGACGCAGACGTGGTTATGAGGCCAGACATGCTAGAGAAGATGAATAACATTCTAGATGAAAATCCTGATGTGTCATATATATATTCATCTTTCAAATTTGGCTGGAAAAAATTCAAACTTTGGGAATTTGACGCGGAAAAATTGCGTGATATACCATATATACATACCACGTCTTTAATGCGCAGGGAACATTTTTCAGGATTTGATGAATCCTTGAAACGTTTGCAGGATTGGAATTTGTGGCTTACTATGTTGGAAAAAGGATATCGCGGCAAATGGATTGATGAAGTTTTGTTTATTGTGAAATCAGGCGGAACAATGAGCAAATGGCTTCCTTCTTTTTTTTCTAAATTTGACGCAAAATATCAAGACGCGGTAAAAATTGTTAAACAGAAGCATAATATATGATTTCAATAATTATAGTATCTTGGAATACGCGGAATTTGCTCAAAAAATGTCTTGAGTCGATTTTTACGCATGTGCGCGATGCGCAGTATGAAGTGATTGTTATAGATAATGCTTCGCAAGATGGAACAGTAGAGATGGTACGTGGTGATTTTCCAAATGTTAAATTTATAGCGAATGATAAAAATCTTGGATTTGCAAAAGCGAATAATCAAGGAATCCGCGAGGCGCATGGCGAATATATTCTATTATTAAATCCTGATACAGAATTTATTGAAGATGCGCTAACGCCTGTTTTGCGGAAAATGGAATCTGATGAAAAAATTGGAGTGCTTGGATGCAAGCTGTTAAATTCTGATAAGACGCTTCAGCCATCAGTGCGCAGATTTCCACGAAAGCGGGATGTCGCAATAATTCTTCTTAAGCTGCATAAACTGTTTCCATCACTATTAGATCATTATTTGGCGCGCGGTTTTTCAGCCAAAGGCTCGCCTCGCTGCGAAGCGGGCCGACCAGCCTCTGGCTGGGATTATTCTCGCGAGCAAGAAGTTGGTCAGGTAATGGGCGCGTTTTTCTTGGTGCGCAAAGAAGTGTTTGATAAAATTGGCTTTTTAGATGAAAGATATTTTATTTGGTTTGAAGAGGTTGACTTTTGCAGAAGAGTGTGGCAATATGGTTGGAAAGTTGTTTATTATCCAAACGCAAGCATTGTTCATCATCATGGCCAATCGTTCGCGCAAGCGCAAACTTGGCAAAAACAACTATGGTTCTTTCACAGCGCTTGGCGCTACTTTTTCAAAGGAGAGCGAGATGACACAGTTGAGAACTAAAGAATGCAGGCATTGCAATAGAACTGGCAGCTGCCCTAATCCTGGGAGATGCCTTTGCCGCGATAATTGGCAAAGAGAAGACCACAAAAGGGAATATATAGACCTTTGTAACGCTGGAGTGCATTCTCCTTGCTTTGAATGCCGTGGCACAGGTGAAATTTCTGTTGATGCGGCTGAGCTCATCACTTGATGTGGTGGGCTCTTATTTTGCGCCTAGTCATCCTGCCGGGCAGGCTGATGTACTTTATGCTCAAATCGCTGTATCATTAAAATATGATAAAAAATAAAAAAGTATTTGTAAATACTTTAATAGCAATTGTTTTGTTGGAAGCATTGTCTTTTATTGCGTATTCAAATCCATGGTTAAATCCTTGGATTTTTGGTATTGTTTCAATCGCTATAATTATTGCGACAGTATATAAGCTTGAATATGGGGTATTTATAGCAATCGCAGAGCTTATTATAGGATCACTCGGCAGAATGATGGTTCTTGAATTAAACGGCGCTGATGTGTCATTGCGCATGGCAATTTGGATAATTGTGCTTTGCGTATGGCTCGCGCGTGTTATAAAAAAGAAAGAGATTTCATTTTTTAAATCACAGCTTTTTGTTCCATTTATGATGCTCAGCGCGATAATTTTATGGGGGATTATCTGGGGCGCGATGCGCGGCAATAATCTTGGATTGATTTTTAATGACGCGAATAATTATTTTTATTTTGCATTAATCTTCCCTGTGTACGGAGTATTGCGGTCCAGAAAAATTGTTGAGCGCTTACATTATGTTATAACAGCCGCGATTCTGTTTCTTGCCTTAAAGAC
>JAHJSI010000028.1 GCA_018830465.1 Patescibacteria group bacterium | reverse complement strand
TACAAAATTCGGCTTATAGATTTACCTATCCAATGCAAGCGCGCAAACAAAAAACAACGCTCTACTGCGCTGTTTTTTTATCTATTGCCTGATTAACTAACTCATCCGCGCGTTTATTCTTATTACGTTTAACATGCTTAACAGACCACTTAGAAAATTGATTTAACAGATTCCACGCATTCACGAACAAAGAAGCCAAATCCTTATTCTTCACTTTGTATTCCTGTTTTAATTGCTTCACAATCAATTCACTGTCCATGACAATTTGTACATCATCAGCGCCAAGCTTTTGAGCTTCTTCCAAGCCACGAACCAAAGCAGTATATTCTGCTTGGTTATTCGTGGCTTTACCGATATATTCTGATACTTCTTTTACTTTCTTGCCAGACGAATTTAACAATACAACCCCAATCCCAGCAGGACCTGGATTGCCGCGCGATCCTCCGTCTGTATGTATAATTAATTTCATATTCTTTATACTATAATGTTTCAGGGTGGTGTGCTTTTTGAACGAGAATGATGGAACGCAACGCGACCCCTTCGGAGTGAAAAAACACACTACCCTGAAACTAAAACCATATTATTTAGCTTTAATATCCACAATCTTCAATTGAACATTTCTGTGAGTTTGCCACTCATTCACGCTTACTTCATAAACTATATCAATCAAATCCCCCTCATTCAATACTTCATTCCAATCCTCGCCAAACCCGAACGCAATCGCGGATAAAGACGCGCTATTTTGGCCTAAACGCAGTTTCATATGCTTTCCTTTGCCAACAAGAGAAACATTTTCCACGCGCACGCCAAAGGATGCGAATTTTGGAGTTGTGTTGCCCATGCCAAACGGAGCTAATTCCTCAACTTGCTCAACCAAATCAAGGGTAATTTCATCAAATGTTAATTCCATATCCACGCTAACTCCTTTTATGAGATCTTTATCAGACAACACGCTATCTGCAATCTTATTCAAAGACGTCTTAAAATCATCTAAAATATCTTCAGATTTTAAAGTAAAGCCGCACGCGCCTTCATGCCCGCCAAAACGCTCCAAAAATTCTGATGACTTTTCCAAAGCTTGAGTAATATTAAATCCTGAAATGCTTCTGCCAGATCCAGTAAGACCCTTCTCTGTTCGCGCGATCACAAGCGAAGGACGATGATATTTTTCCGTAATCCTGCCAGAAACCAAGCCAACAACGCCTGCCTGCCAATTATCTCCAACAGCAACCAAAACTTTATTCTCTTCCAATTGAGAACTTACTTGATCAAGCGCCTCTTTTAAAATCCGGCTTGTTTCTGATTGTCTGGTTGTGTTTGTCGTGCTCAGCGTGGCAGCTAGCTTATTCACGGCGCCCGAATCTTGCGATTCCAAAAGATCATATGCCGCGTTCGCGTGCTCAATGCGCCCAGCCGCATTCAAACGAGGCGCTATCATAAAACCTATTTCATACACGCCTAACTGCGCGTCTGCCTTGTCCATTGCCTTAATCAGAGCTTGCAGGCCTAAACGTTGTGTTTTATTAAGCACAACAAGGCCATATTTCACAAAAACACGGTTTTCATCGCGCAAATCCATCATATCAGCTACAGTCGCGATTGCCACTAAATCAAGCATCCATTTTTCACTAGCTTCCCCCAAGTCAAACGCGCTGCATAATGCCTGCACAGCTTTGAATGCTACGCCAACAGCAGCTAAACCTTTGAAAGGATATTTTTCTGATGATAAATGCGGATTTAGAAACGCGCATACGTCTTTCGGCAGTTCTGGGGGCTCTTCATGATGATCTAAAATTATCACGTCTATTCCTTTTTCACGCGCATATGCGATTTCCACAACATTGCTTGTTCCGCAATCCACTGTCATTAAAAGCTTCGCGCCTTGATTCGCAATATATTCAATAGCATCTTTGTTCAAGCCATACCCTTCTTTTTCCCGATGCGGGATGTAGACTTCAATATCTTTAATTCCAATCTTGCGCAATGTTTCAACGAGTATTATGGAAGAGCACACGCCGTCTGCGTCATAATCCCCATACACAAATACTTTTTCGGATGAATCACGCGCCTGTTTTACACGATCAACCAACTTCTGCATATCGCGAAATAAAAATGGATCATGCAAATTTTCATATTTTGGATCTAAAAACGCGTCAATCTCTTCCTTTTCGGATAATCCGCGGTTAATAAGCAATTGCAAAATAACCCGGCTTACTCCCGGGTATTTTGCTTCTAAATTCTGATCAATTTTTTCAAAAATTTTCCAATTAAGCATTTGGCACAGCATCTAATTTTTTATACACCCAAGCCATTGCAATCATTGTGACTGGAATTGAAGCCAAAAGCCCTATGCCAAGCGCTATTGCTCCGGCAATATTAACGAGCATAACTAAAATCCAAAATAAAATAAGATTCCAAACTGATCCTTTAGTCATTCGCCAAGAAATTTTTAAAGCTTCAATCGGTCCTTTGTTTTTTTCAATAATCAAATACTGATAAAACTGGAATCTTATCATAAAAATAACTCCAGGCGCAATGAGCAGTATGAATCCGATTGTCACAATAATACTATAAACAATTGATGACGCAACATAATCAATAATTTTATTTGCTTTCGCGAATAAATCACTGAACACTGGCTTTTCTGATTTAATAAATTTTATCGAAATATGGATTAATCCCATTGAAATAATAATCTGCACCACCCAAAAAACAACAGCAATAATAATAAAAAAGACTGTTGTAATTGTTGGCAGGTCTATTTTTTCCATCGCGTCAAACACAAGTCCTGGCAGATAAGCCACTAAAAGCGTAAAAAATAAAATTCCAACAAAAAACCAGAAATTATTCTTCATTATATTCCACCCGACACGGATGGCTTCTTTCTTTGAAAATTTTTGTTTTGACATATATTTTTATTAATTTTTTAGGCATAAATAATACCTGTCTGCGCTCCAATTTCCTGAACAACTGATTCTGAATTGCGGATGCCATACTCAAGCGCTGACTTAATATCATCAGGATTTTTTATAAGAGCCGCCGCAATTCCCGACCCTAAAGCATCCCCAGCTCCAGTTGGCTCTTTTGCTTTGATTGTTTTATTGGCCTTTACATGCATGGTCTGATTTTTGTCGGCATAATACACGCCCTCAATTCCATGGCTGATTATAACTCTATTCGGACCCTTATCAAGCAAGCCGCGCAAAAGATAATCAATATCATTCTTTGCCTGAACAAGCTCAATCGCCTCGTCTCGATTAACAATAAAAATCTCGCAATCTTTCATATATTTGGATAAACCAGAAATGCCGGCTTTAAGCTGGGAAGACCCGGGATTCCAAGCCAGCTTAATTTGTTTTTTTCGCGCAACTGAAAAAATATCAGATAATTCTTTATCCCAATAATCTCCGCTAAGAGCTGTTAAATAATACCATTTTGTTTTTGAGATAGATTTTATCTTTGATGAAAAATTCAGATCATTACTTGCTCCGCGCTCAATTAAAATCACTCTATCATTCTTGTCTTTTCCCGTCACAATTAAAATAGAAAATCCAGTTGCCTGATCAGAATCTTTTGCAATAAATTGTCTGCCAATCTTTTCTTTTTTTAAAGCTTTCTCAATTCTGCTTCCAGCGTCATCTCTGCCTAATGACGCAAAACACGCGCATTTTAATCCTGATCTTGCGAATGTAACAGCAGTATTCATTCCTCCTCCGCCGATCGTAACAAACGAATCTTTTACATCAATCTTCGCGCCGAATTCTAAAGTAATTAATTTCTCGCGCTTTGGATCTGGATTTGGATTATCAATAACAGGAGCATCTGCTGGGTCCAGAAACAAAAAAGTATCTTCAAGAACAGATCCGATTGTAATTACATCTAACATATTATTTCCTGATTCTTAAAATTATTTTTTGTATTACTCCTTGATAAAGTAAATAGCCAATTAGCGCGATGCCAAAAATTGAAAGCAAACTAACTAATGTTAATATGAATGGATTTCCAATATTCCAGAATCCAATCATTATTTTTTCATTTGCTTCACCAAGCCCTCCCTTTCCATCGCTTACTGATAACGATATTTCATATTCTCCACTATTAGAAAATTTATGGATAGGGTCTACTGTTTGAGCGAGTTCTCCATCTCCAAAATTCCATAAATACATAAATGACTCACTGCCTCCTAAAACATCAAACTGAAATTCATTCCATCCAATCCTACTCTTTGCAATCATAATATCAAGCGTATAATCTGCTTCTGATTCATCTGGGAATGTATATGTTACTTCTTCAATCTCATATGGCACATCCCCCGTAGCTTTCTTGTCCGCCGAAGCTTCAGCGGAGGGGGATTCTGGCTCTGGAGTTTTATATACTGGCTCAGGCGGCACGTCCCCCGTAGCTTCAGCGGAGGGGGATTCTGGTGCAGACTCTCTTCCTGTAATATTTGGATCAAATGGCGCAGGATCATCTTCATTTAATACGCCGTCATTGTCATTATCAAGATCAGCGTTATTTCCAATTCCATCGCCATCATTATCGTATTTTTCATTTGGATCCAATGGAAACTGATCAACGCCGTCATCAGCGCCATCATAATCAGTATCTGGCCTGGTTGGATCTGTGCCTTGGCTTAATTCTACTCCATCATCTACTCCATCATTATCATCATCCCAATCTTCTTGATTATACTTCCCATCTCCATCAGTATCCAAATCAACAAGAAAATCATCAATTGAAACTAAATTATTTCCCAATGTCGCGTCAGCAGGATCAATATCAACGATATCTATTTTAATATCATAATAGCCCTCCATTGGCGCCCAATCAGTAAAAACAGCCGCGCTCTTGTACGCAAGCACTGTCACTGGCTGAACTCCTATCTGAGCTCCATCAACAAAAAATCGCACGCTAGCGCGAGCATCATGCTGAGAAGGATTATTTACAGTAGCATAAATTCGTATTACTTCTCCAGCTAAAGGTTTTGAAATTGAGAAATATATATCTCCTCTTTCAATTGACAAATCACCTGCTAAAGCAGTTATAGGCAGTAAAAAAACAAATGTCAAAACTAAAAAAATCTTTTTGACCATAATGCAATTATTATACTATAAAAAGAGTTATTCAACAAGAACTTCTTCAATTATCACATTCTCTATTGGCCTATCGCGCGCATCACGTTCAACATTGACGATTTTTTCCACAATATCCATGCCCTCTAAAACTCTTCCAAACACAGGATGCTTTGAATCTAGAGAATTATTATTCGCGACATTAATGAAAAATTGCGAGCCGCCTGTGTTTGGCCCTGCGTTTGCCATTGATATTGTTCCTGGCTCATTAGTGAAATCAAAATGAAATTCATCTTCTATAAAATACCCAGGACCTCCTGTTCCGTCGTTGTCTGGATTATCATCTTTTGAAAGAGGATCTCCTCCTTGAATCATAAATCCTGGAATTACTCTGTGGAATGTGACTCCATCATAAAAATTTGATTCCGCGAGTTTTAAGAAATTGCCTGCTGTGATAGGCATCTTATCTAAAAACAATTCCATCTTAATATCACCCATTGAAGTTTTAAAACGTAGAATTGGATTCTCTTTCAGCGCATCATCTACGACTAGCTCCTGATCTGCCTCAGGCGCATCTTGGCTTTGGGTTGGACGCTCTAAATCCAGCTCATTAGGAGATTGCTTCCATGCAAGAATAAGCATTAAAGCAATTATGATTATTGTTATCCAAATATATTTTATCATAGGAATATAGGAAAAAGTAGTTAGTTAAAAATAAATTATAATTTAATAATATCACGCGCATTTCACTTGGTCAACGAATTTTTTGACAAATTATCAAAAAATGCGTATATTATCCGTGATATATAGTTCTCTAACAATCCAGACACCTTAAACAAGAGAAAGTAAAATGACAACCGCGCAGACCCAAAAAAGAATCCCAGTTGTTGTTGTTAAAGGCAAGAGGGATCAGATAGAAAAGGATTTGCCCGTACTATTCTGGGTTGATGAAATCCTAGATAGTTTAAGAGAAAAATTCCCTTCAGTAACTTTTCTCTTGAAATACACGCCAGATGTTGCGCGTATAGGGTCTTTGCCTATTGGCGTGTGCCATCTGTATTTTCCAAATCTTGAAATGGAAATTACAGACCCAATCGCAACCTTTTATCTCCGTCATTCTCTTGGCGAGGAAGTTGAATTTGTAACCCAAGTGGGCGACTTAAATCTCACCTTGGATGAACTGAAAGGACATATTATAGAAATCATCGCAGCAAAGTTGGATATCGAAGAAGTGGAAAAACTTGATCCTGCATTCGCACAGCAACTGCAAAAAGTGCGAAATAGCTTTGTTCCTATATACGATGAAAACAATCTGAAAAGATGGCTAGAATATCATAAAAAACACGGCTAATTCCAATGGGAACCATGAAACCAAAAACCCCAACATCAATTGATATTGGGGTTTCTTTTTTTATAATAAAATTATCCAAATAAATCAAAAAACACATCAAATTTCTTTGTAAATCTGCGGATCTTATATGCCGCCCAAAGCGAGCCAACGCCTATCATGATAAACGTGAACGCGAAAAACAGAATCAGAAGTTCTGGATACATTACCACAAGCACGCCTAAAGCGATTAAAAGCACGCCTTGCAGTAAAAACTGCCACACTATGCTATGCGTGGAGCGCTTTGCTTCTTTTATAAAATGTATTTTCTCCATATGCCTAAATTATACCACTATTACAAATTCCTTACCAACTCATCAAAAACCTTGCTTGCTTTTTTATTCTGAGAAACAATCTCAAATAAAGAGCTCAAAATAGGAAGATTTAATTTTTCTCTTAAAGCAACTTTATGCAAAGAGTCAATCGCATCCATGCCCTCAACTGTCTGCCCAACTGTCTGCAAAGCGCGCGTGATTGTTTTTCCTTTTCCAATTAATTCCCCGAATTTATTATTTCTACTATCTTCAGAAGAGCAGGTCGCAAGCATATCGCCTAAGCCAGCAACGCCATAGACTGTCTCCTCTGTTCCTCCTAATTTCCATATCAAACGCGCCATTTCCCTGAATCCTTCAGTTAAAACCCATGAGCTTGTATTTTTTGAAAAATTAAGACCAGACATTATCCCATTACCAACAGCTAAAGCATTTTTTACTACTCCAGAAAGAGAGACGCCTATAACATCCCTAGTTTGAGAAACCTTAAACCAGTCATTTTCAAATGCTTCTTGCGCGCGCTTGCTATATGTATTTGATTTTTCCGAAGCCAGCATTGCTGCTGTTGGCTTCTTTGTAATTAAATCACCAGCAAGCATAGGCCCGGAAAGCGCGGCAATCTGATTTTGGAAATTCCCGCCTAATTCTTCGCGAATAACTTTTGGCATTATTTTGAATGCCCCATCTTCCAATCCCTTAGCTAAAGACACAATAACGCAATTGCGCGACAGATGATCTGCGACGCTGCTTGCTACTTCGCGCATAGCTTTGCTTGAAACCGCAAATACAACCATATCAGAATTTGCCACGGCTTTAAAAATATTTTTATACGCGCGAACTGATTTATCTAACTTAACTTCAGTAAATGATCTGGGATTTTTATGAAAAAGGTTTATTCCATCAATAACTTCTTCATCAATATCCCAAAATATTACTTTATATTTATTTTCAGTAAGAACAGTAGCCATTGCCATTCCAATAGCTCCTGCTCCTAATATTGTTGCTGTTGCTTGCGGCATAATTTTGCTGTTTCTACTTCATCTGTAAATATATCATAAATTCCCGCATCATGAAAGAGCTTAAAGCCCTTTTCATCGTTTATAACTCCAGCCATAACTTTAAACCCCTGTTTTTCGTAATATCTCTTTAATCTGTGCAATAAAATCTTTGGCGTTAATATCTTAAAAAGCTGCTTGCTGTATTTGATCCCGTCAAGCCATCCGAAAAAAACCGCATAACTTTTCTTTGGCGGCTTTAAAAAAGAAAGCTGCGGAATCATTATAATCTGGCATACGCGCAGTTTTAAATGCTTGTCTTGCGCTTTGAGCGCTGTTTTTATTCTGCTTGCAAAGCCAATCAGATAAACGCGCTCCCAAAGATTATTTTGGCTGATGCGCTCAATTACACTCTCAAGCAAGACAGGAGACGCGGTTTTGAGCTCCAAAAAGAAAGACGTTTGTTTTGATTTAATATAATCAAAAAGCTGGCCTAATGAAAGCAAGCCATTCGCATTTTGCACAGGATCATGCGACACGACAACAGATCCATCAGGAACTTCACGGACATCTGTTTCAATCGCGTCAACCCCAGCCATAAAAGCCGCGTCAAAAGCCGCAATTGTATTTTCTGGATGATTTTTGGCGTATCCTCTGTGCGCGATTATCATAATATAATATTGTACTAAACAAAACCATATATGTCTACCATATAAAATAAAAAAATGGTAGAATAAGATTATATGAATTTTTTAGACCTGATAAAAGAGTCATTTATTGTTTTGAAGACAAATCGCAAACGCACGTTTTTGACGTCCCTTGGAATTATAATCGGCGTTGCGTCTGTGATTGTTGTTATGTCAGTCGGCGCTGGCGCGCAATCTTTGATCTTTAACCAAATTACTTCAGCTGGCTCAAACTTAATTGGAATAATGCCTGGATACTCAGACGAAGAAGGGCCTCCTGCTTCTATGTTCGGAATCGTCACAACAACCTTAAAGCATAGCGACGCGGAAGCAATCGCGAAAATTGACGAAATTCAGGCAGTCACAAGCTATGTCCGGGGAATTGAAACAATCCAGTGGTCAAATAAAAAAACAGACGCGACATATGTTGGCACAACTTCTGACTACACTCGCGTGGAAGACGCTGATACAGAGATTGGCGAATTTTTTGATGAAGACGCTCACAAAAGCATTGAAAGAGTTGTAGTACTTGGCTGGCAGGTGTGGAAGGATTTGTTTGACGAAGAAAATCCTATTGGTGAACGCGTTAAAATAAAACGTGAAAGTTTTCGTGTTATTGGTGTTATGAAAAAGCGCGGTGTTGAAGCATTCCAAAACCAAGATACGCTTGTGTTCATTCCCCTTGCATCAGCTCAAAAACTTTTGCTTGGTATTAATCATGTAAGCATGATTAGCGCGAAAACATATTCAGAAAATGACATTGAATTCGCTGTTGCTCAAATTGAAAATATTTTGCGCGACAATCACGGAATTTCGGGCTCTCAGCCAAATGACTTTACGGTTCGCGCGACAGCACAGGCACTTGAAGCCCTGGGCGATGTAACAGACGCGCTGAAATTCTTTTTATCCGCGATTGCCGCGATCTCACTTTTAGTCGGCGGTATTGGAATTATGAATATTATGCTTATTTCAGTACGCGAGCGCACCCGCGAGATTGGATTGCGCAAAGCAATTGGCGCGACTTCGAATAACGTGCAATCCCAGTTTTTAATTGAATCTATTGTCTTAACTTTAGTCGGTGGAATTATCGGCATTATAATCGGCGCGTCATTTTCAGCTATTATCGCGTTTATTGCGAAATATCTTGGATATAACTGGGATTATGTCGTCACAATCGGCTCTATTTTGATGGGTGTTATTGTTTCAACAAGCGTTGGAATAATTTTTGGCTGGTATCCTGCTCGCAAGGCATCAGAATTAGATCCAGTCGTAGCCCTTCATTATGAATAATATGCAGATACTAACTCCACTAAAAATCGCGTATAAAGCAATAAAAATTCACAAAGTGCGCTCGTTTTTGACTGTGCTTGGGCTTATGATTGGGGTTGTATCAATTATTATTGTTATAAACCTTGGGAGCGGAATAAATGGATTTATATTAAACACAGTTGAGGTGTTTGGAACTGATTACTTAGAAATTGAAATAAAGGTTCCTTCAACAAGCGCGACAGGATCAGAAAACGCGATGGGCTTGGCACAAGGAATTTCAATTACCACGCTCACAATGGATGACGCTGAAGCAGTGGCAAAGCATCCAAATATTACGGACTATTATGCTGGGATTATTGGACAGGATATCGCGAGCTTTGGAAGCGAAAACAAAACCACAATGCTTTGGGGCATGACTCCAAGCTTTTTCGGTCTCTATAATGGAGAGATTGAATTTGGACGCGCGTTTGATGAATCAGAAAACAACTCCCAAGCGCGTGTTGCTGTAATTGGACACGGTTTGGCTGAAAAATTCTTTGGTGATGCCACAAACGCGGTTAACAACCGCATAAAAATAGGAAAAAAATCTTTCCGCGTAATAGGAGTAATGGAAGAGCAAGGAAGCATGTTTTTTATGGACTTTGATAATTCCACTTACATGCCAGTACAAACTCTGCAAAAGCAGATTTTGGGAATTAATCATATTCAATTTATTATTGCTTACATGAAGGACTTGAGCCAAGCAGAAGCCACTGTTTTGGATGTGACTGGCATCATGCGCGACCAGCATGAAATTACTGATCCTAATAAAGATGATTTTCTTGTAATAACAATGGAACAAGCAATGGAAATGGTTGGCAGTATTACTGGAGGCATTACCCTGCTTTTAGCTGCTTTAGCCGCGATCTCCCTGCTTGTTGGAGGCGTTGGGATTATGAATATCATGTATGTATCAGTCGCGGAGAGAACTTATGAAATAGGCTTGCGCAAAGCAGTTGGCGCTACGAATAATGATATTATGTGGCAGTTCCTTTGGGAAGCAGTGTTTTTGACAGTCACAGGCGGTATTGTGGGTATTATAATCGGGGAGATTATCAGTTTAGGAGCAATGTACGGCGCGAACGTGACTGGGCTTGATTGGGGATATACATTCTCCAACTTTGGCATAATTCTTGGCGTAGGATTTTCTTGCGCAACTGGCCTGATTTTCGGAATCTACCCAGCCAAAAAAGCCGCTGATCTTGAACCAGTAGATGCTCTGCAAAAACAATAAATTACTTCTGTAATCCCTTTCTCCTGCGATAATGCTCCTTTGAGTCAGACACAATCTCGCCATCCTTGAGCTTGATTATCCGCTCCGCATATTCTGCAGTATACTGCTCATGCGTGACAAGGATAATTGTCTTTCCTTTATCAGACAAATCATCCAGAATCTCCATAACCTGGGCTCCTGATCTTGAATCAAGATTTCCAGTCGGCTCGTCCGCGAAAATCACATCAGGATCATTAACCAAGGCGCGCGCGATTGCGACGCGCTGTTTTTCCCCGCCAGAAAGCTGGTTTGAGAGATTGTTTTTGCGATGTTCTAATCCAACTGCCTCTATGGCGTCATCCACTAATTTTTTCTTTCCTTTTTCTTGCACTTTCTTTGTGTAAGTCAATGGCAATTTAACATTGTCAAACACAGATGTTCTTGGCAGCAAATTAAATTGTTGGAATACAAATCCAACCTCGCTGTTGCGAAGGTGAGCTAATTTTTTATCATCAAATTCTGTTGTATTCTCTCCTTTAAACAAAAATTCGCCAGAAGTTGGGCGATCCAAAAAACTCAAAATATGCATCAAAGTTGATTTGCCAGATCCAGAAGGCCCCATAATCGCGATAAACTCGCCTTCTGAAATTTCAAAATCAATATGATGAAGCACTTTTGTCACAACTCCGTCAGTGACAAACTCTTTGTGTAAATTTTTGACGTCAATCAAAGACATTATTTCTCTTTTATAAAAGTAATTACCTCATCACCTGCCTCAATGCCTGAAATAATCTCAATTCCTTCATCACCACGCAAACCAACCACAACATCACGCTCAACTGCTTGTCCGTTAATAAAAACTTCAACATATTTGTCTCCATTTCGCGATTTCACAGCGCGGAAAGGAACAAATAAAACATTTTCCTTTGAATCAGTCACAATTGTCACATTAGCTGTCATGCCTGGCTTAACTTGGCCACTGTCGCTAAACGCGACTTTAACTTTGTAATACACAACATCAGAAATTAATGTCTCAGCAGGATCCACGAATGTCACAGAACCAATGTACACTTTCTCATCGCCAAACGCGTCCAAAGTAATTTGAGCATCTTGCGCGACTATTACTTTCGCGATATCTGATTCAGAAATATCAACTTCAATCTCAAGTGTTGCCTGTCCAATCATCTCAAGAACAGGACTAGATAAGGATGTCTGCTCCCCTGCTTCATAGTATTTTTTTGTGATTGTTCCATTTAAAGGAGAACGAATAACTGCCTCTTCTAAATTAGCCAAGGCGAGATTCAAGGCCGCTTCTGCTTGGCTGATTTTTGCTTTTTGCGCGTTAATCTCAAAATCACGCGGAGGTGATTTTTCTAATTCTAGCTGGGATTGCGCCACTCTTAAAGCGCTTTGGACCTGCGCAACAGCATCTTCAGCATTCGCGACTTGGTCGTTATAATAAGCGATTTTATCTGTCCAGTTTGTCTTTGCAGTCACAATATTTGTCTGGGATGTATTAACTGTTGTTTGCTTTGTCTGAATATTGCTCTTCAACGTGTCAATGTCTGATTCTGTAAAACTATATGTTGTATCAGCTGTTTTTAAAACAATCATTGCATCAGATAAAGCGTCTTTAACAGAGTCCAACATTAATTTCCCGTCATCTAAACCTGCTAATACATCAGTGTCAGAAGAATTTACTGTTAAAACATCAACAACAACATCCACAGATGTAATCTTATTATTAGCATTATCACGGCTTAATTGCGCCGCATTTTTATCAGATGTTATATAAGCATAACTAGAATTAGCATCAGGATCATCTAAAGTATTATCAATCACTTCTATTGCAAGTTCAGAAACTAAAACTTCATTATTTAAAACAGTGATTGCTTTTTCCTTGAGATTGTCCTGCTCTGTTTTTCGCTTTACGCGCAAATTCGCAAGAGCGTTCTCAGCTGCTGAAACATCCTGCTGTTTTTGAGTGACTGTATCTTCAGATACCTGGATTCCTTGATCAGACGAACCTGCGAGCAGTTTGTCATAATCTGCTTTTTCTTTATCAACTTGCGCCTGCGCGTCGCTCACACGGCTCAATAAAGCCCTGGATTCTAAACGCGCCAAAATCTGCCCCTTTTTTACTTCATTGCCAACATTAACATTCATTTCGCTGATTCTGCCGGATGTTCTGAAATTCAAGTCAATCCGCTCCATTGATTCAACTTTTCCAGTTGCTTCAACGCTTTGCGTCAAAGTTCCGATTTCAACTATTTCTGTAACATATTCAGGGCCAACCGGCTCTCTGAATTTTACAGCCCAAATAACTATGCCAATCACTCCAACAATTACAATTGCTAAAAATATTTTTTTCATAATCGATATGAGTGAGAGCAATGAAAATGCTTGCATTTTTTATTGCCGAGCGAATGAGATTATATCTACTGATATAATTTATTTCAATTCTAACTCTTTTATTATACCACAATCTTAACAAAATAAAAACCGCCCTATTAAGAGCGATTTTTATACAATCTAAATTTACTGCAAATCTAGCAATCGCGCGCTTTACTGTAATAACTGCTTCTGCTTGAGCAACTTCTGAAGCTGTTGGACCAAACACTCCAGCTGTGACAACAAGTCCAAAAATCGCGACTGTTGCCATAACTGTGCTTTTTTTACCTAATGATATATATTTTATTTTATCAATTATAATCTGACCAAACGCTTTGATTTGAGATTGACGCTCATGATATGTTAGCAAGGCAACTTTAAGACGTCTTTTGTGCGCTTGCGATAATATTGATTCACTTCATTAGTAGCAATGCGATAGAGCCAGCTTGAAATTGACACATTCTGCCACTTGAACTGCCAAAGCCGATCCAATGCCTTAAAAAATGTTTCTGACACAATATCCTGCGCTGAATGAACATGGCCTGTGCGTTTTAGCACGTATCCAAAAATCGGCTCATAATATTCTTCAAATATAGCCCCAAATGCTTGCGGATCCTTTTTTGCTCGTTTTATTAATTGTTTTTCTTCTGATTTTTCCATGTTTAAACGCTATTATACTACAATACAAGTATAATAGAAAGATTGCAAAAATAATTAAACTATGTAAACATTACTAATAATCGCACAAAAAACAAACCACTCTAAACCCACAAGGAGGTAGATTATGCAACTTCGTGTTCCAAGTGATGGATGGCACACATGGAACTTCGCTGATCGGCTGCGCGGACCAGTAGTTCCAGAAGGGACTTATGATGTAAAGAGGGTTGAAACAGTCACTGGAAGGCCTGCAATCGTGCTCGCTGATCCAAGAGTCGTCGGAGCTGGCGACAGAGTCATGATCGGAGAGGACGAGGGCCATCTCCGCGCAGACAAGGAATCTATGGTAGACCTCATCGTATGAAGAGAATCCACCAACCGCCGACAAAAGGCATCGCATAAAATTCATGCGATGCCTTCTTTTTTTGCGAAAAATTATTCTACAACAACATTAAATATCTTTGTCTCTAATGGCTGAACGCTTTCCCAAGGACGGGCGTATGAAAGCATAATCGCGTCTTCGCCAACTGCGACTGCTTCATAAATAAAATATTCTGTTCCTCCAGCGCCAACAAGCTCTCCTTGTGATGGAATAAACCCTTCTTCTTTTAGTATGGTTGCGCCTGACAAATCTCCAACATTCCATTTAAATCCTGTTGTAGGGTTTGATTCTAATGCAATCGCGAATCTATCGCCGATACTGGCATTTATCTCATCACGCTCATCAGAAAACACGCGAATAGAATTTATTACAGTAATATTATGATTACTGTCAATATTTAAATCAACAAGTGTTTTTCTGGCAATATGCCCATCTTCATAGCTCACTAATGCTCTATCTCCTTCAAACAAAACATCTGTCATATACCACGAACCTCCAAGGACTGGCTCTTCTGGCGCGTATTGAATGATATTAAACTCAAGGTACAAACGCGCTGTTTGATAGTCCTCTTCTGTAAATGTCTGTTCTTGTGGCTTGAGAATGTCGTCTTCTTGAACATCATCAGATTTAGCTGTGCATCCTGATAACACAAATGCAAATCCAATGAGTGCTAGAAAAAATACTTTTTTCATATATTTAATTTAATAATTAATTCATTATATATTTATATTTTAACAGTTAAACACGTGTTTGTCTATTTAGCAATATCCTGCCCGCATGCCAACGACGGGCGCGGGAGAGGCGGGATTGGGTCGAATGGGGTGATTTTATTATTTATATAAATTACATAAATATTCCTTCTGGATTATTCTTATCACGATGCCACATATTTGGATTATTTTTGATATATTCATGAATTTTTCCTAATGTTTCTTCATTCCGTATAATTCGATCATAAAAACGGGTTTGCCATTTGAAATCATATTCAAAATCATTACATTGTTTTGTTACGGCGGATTTGAATGAACGAATAATTGTTGGTAATGAACCGGATTTCGGTGAAATTTTTGACATCCATTTTTTCCGTTCATTATGAGACGTGTGTTTTATGTCGATGCCCATTGTGCGCGCCACGGTAGAGACGTTGCATGCAACGTCTCTACGTCCACCATAACGGATATCCACGGATTTCGCGTGCCCATCATCCACCGGATATTTACAAATTTGTATTATCCCATGGAAATGATTCGGCATCACCATATATTCATCCAATATTACGTTTTCAAAATGATTCGGGATTTTATTCCAACAATCCCGCGCAACCACCCCAACCCCGGACAATGCCACGGACGCGTCCCCGCCATTATCCCGCATTACGCGACCAAAAAAATGTTCGCGTTCGTGTGTGCAAATTGTTACAAAATAATACGCATCTGCACCATAATCCCATCCCTTTAATCGTGCGGATTT
>JAHJSI010000027.1 GCA_018830465.1 Patescibacteria group bacterium | reverse complement strand
GCATATATATTGATGCGGCTTGGTCGCTCCCAGCGGCCGAGTCGCTTATAAAATTAATCGATTATAAAAAATTAATCAAGCATATATGAAGTAATCCTATCATCAACCTGCCCATTTTTTAAAAAATCCAACACCAAACGCTGATAATTAATATGATTTTGCAAAATATACTGTTTAAAATCCAAAGAAAACAAACTGCCATTCCTTTTATTAATAAATTCCAGCCAATTCATATATGGCCAATAATCTGGATGCAAAACAATATTTGCCTTTATAGGGTTCAAATGTATATATTGGCATAAATATATAAGATACTCTTCTCGATCAATATGTTTTGCTTTAAATGATCCCTGAAATAACACGCCAGAACGTTCATATTTTTTGTTAATAGATTGCGTATATGACGTACTAAGACGCATTATAAAATCAGAAATTCCAAACTCTTTTATCTGCTGCAATATAAAATGATAATGATTAGGCATTAAACAATAACATATCAGACTAACATCGCTTTCATGAAGATATTTCTTTATTTTTTTTAAAAAAAATAAATACTCACTGGGTTTCTTAAAAAGAATGTCCTTACCAACTCCTCGATTATAAATATGATAATAATGTCCATTCTCAAATATTATTCTCTTTCCCATATGTATTATCGTAACAGCGACAAGGCCGCTGGGAGCGACCCTGCCGCTTTTTTTTGAACGCGGCCTTGTCGCTCCCAGCGGCAGGGTCGCTTGTTTTTAATTTATGGCGGAAGGGATGGGATTCGAACCCATGGAAACATTACTGCCTCACTTGCTTTCCAAGCAAGCCCGTTCGACCGCTCCGGCACCCTTCCAGGTTTACATACCTTACCAAATTTTTGGAAAAAAATAAAGACCAATCGGTTTTGACCTTTAGCCGCATGCCAATAGCGACAAGGCCGCTGGGAGCGACCCTGCCGCCTAATCGCGTACCTCCTATTTTTCCGCTTTTGCCACTCTTTTGATTACTTTAACAATAGAATCAGGGGTTAAAGACATTGAATCAATTTTTTGTGTCGCGAGCCAGGCAGCGAATTCTGGATAATCGCTTGGCGCTTGTCCGCAGATTCCTACTTTGCGCTTATGCTTGTGCGCGACTTGGATTAAGTGCGAAATCTGGCGCTTCACTGCCTCGTTATTTTCATCATAAATATGGGCTACAAGCTCGCTGTCGCGGTCCACTCCAAGCACAAGCTGTGTTAAATCATTTGAGCCGATTGAGAACCCGTCAAAAATTTTCGCGAATTCTTCAGCTAAGATGATATTAGATGGAATTTCCGCCATTACATATACTTCTAATCCATTAACGCCACGGCGCAATCCATGCTTTGCCATAACTGACAAGACCTGTTTCCCTTCTTCAACGGTTCTGCAGAAAGGAATCATGATTTTTACATTTACCAAACCCATTTCTTCGCGCACTTTTTTCATGGCTTTGCATTCAAGAGCAAACGCCTGCAGATATTTTTCATCATAATACCGAGACGCGCCCCGCCATCCCAGCATTGGATTGTCTTCCTTTGGCTCATATTCTTTTCCCCCGATCAAATTAGCGTATTCATTTGTTTTGAAATCTGAAAGGCGTACTATAACGTCTTTTGGATAAAACGCGGCTCCGATTCTGCCAACGCCTTCTGCTAACTTGTCTATAAAAAACTGGGCTTTGTCCTTGTAATCAACTGTAAGATCATTGATTTTTTCACGCACTTCTTTATCTTTTATATCTTTGTAATTTATCAAGGCAAGCGGATGAATCTGGATAAATGTATTTATTATAAATTCTTCGCGCGCCAAGCCAACTCCTTTATTCGGGATGAATGAATGATTAAAAGCTTTTTCCGGAGAAGCTAAATTCATCATTATATTTGTTCTTGTCTTAGGCAGTTTGCGCAGATCATGTTTTTGCACTGTAAATGACGCCTTACCTCGATACACATATCCGATTTCTCCTTCTGCGCACGAAACAGTCGCTAATGTTCCGGTTTTTACTTCTTTAGTTCCTGTTTTAGTTCCAACAATAGCCGGAATTCCAAGCTCGCGCGACACAATCGCGGCATGGCATGTTCTTCCTCCAGCGTTTGTGACAATGCCTGACGCGATTTTCATTATCGGCTCCCAATCAGGATCAGTCATTTCCGTCACGAGAATTTCGCCTTTTTTGAATTCATGCAGCCCAGCCACAGATTTTATGACGCGGATTTTTCCTATGCCGATTTTAGAGCCCACTGCCTGGCCTTTTATTAAGACTTCGCCTTTTTGCTTAATATGATGCTCTTCCAGAACATGCAAGTCTTTAATTGCTTGCACTGTTTCAGGCCTCGCTTGCACGATATACAACTTGCCATCCCTTCCATCCTGCGCCCATTCAATATCCATTGGCCGCTTATAATGCTCTTCAATTATCATTCCCCATTTTGCTAATTGCATTATTTCTTTATCATCTAAAACATGCCTTGCCTGGTCTTTCTGCGGAACTGATACTATTTTTGTTGTATTGCCTTTTCCTCTGGCGTATTTCATTTGGAATTTTTTTGTTCCAAGGGTTCTGCCCACAATCGGCTTATATTTTTTCATTAACGGCTTATAAACATAATATTCATCAGGGCTTATCTTGCCTTTAACCACAAGCTCCCCAAGCCCCCATGATCCGTTTATTAAAATTACGTCCTTAAATCCGGATTCAGTGTCAATCGTAAACATTACTCCAGCGCTGGCTAAATCAGAACGAACCATTTTCTGCACGCATACTGACAAAGCAATATCATGATGCTTTCCGCCAGAGGCGGATCCGCCTTGGGCGGAAAACCCTTTGTCCACTCTGTATGAGATCGCGCGATTAGTGTATAAAGATGCCATGCACTTTTTAACTGCGCTAAGCAAATCTTTCTCGCCTGTAATATTTAAAAATGATTCCTGCTGCCCAGCGAATGACGCGTCTGGCAAATCCTCCGCAGTCGCGGACGAACGGACTGCAACGTCCAGCACAGACGCGCGATACTTTTTTGACAGCTTTTTATAGGCCGCAACAATCTCGGACTTCAAATCAAAAGGCAAACCAGCGGACATTATAGTTCCGCGTATAGCGCTGCCTCTTTGGGCTAATTCTTTCATGTTGCGCGTATCAAGCCCTAAAAGCTGTCTGTCAATTTTGTCTTCAATGCCTGTCTTTTCAAGAAAATACTTGTATCCGCCGGCTGTGACGGCAAATCCATCAGGAATATTGATTTTCTTCCCAAGTTTTCGCACCATCTCTCCTAATGACGCGTTCTTTCCTCCAACTAGAGGCACATCGGAGATGGATAATTCATTGAAAAATTTTATGTATTTCATTTTTGTTTTTTGTTTTTTGTTTTATTTCTTTTTTCTTATTTCAAACCCAATTTGTGTTTTTGGCTTTTTATCTTCGCTGATTAATTTTTTAATTACATCGAACACCACTTTAAACTTTTGATCATATTTACTCTCCATTGCTTCAATCTTTTTGCGCAAAACTTCATTGGTTGCCAATAATTCCCGAATCTTCGTGAATGTCCGCATTATTTGAATATTCACCTGAACTGCGCGCTTACTCCTTAAAACACTAGACAGCATTGCAACACCTTGTTCTGTAAAAACATATGGAAGATATTTCCTATGCTGTCCTCTGTTTTTCTTTAAGGTGACAAAATGGCACCTTAAACTATCAAACTCCCCAGATGTCAATTGAAACATAAAATCTTCCGGAAATCGATCAATATTTCTGCGTACCTGGCGTGTTAAATTCTTTATTTCAACATCATATAACTGCGCCAAATCACTATCAATCATAACACGATGACCACGAAATATATAAATTTTATTTGCAATTATTTCACTTGGTATTATTGCAAGTTCTGTTTTTGTTTTTGCCATACTATAAGTTTCCTAAAATTTTCCATAAATACCCCTTTTTTTTACAACTTACAGCTTACAGCTTTTCTCATACTGTATGTATTTTCAAAAGATTAAGCGAGCCATGCGGGCCAGTCGGATGGCCTGAAGCGATCAATATTTTCTCGCCTTTTTTGATCTTTAATTCGCGCTTAACAAGCTTTACTGTAGCTTTTATTAGATCATCAAGCTTTGAATAACGCTTCATATAATAAGGAGATACTCCCCAATTCAAGCACATCTGCCTGCGGGATATGTCATTCTGCGTTAAAGCGATAATCGGCGCATCAGGCCTCTCTGACGCAATCAAGCGAGCGCTTTTACCAGAAGACGACATCACGACAATCGCGCGAATATGATCTTCATCAGCAATTGCTTCTGTTGTATGAGCTATAACATTCGACACAACAGACTTCACTGACCCGCGCGTTTTCACTTCATCATCATAAGGCGATGCCTCTGTCTCTTCAATAATATCCCGCATCATCTGGCAAGCCGCGATTGGATACTTTCCAGTTGAAGTTTCGCCTGAAAGCATAACCGCGTCCGTATGGTCAATTACCGCGTTCGCGACATCAGAAACTTCAGCGCGGGTCGGGCGCGAATTTATTGTCATTGATTCCAACATCTGGGTCGCGACAATTACCGGCTTTGAAGCTATCAAGCACTTTTCTATAAACTTTTTTTGCAGCAATGGAATTTCTTCCGCTGGAAGTTCAATTCCTAAGTCACCTCTGGCAATCATAATAGCATCCGCTACCTCGAGTATTCTATCAAAATTATCAACTGCTTCTTTTCTCTCAATTTTCGCGATAATTTTCGCCTGATATGACTTGCTCTTTGGCAATAATCGACGCAAATCATCAACATCAGAAGCATCTCTTACAAATGAAAGCGCGATCCAGTCCACCTTCTGATTTAATCCAAATTTTAAATCTTTTTTATCTTTGTCAGTAATCACAACATCAGTAATTTTAGATTCTGGAAGATTAATGCCCCGGTCTGAAGTAAGCGTTCCTCCTTGCTCTACTTTTGCCGTGACTTCAGATTTGCCCGCGCTTATAACCCGCAAGCGCACAAGTCCGTCTTTTATAAGGATTGACTCGCCTTTTTTAACTAATTTCGCGAGATTTACTTGTGTCGGCAAAACTGTTCTTTTTCCGTCATTCTGAAATGAATCTCCTTTTTGATGCATCAGCACAACTGTTTCCCCGCGCTTTATATCAATCCCGTCCTTAGGCAATTCTCCCAAGCGGATGCGCGGACCCTGTAAATCCTGAATTATGGCAATCGGCTCGCCTTGCTTTTCTGACACGCGCCTGATATTGCGGGTTAACATTTTATGATGTTCATGTGTTCCATGAGAAAAATTCAAGCGCGCGCAATTCATGCCTGCTTTCACAAGATTTTTTATTTTTCCGGCTGTGTCTGTGCTTGGCCCGATTGTGCAGATGATTTTTGTACGTTTCATATGATTATATTATACCACAAAAACGGCCCCCAACAAAAGGAGCCGTCTTGCACAAAATAATAATCACTCAAATTAATATTGCGCCAAAACACTGTCAGCAATATCGAAAATC
>JAHJSI010000026.1 GCA_018830465.1 Patescibacteria group bacterium | reverse complement strand
CCACGCCCGAGCCGAAGTCCGCCAGCAGGCGGATAAACTCCGCTGTTTCCGCCGTTTGGCGTTAAGCCAAACATCAAAGCAAAACAATTTTCAATCCCTTTTAAGAAAAATTTGGCGGGCGGGCGTTAAAAAATTGAAAGAAAATTGTTTTGCTTTGCTCGCCGAAGTTCGGCGGGCGGAAACGCGGAGCGGAATCATTCGAGCGATTTTCGCTCGAAAAAGGTTCGAGCTTCGTTCAGTAATTGCGACCAATCTAAACATTGCGGATTTTGCGAGCAGTTTGTTTGCTCGCTCGCCCTGAAAATCCGCAATGTTTAGATTGCAAAAATATGACAAATTGATAGTATATCAGCATGATAGTAATATTGCATAACATCAGGTCAAATCATAATGTTGGCTCAATATTCCGCACTGCGGATGGCGCTGGCATTGAAAAAATATATTTAACAGGAATAACACCAAGTTTGATTGATAGATTTGGACGACAAAACCGCGCATTATCAAAAGTCTCGCTTAACGCGGAAGATTATATTAAATGGGAATATACTAAATCCGCGGCAAAGCTTTTAGATAAGCTTAAAGCGCAAGGATATATGATATTAGCGCTTGAACAAAACAAGCTTTCAAAGCCCTTATTTAAGCTTAAATTAGCTAAAAATAGCAAAATAGCTCTAATCGTAGGCAATGAGATAAAAGGTCTTCCTAAGACAATTTTAGAACGTTCTGATAAGATTCTAGAGATACCAATGTGTGGAAAAAAGGAATCTTTAAATGTATCTGTTGCATTCGGGATTGCCGCGTATCAGTTAATATAGTATAATATCCACAGGTCGACCTTTTATAAACAGAAACAAAAAACATATGAAACAAATGAACGCATTCAATTGGGTAGTTTTCATTCTTGTCATCATTGGCGCCCTTAACTGGGGCCTGGTTGGACTCTTTGAGTACGACTTGGTTGCCACACTTTTGGGCGCAGGAACTACTGTTGCGCGAGCAGTTTACACGCTTGTAGGACTAGCAGGTATTGTAAAACTTGTAAATGTGGTAAAAGCTTAAAATTTCAGATATCAAAAAATCCCCGCGCAAGTCGGGGATTTTTGTTTTAAATAATATTATTGTTTTGGCGCTCTAAATCCAGTTCCAGCAGGAATTAATCGGCCGATGATGACGTTTTCCTTTAAACCGCGCAGATGGTCAACTTTTCCAGTAATAGCGGCATCAATCAGCACGCGCGCGGTTTCCTGGAATGACGCGGCAGACAAGAATGACTCAGTAGAAAGAGACGCTTTTGTGACGCCAAGCAAAAGAACCTCGCCAATTGCCTGCTGTTTTTTATCTTTTGCCAAGTCTTTGTTCACGGCATTAAAGTGAGCGCGATCAACAATCTCGCCAGGCAGGAAATCAGCGCCGCCCACTTCCTTAATATATACGTGAGAGAACATCTGCCGCGCGATAATTTCCAAATGCTTGTCATTTAATTTTTGTCCTTGGGAAGAATAAATATTCTGGATCTGCTCCATAATATATTTCTTTGCTGCTTCTTCGCCCTTAAACTCATATAGATGATGCAAATCAACGCTTCCCTCTGTTAACACATCGCCCTGATTAACAACTTCGCCTTTTTTGACAAGTATTGTAAAATTACCAGGAACAGCATAAGAAATCATATCCCCTGCGTTAGCTATAACACGCACGTACTTTTTAGTTCTTTTTATAGTTCCATCCATTCCAGCATTTACAATATCATCTCCCTCTGAAAATATAACATCACCCTTTTTAACATGATCATTGTCTTTAACTTTGCAATTCTCTTCTGAATATTGATCTAATCTATATTTTTCCTCCTGTCCTTGGGCAGCTGTTATTGCAATTGATTTTGTCCCGCCTTCATTAGAAATTTCAGTTACTTTGCCGGTAATTTCAGAAATCACCGCGCCTTTTGTAATTCTGCGAGCTTCAAAAATTTCTTCAACTCGAGGAAGACCTTGCGTAATATCCTGATCTGAAGCAACGCCTCCTGTATGAAATGTCCTCATTGTAAGCTGGGTTCCTGGCTCTCCAATTGACTGAGCGGCAATAATTCCAACAGCAGTTCCCAGCTGAACCTCTTTATTATAACCCAAATCATAACCATAGCATTTTTTACACACGCCTCTCCTAGATTTGCATGAAAGCACGCTGCGGATTACAGCGCTATCCATATCAAGCTTTTCTACTTTAGCTGCCTGCTCTGGGGTTGTAATCTCTCCTTTTTTCACAATTACTTTGCCTTTAGAACCTTTTACATCATTAACTAACGCGCGCCCAACAATTCTTTCCGCGATCGTCTCTCCCATTGCCTCGCTGTCTTGCTTTGTAATTTCCCACCCTTTAGCATCGCCGCAATCTTCTTCTGCTATGATTATGTCCTGCGCGACATCAATCAAGCGCCTTGTTAAATATCCGGCGTTAGCGGTTCTAAGGGCTGTGTCAGTTAATCCTTTTCTTGCGCCATGAGTTGAAATAAAGTATTCAAGAACATCAAATCCTTCTTTAAAGTTTGCTTTAACAGGAAGCTCAATAGTAGCTCCAGAAGGAGATGTTACAAGGCCCTTCATTCCCATCATCTGGGTTGTCTGGCCCCAAGAGCCGCGAGCGCCTGATTCAATCATTATAAAAATAGGATTAAAAACGTCGCCAGAAAAAGCTTTTTGTGATTTTTTTGTAATCTCATCTTTTACTTTAGCCCATATTTCAATCACTCTTGCGTGGCGCTCTTCATCAGTAAGAAGGCCTTCTTCATATTGCTCTTGTATTTTATCTACTTCCTCTTGCGCCGCGTCAAGTATAACTTTCTTTTCGGGCAAATCAGGAAGATCATCCATTGCCCAGCTCATTCCTGACCTTGTCGCGTAGCAAAATCCAAGCTGCAGCATATCATCAAGCATTTTCGCGGTGACCTCTAATCCATATAAGTAAAAGCACTGCCCTGTAATGTCTTTTAGAACTTTTTTACTTGTAACTTCGTTTATAAATCCGATTTTTTCAGGAATAACTTCATTAAAAAATACTCTTCCAACAGTTGTTTCAATAACTTTATTATTTATCTTAACTTTTATAAGCTGTTGTAATTTTATAATTTCATAATCTAAAGCAAGCTTTGCTTCTTGTTCTGAAGCAAATATTTTTTCATATGGTTTTATATTTTCGTTCAACTGAGTTAGGAAATAGCTTCCAAAAACAATATCAAGTCCTGGGGTTGAAACAGGCTCGCCTGTCGCGGGCTTTAGAAGATTTTTTGAAGAAAGCATTATTTCCCTTGCCTCTTCTCTTGCTTCCGCAGTTAGAGGAACATGAACAGCCATTTGGTCTCCATCGAAATCAGCATTAAAAGCGCTGCACACAAGCGGGTGAATCTGGATTGCCTTACCCTCAATCAATACTGGCTGAAAGGCTTGTATGCCAAGACGGTGCAACGTTGGCGCGCGGTTAAGCATTACATGCGCGTCGCGAGTCACTTCTTCAAGAATATCCCACACTTCCGCGTGGCCTGCTTCAATATATTTGTTCGCGCTGCGCACATTGTGCACAAGCTCGCGCTTTATAAGCTGGCAGATTACAAACGGTTTGAATAACTCAAGCGCCATTGTTTTTGGAATTCCGCATTGATGAAGCTTCAATTTAGACCCAACAACAATTACGCTTCTGCCTGAATAGTCAATTCTCTTTCCCAGTAAGTTCTGCCTGAAACGACCTTGTTTGCCCTTAAGCATATCAGCAATAGATCGCAGGACGCGCCTTTGTCCTGTTGATGCTGTGACTGTTTTTCCATGGCGAGCGCTATTATCAATTAAAGCGTCCACTGCTTCCTGAAGCATTCTTTTTTCATTACGGACAATAACTTCAGGAGCATTAAGGTCTTTTAATCTCTTAAGTCGATTATTTCTATTAATTACCCTGCGATATAAGTCATTTAGATCGCTTGTGGCAAATCTGCCCCCATCAAGCTGAACCATTGGGCGCAGGTCTGGAGGAATAACAGGAATAGCTGTCAAAATCATTGACTCTGGCCTGATTCCTGTTTTTGACAAGCTTTGCAAAAGTTTTATTCTGCGCATTAATTTTTTGCGCCGGTCGCCTTTTGCTTTTTCTAATTGCAAATCTAATTCTTTAATCTGAGCGCTAAGATCAATTGAATTCAAAAGTTCGTAAATTGCTTCAGCTCCGATTCCTGCCTCAAAAATATGGCCATATTTTACAGATAAGTCATGGTAAATATTTTCAGATATAGTCTGCTTTTCTGAAAGAGAAGACAGCTCCTGTTTTGCAAGTTCAAATGCCCTATCCAGCTGCTCGCGCTTTTCTGCTAATAAATCAGAAAGTAATAATTTTTCTTTCTCTGACTTTTTGGCTAGTTTGCCTGGTGATAATTCTATTTTTGCGAGAGCTCCTTGTTTTTTAGACAAGGCATCTTTGAATTCTCTTTCCAAAGAAGAAGATTTGCTCTTAAATTCCTGCGCAACCTGCTCAAGAAGCTGCTTCTTTTTTTCTTCATCAACAGAAGTAACTATAAAACTGGCAAAATATATAACCTTTTCAAGATTTTGCACAGAAAGATCTAAAACCAAACCAATTTTAGAAGGAACTCCTCGTAAAAACCAAATATGAGAAACAGGAGCAGCCAAATCAATATGCCCCATTCTCTCGCGGCGCACTAATGCGCGAGTTACTTCAACTCCGCATTTATCACAGACGATTCCTTTATATCTAATGCGCTTGTATTTTCCACAATAGCATTCCCAGTCTTTTGTCGGCCCGAAAATGCGCTCATCAAACAATCCGTCTTTTTCAGGCTTCTGCGTTCTATAGTTTATTGTTTCTGGCTTTAGCACTTCTCCGTGCGACCATTTATGAATATCGTCAGCAGATGCCAATCGCAGTCTTATAGAATCAAAATCTACTGCGCGAGGCGCAGCTTGAATCGATGAAAATGTTTTTGTTGATGAAGGAGTAGACATAATTTATTCCCTTGTTTCGTCTTCTTTAATAATCCTTCCTGACTTCAAAAGTTCAACATCTAAACACAGGCCCTTTAATTCACGCACTAACACATTAAATGATTCAGGAACATTTCTTTTTTCAATCGGCTCTCCTTTAATAATTGCTTCATACGCCTTAGAACGTCCTGGCACGTCGTCTGACTTAATAGTCAAAATTTCCTGCAATGTATGAGCAGCTCCATATGCCTCCAAAGCCCATACTTCCATTTCTCCGAATCTTTGGCCTCCGAATTGCGCTTTTCCTCCAAGAGGCTGCTGAGTGACTAAAGAATAAGGGCCAATTGATCTTTGGTGGATTTTATCTTCAACTAAATGATTCAACTTAAGCATGTAAATATATCCAACAGTCACTTGCTGATCAAATTTTCTTCCTGTTTTTCCGTCATATAAATTAATTTTTCCGTTTTCAGGATATCCTGCTTTTTTCAATTCTTCACGAATTACTTTTTCAGGCACGCCATCCAGCGCAGGAGAAGCCACTTTATACCCTAAAGTATGCGCAGCCAATCCAAGGTGAGTTTCTAAAATTTGCCCTAAGTTCATTCTTGACGCGACTCCAAGAGGATTAAGAATAATATCCATCGGCCTGCCGCTTTCATCAAAAGGCATATCTTCAACTGGAACAATCTTGGAAATAACTCCTTTGTTTCCATGTCTTCCAGCCATCTTGTCTCCAACTTGAATTTTTCTCAATGAAGCGACTGAAACTTGAATTGTTTTAATAACGCCGCTCGATAGCTTGTCTCCATTTTCGCGGGAAAATACTTTCAGATCAACAACCTTTCCGTGCTCTCCGTGCTCTAAATATAGAGAGCTATCCCGAACATCTTTTGCCTTTTCGCCGAAAATAGCGCGAAGAAGCTTTTCTTCAGCGCTAAGCTCTGCCTCGCCTTTTGGAGTAATTTTTCCAACTAAAATATCGCCCGAAGAAACTTCCGCGCCAATCCTAACAACGCCTTCCGCATCCAAATCTTTAAGCTTCTCTTCGCCAACATTTGGAATATCACGAGTAATAATTTCAGGGCCAAGTTTTGTGTCTCTAACGTCAATAGTATAGTCATCTATATGAATTGACGTAAATCTATCATCCTGAACCAATCGTTCTGATATTAAAATAGCATCTTCATAATTTCCGCCTTCCCAAGAAAGGAAAGCAACAAGAAGATTTTGGCCCAAAGCAAGCTCCCCATTATCTGTTGCCGCTCCATCAGCAATTACCTCTCCTTTTTTTACTTTATCGCCTCTAGCTATAGTTGGCTTTTGATTCATGCTTGTGGACGCGTTTGATCTAATAAACTTGCCAAGATTATATTCTTTAATCCCATTTTTATGCTTTATAGTAATTTTATCTGATTGAACACCAATGACTTGTCCATCATCTTCAGCTAAAACAACTTGTCCGCTGTCAGCAGCTGCCCTGTATTCAACGCCAGTACCAATAATTGGAGATTCTGGCCTAACAGTCGCGATTGCCTGACGTTGCATATTTGTTCCCATTAAAGCCCTAATAGCATCATCATGCTCTAAGAAAGGAATAAGAGATGTCGCGATGCTTACAATCTGCTTAGCTGAAATATCTATGTATTGGATCTCTTTGGCATCAACGAACATTGGCTCGCCTTTTACGCGCGCTTCAACTTTTTCATCAACAAAATACCCTTCATCATCAAGGTTTGTTGTTGCTGAGGTTGTAATGCTTTGAGATTCTTCCATTGCTGAAAGGTATATAATTTCATCTGTAACTTTAGATTTTCCTGACTTGCTGTTATGCTCAACTTTTCTATACGGCGTCTCTAAAAATCCGAATTGATTAATGCGCGCATATGAAGCCAAGTGTCCAACTAAGCCGATGTTCGGTCCTTCTGGAGTCGCGATAGGGCAAATTCTTCCATAGTGAGTTCTATGCACGTCCCGAACGTCAAATCCTGCCCGCTCCCGAGAAAGTCCGCCCGGACCCATTGCGCTAAGGCGCCTCTTATGCTCAAGCTCTGACAAAGGATTTGTCTGATCCATAAACTGAGAGAGCTGAGAAGACATGAAAAATTCTTTGATTGATCCAATTACTGGCCGCGCGTTTATAAGCTGGTTAGGAGTAATTGTATTAATATCCAGAGTGGACATCCTGTCTTTAATGATTCGCTCCATTCTTGCAAGGCCAACTCTAAGCTTATTCTGCACAAGCTCGCCTACTGTGCGAACCCTTCTGTTTGACAAATGATCAATATCGTCAGCAGATTCTTGAGTTTTTGATAAGCGCATTATTTCTCTAATAACTAAAATTAAATCTTCTCTGCGCAAAATTCTGTGCTCTGGGTCATTAGGCACGTCTAAATTAAATCTTTGATTTATTTTATAGCGCCCTACTCTTGAAAAGTCATATCTATCAAAATTGAAGAACATCGCGTGAATCAATTGCTTAGCATTGCTTGCGGTTGCCAAGTCTCCTGGCCTAATTCTTTTATAAACTTCCTTCAGCCCCTCATCTTCATTTGTCGCAGTATCTCTCTTAAGAGTTTCTTCCAGCATCTGTTGCTCAACACCCTCTAAACCAGAAAGAGCTGATCTTATTTCCTGATCAGTGCCAAATCCAAAAGCTCTTAAAATAGATGTAATAGCAACTTTTCTCTTTCTGTCTATTTTTACCCAAATTGCTCCATTCGCATCTGTTTCTAATTCAAGCCAAGCGCCTCTGTTTGGAATAATTTTTGCTCCATAGTACTTTTTGCCGCGAACAATGTCAGCAGTAAAAAATACTCCAGCGCTTCGTATAAGCTGGGATACAATTACACGCTCAATCCCGTTGATTATAAATGTTCCGCGAGGAGTCATCATTGGAAAATCACCAAGATATATTTCTTGTTCTTTGATTTCACCTGTTCTTTTGTTGGCTAAACGAGCTTTTACGCGTATTGCTGCTTCATAAGTGACATTCTTGGCTTTTGCTGTAATTTCATCAAATTTTGGGTCATCAAGATAATAATCTTCTAAATAAAGCTCTAAATCACGGCCAATAAAATCCCGAATTGGCGAAATTTCATCAAATAATTCACTTAAGCCTGTTTTTAATAGCCAATTATAAGAATCTTTTTGGGATTTAATCAAATCAGGCAAATCAACTGCATCATGCAGTTTTGTAAAGTATTTGCGGCCTATTTTGGATGAAAATCTATTTGTCATATAAAAAATCCCTTATTTTGGCTAAAATAAGGATTAATCGCTTTAAAACCGCGATGAAATATTAATTTTTGAGAAACAAAAACAATGTTTCACAAAAAGCGATAATTGATGATGCATGATAAGAAAATTGTAACGACTTTTAAAATATTTGTCAACACTGCTTGCAGTGTACCGCATGGCACACTGTGGATAAGTCAATAAAGATGCATATTAACACATGAACCTTGTTATTGCAAATCTTCCTTTCCTAATCGCCATAATTCTGGTTTTTTCAAAAATACAGCAACAGAAACTAAAATAAATAACGCGTACAGCGCGACTGAAAGCATGCTGTGCTCCGCGACTCCAGCGCCTAAAAAGCTGGTTGCGATTTTGCCAGGAATTTTGCCGATTAAAATCATCCAAAGAAATGTTTTGAATTTAATTGATTTTGAAAGCGCCATCACATATACTAAAAAATCATCCGGAGCCCCAGGAAGCAGAAGAAGAAAAAAAATTATATATATTCCTTGCCCGACTATTTTATCAAATCTAGCTAATTTTTCTTCTGAAATAAATAAATTAACAAACCTTCTTCCAAAATATCTTGCGAGCCAAAAAACTATGATTGCTCCAAGAACCCAGCCGAAATAATTATATACAAACCCCATGTAAGGTCCAAAAATATATCCTCCGGCAAAATTTATTAAAAAATTATTCAGCGGAGCAACAATAACTTGCGCGACTTGCAGTAAAAATAACGCAAGAGGAGCAAACGCGCCATATTGCAATACCCACTCCCTTATCGCGTCTGAAGACGTAAAAACTGATTTAATTAATTCTCCAAAATAAAAAACAGCCCACACTAAAAATGCAAACACAAGACTATATGCGGCTACTTTTATTTTATGATGCTTGATGTATTCAGTTTTTATCCAGCTCATATCAATTCCTCCACAACACTTCTATCACTCCAAGGAATATATTTTCCATTTGCAACAGCCATGGTCTGCTCTGATCCTTTTCCAAGAAGCAATATTAAATCATCTTTTTGCGCGGAGCTTAGGGCTTTCTTTATTGCTCCTCTGCGATCAATTATTATCTGCACATTTTTTGATTCAGAAATTCCTTGCATTATATCTTGAGCAAGCTTCTCTGGATCATCGTCATAAGGATCGTCTGTTGTTAATATTATATTATCCGCGTATTTCGCGGCTATTTCGCCCATTTTTGGCCGCTTGCTTGCGTCCCTGCCGCCGCCTGTCGCGCCAAATACTGCTATAACTTTTCCTTTGGAGCGCATTTGTTGCGCTGTTTCAAATATTGCTTCAAATGATTTTGGCTCGTGCGCGTAATCAATAACCACACGAAATCCGCGTTTGGCTTCAATTACTTCCGCTCTTCCTGGCAATGATGTAATTTTCTCTAAAGCGCTCTCGCATGCTGAAAACGACACTCCGAGCGAGCGCGCTGTCGCAATTGCAAGCAAAGCATTCTGCGCCATAAACACGCCGCACAAAGGAATATCAATATAATGCCCATTAATTAACAATACCACTCCGTCTTTAGTTTGGTTTACTTCATCAGCGCGCAAGCAACTACACTTATCATAATCTTCTGATTTGCATTTTTTAGAAAAGCATGCGCACCATTTTTCATTGGCTCTGTGGCGCAGAAATTTTTCGCTCATTTTATCATCGCAATTAGCAATAATTATTTTCTTAACTTTCTTCTTATCAAACGTCTTGCGATGTGATTTATGCAGATTCTTAAAAATTAATTCTTTTGTTTTTCTGTATTTTTCATATGAACCATGCGACTCAATATGCTCTGGCCCTAAATTTGTAAACACGCAGACATCAAAAGCAATTCCCCATTGCCTGTTTTGCAATATTCCTTCGCTAGTCACTTCTATTACCGCGTGCGTGCATCCAGCGCGCGCCATTTTACGAAGAAGTTTTTGAAGTTTTAAACGACCAAGCATTCCTTGCTTTGTTGTGTTTGCCCATTCTTTATCTCCTATCTTGAAAAATATTGTGTTTGTTGAGCCAACCTTATATCCTGCTTCTTCAAGAATCCTGGTTATCATAACAACTGTGCTGGATTTTCCTTTTGTTCCTGTAACGCCGATGACCACCATCTTGCGCGATGGAAACCAATACACAATATTCGCTAAAATCGCCAATGTCTTATGATATGCGAGAAGCAATGATTTGGGTATGATTTTCTTAATAATCTTTTTTATCATGATTTTATAATCCATTAGGATTTGATGTTAAATGGGCGCTTATTAACCTCTTGAAGAATTTTAAGCGTCGCATGCACCGAAAGGTTATCGCTCGGCAAGAGAATTAAGCGATCATCCAATTGATTCAATAAGGGACTTAAAAATTCATCAGCCCAGGAGGGCGAAAATGTTAATACGCCAGAAAAATCTATTTCTAGTTTTTCATCCTTAGAAAACTCGCGCAAGGTTGGCTGAAACGCTTTAAAAGCCTCGCTGCCCAATTCTCGCGATATTAGTGTTTTACCAAATTTTTCTAGTTGTAATTTCATATACTTTTTTTAAAAATTATTTAAATTCTATTTTTGCCATACATCCGCGCACAATATTCTGTCCACGGGTGACACGAAATACTTTATCAGATCCTTTCATGCGCACTTCAGCGTCGCCACTGGTAAAAAACAAGCTGATCGGCTGTTCCAAGACCACCTCGCGAACAAGCTTAAGCCCGTTACCGCGCTTTTCTGGAGCTCGCCCGGAAATGAATTCAGTAAACGCGACTTCTACAGCCTCAACATGGCTCGGAAGCTGGGGTCGAACTTGGCGCAGTGTTTCTAAAATACCCAATCCTCTATCAGCCAGCACAACTATGCCTTTAGCAAGATCATAACCGAAAAAAATTCCAGCTGTGTCCGGCCACTTTCCTAAATTGTGCGCAAATGAATTGTCGCCAATCTCTCCGGCAATTAAAACAATCAAGGAGTATAATTTTTCAAACCCTGGCATCTTCATAAGAGCATTTTCCATTTTCGACAATCGCGCGTTAAAAATAGAACTCGTGGAACAATAAAATGTGCCAGGAAACTCAATACCATCTTGAATCCATTCAGAGGCAAACTTCATTAAATCGCTAGCAAAAATTTCCAAATCTTTTTCACGGTAATATCTATGAGTGCCGCCATCTTTATTAATCGCGACTAATTTACCGCTTTCATCCCAGCGGCGTAACGTATTCAAAGAAACCTTAAGATATTCAGCAGCCTGACTAATTGAAAGCAAATTTTCTTCCATATATAAATAATAACATACTATCTAAATCTACACAAGTACCAACCAAATCTACCCAAAAATACATCAATCTACTCATTATTGATATATAACTCCCCTAAAAATGCCTTTTTAAACATTATTTTCTTCAATTCCTCTAAATACCGATACGCGGTTGTATCAGAAACTTTGAGCAATTTTTCTATATCATTGTTTGATATTATAAAAATTACAAATTGTTATTTAAAAAATATTATGATAATATACATGCAAATAGAAATAAATTCGGAGGGCTTTGTTGCCCTTTTTATAATCCAAACAAGGAGGATGAATCATGAAATTCTTTGACGAGGATGTTCAATTGCGCCCAACAGATGACGCAGATTTATATCCATTTCTTGTCCGTATCACGCAGGAATGGAGATTCCTCTCCCAGATGCAGTTGTTTGAAATGACAGACATTACTGATAATCAAATGTCTGCTGTCACAAGTGCCAGAGATAGAGCCGTTGATCTATTCAATGAAAAAATGCTTGAGCTTTGGGACAAAGAATGGATGTGTGTTTTTCAACATCATGAGATCACAGATGACACTTTTGATAGTCATCATAATGTTGCGCTTACTGCTGGCACAAAGATAATGGTTGTTCACAGATGCCAAGGTGTGATGGCGCATATTGAAACACAAGAAAAAGTAATAACTTCCCCACATGGGAAAGATGTCGTACTTTTTGAGACACAAGAAGTTAATCTGCACTGTGCCATTGCTCCGCCTAGGGATGATGAGTTTAGAGTCCTTCCTTTGAGTGTGGTGCCTACTATAAGAATTTTTGAACATTGAATAACACTCCCAAAACCTTGAAAGACCGTCTCTGTGAATCTACAGGGCCGGTCTTTTTCTTTTAAATATTAATACACAGTTATATGTTGGATGATTATTTAATATCTCCCAAATCAATTACCTCATCAATTCTAATCTGCGCAACAAAATCTGGAATATGTGAAATCATAATTAATGCGCCTTTGTAGGAATCTAAAGCTTTAGCAATAACAGGAAGATGACGGAAATTGATATGATTTGTTGGCTCATCTAAAATAAGCAGCCCAGGATTCATAAGCGCAAGCCGACAAAAGTAAAGCAAACCTTTTTGCCCTTCTGAAAGCGCGCGAATTTTGCTTGCGAGTAATTTACCATCTAATAAAAATCCAGCGCCAGTAGCGCGTATCTTATGTTCATCTTCTGGTCCTTCCATAACTTCTAGCAAAGTATCATAAGCTGTTTTATCATAATCAAGATTACTAAAATCCTGCTTATAATATCCAACTAGAACATTATCAGCAATAGAAAATCCTTCACCACTTTTCTCTGTTAATTTTTCAAGCATTGTGGTTTTTCCAATTCCATTAGGCCCAGCAATTAAAATATGTCTATTCTTGCGCATAACAAGCTCAAGCTTTTTTTCTACAATTTCCCCATCCTTAATAGCGCTAACACTATTAAATTGCATAATCTTTCCATCAAAATGCATATCAAACTCTTGCGTAGGAATAGTAAAATCGCGAATGGTTTTATCTTCGCGCCTAACCTGAACAATACTTTCCTCAGCCTCTTGCGCTGATTCACGCATCTTTTTTGCAACACCACGAAGCTTTCCACCCTTATGCGCGAACACTTCGGACTTGGCTCGCTTTTCTTTTATCTGGGCTTGCATGCGCGCGTTTAATTTATTCTCTCGCTCGATTCGATTTTTAATCTCTTCTACTACTACATAATAGTTGCCAGTATATTGTTCAACTTCCTGAGTGTGCGCGTCAAGATACAAAACTCCATCTGAAAAAGCATTTAAAAAATCCGCATCATGCGAAATTACAATTACGGTTTTTTCATACATCATTAAAAATCCAGTTAAGTGTTCAATTCCTTGCTGGTCTAAATTATTTGTTGGCTCATCTAACAATAAGATATCTGGATTTTGGATTAATGCGTGGCTAAGCAATATCCTAGCTTGCTGTCCACCAGATAATGCTTTTATCTTTCTATCTAAAGGAATATTAACAAGATGAACAACTTCAAAAATATCTTTAATTTGTTTATCAAGATTATATTGCTTTTCTTTAAACGCGGTAGCAAAAAACTCTTGCACTGTTAATTCTTTTGCTTCTTCAGGCATAACCTGATGAGCAAGCGCTATTGTTGCGTCGCCTGGGGTGCGCGAAATTGTTCCAGATGTTGGTTTTGCTTCTCCTGTTATCAATTTAAAAATCGAACTTTTCCCTGCTCCATTTTGCCCCATTAATGTAATACGGCTACCTGAGCGTACGGAAAAATCCACTTCATTTAATAATTTTTTGTTTGATTGATATTCAAAGCTAACTTCATCGAATCTCAATACTACTGTATCTTGTCCCATATTTTTAAAAAAATAATCCCGCAAAAACGGGGTTGAAATAACTTAGCTATAATACTATAGAATTAGGGATATGTCAATGATTAATAATGGCTAATAAGATAAAAGCTATAATTAGTACTTTTTTGGTGATGGTTATATTTTAATCTAAGGTGGATATGCGGATATTATGATTATTTCCAATTTAGATATGTAATTGTTAATTGTAGAGTGGTGGCAAATAAAACCCAAGCCAAATATGGAATATTAGCATACACAATCCATCGCAAATCAGGCGAAACGTTCCAAATAGCCCATAGCGCCCAGATTAGTGTTCCAGCAACAAGTAATATATCAACTGCGGCAAGCATATTATTTTTAAGCCCAAATTGAATCGGTGTAAATGCAAAATTAAAAACAAGGTTTAAAGCAAATGGCAAAGCAACTATCCATGGAATTTGCTTAGTAAATGCTTTGTAAAATACTGTGCCAAATGTGGCCGCGATTATCACATACAAAACAGTCCACACTGGCCCAAACAGCCACGAAGGCGGCGACCAAGATGGTTTAATTAATTCTGAGTATGATTGATATGTAGGCATATTTTTTATTTTAATTTTAATTTATATTAATAAAGTCTTTCTATAAAAATTTATTTTATATAAATTATATCACAGACTCTACTGCATCCCTATAACCACAATAATCACAATCCTTTCCTGTTTTTGGAATCTTGTTTGATTTTAAGCACTTGTGCGCATCCTTGATTGTTCCTTCAACCCATTTTGCGTTTCCTTTATACGGAATGATATTGATATCAAATTCTAATTTCCCATCAAATGCCTTTCTGTCTGTTTTTCCGTTGCAATATACAAAATATCCTGTATCAGACACCTTAAATCCATTCTTCCGCAACAACCATTGATATATTTCCATTTGCCTCTTATATCCACCTTGCCACTCTTCGTTTAGTTCTTTTATTTCTTTATCTTTGCTTGTTGCTTTGTAATCCACCACAAAAAGCATTGAGTTGGTTTTGGAGTTGACTCTATTGCCAACTCTTCAACCTCAAAAACAAGACCCTCCAAATCCACAATAAGAGGAATATCAAACTTTTCTAATCTTTTAATAAGCGCGCGAAGAACAGCAATATAATTCGCGATAATATCTTTTTTAGGAGCATTAAAACGCGAAAACACATCATCCCCATCATGCCCATAATCATCTAGTATTTCCGAAACATTACTAATCACATCAGCAGACTTTACCCAAAGCGTTGGACCATTAATAATTTTTATATGCTCAAGAGCTAACTGCTTGCGCTCGTGCCAAGGAAGTTCTTTGTTTGGTTCAGTAACACCCTCCACAATATTACCAACAGAATCAACAAAACGCTCATCCAACATAGCACGCGTTACTTTGTGTTCAGCAACACCATCCTCCATAGTGTCGTGAAGAATACCAGCAATAATAATATTCTCAGGCGCGCCAGCGCGAGCAAGAATAAGCCCAACAGTTAAAGGATGAGTTATATAGGGAATATCCTTGTGTTTGCGTTTTTGTTTTTGATATATCTCGTGAGTTTTAGTTGCGAACTTTATCGCCTTAAATATATTAGGGCTAAACACGCAATTGTCGCGTAGTATAATAGTATCTTTTTTATTTTTCATATTATTTTTTCCTTTTTAAAATTAAAAAAACAGCTAAGAGATTTAATCCGTGTGACTAATACGAATGAAATCTCCCAACCGTTTCTTGCCCTTCCGAAGCTTTACGCGTAGGAGGGTAAAATGGCTAGTCGTTTATAACATAAGGCGTTCCGCAGATTTCCCAGATTGCCTATTTGCTCAAGACTTGAGCAAAAGATATAAACGGCTCGAATTAGATGCACGAGCTACATATTGATTTGTTAAGTACACTCATAGTATAGCATATCTAGGGGAAAAATCAATGGCTCAACTACCCTCCACCCCCCCTCCTCATCGGCGGGCAGGCATGGACCGTTTAATCCCTACATCTATTTTTATATTTTACCTAATGCCAGTATCACACAAAAGATCCACCTCCTGCATAGCGCCAGGCTCTACAATTATATTTTTTGTCTCACACCTTGGAAAAGGCAAATCACCAATTGGTTGCAAAGCATATTCCCCAGGTGGAAGCATTGTTACGTAGTTACCATCTTTATCTGTTTCAATTGTGGCAAAAGGAGAACTTGCTGGACTTCCTGTTGCTATAACCTGAACAATAGTTACATATGGCTGGTCTTCGCAATTAGGATCAGGAGGGTCTTCTATAAATGTGCAAGTTGGTCCAAGTGTAACTTTTCCTTTAACTCCAGAATCAAAAGGCAGGATTCCAAAAGAATCATCTTTTATCTCTTCTGTATATGTTGTATCATCATTCCTGCATTGGCGCGGATAGGATTCCATAGCTGGGTTGCCCGCGAGCAAGCATGATTCAAAATCAATTACATTTACAATTCTTTTAAATACTTTTCCATTTGCAGTACATTCCCCAAGATAATCTCCAGAAGTAGGGAAACCAGCTAATTGGCATTCCTCAAAATTCGTTACTTGCCCAGTATAAATGCTATCAGAATCAGAAGTTCCTCTATTTTCTCGTACTTTTGGCATCACCAGAAAAAATATAACAAAAACAACAAGCACAGCAGGCAAGATAACAACTATAAAATTTTTAATTGTTGGTTTAGTATCCATATTTTAATTATTCCTTAGGCACAACAAAAATTAAATAAAGGCTTAACAATATTAATGCTAAACCGAAATATAAAATATAATTGGATAAATTGAATGAGTTGGTTATATAAGAAACAATCCTAAGAAGTAAACAAATTAATCCAATAACCAATAGAACTTTGCCTGCTCTTCTAAAGTCTATCGGAACAAATCCTGTCATATATTTTTTGATTATAATTTCTCTGACTGCAAAAACTTCGCAACTTTTTCTATATCACCAGGATTTCCAAAATCCAACCAATAATCAATCATCTTGCGTGATTTTACTTTTCCTTGTTTTGCTAATGATTTGATTGCGTCAGTTAATTCATATTCTCCTCGCTCTGATTTTTCAACTTTCTCACATTCCGAAAAAATTTCTGAAGTGAACTTATAGCACCCAATAGAAGCCCAATTTGAAATAAACGTCTTTGGCTTTTCTACAAAATCTTTCACTAAATCACCGTCTAAAATCGGCACTCCATATTTTTCTGGATTATCTACATACAATAAACTTACATGGCTGAATCCATTTTCAAGTTCGCGCATTGCTTTCAAGTCGCGCACGCTATAAATATTATCTCCATAAATGCATACAAAATTCTCATTGCCAACTGACTCCTGCGCCGCAAGTACTGGAATTGCTGTTCCATACTTTTCAGTTCCCATCACATCAAACTGATTTATAATTGTGATTGGAAATTCAGATCCTTCATTTCGCGCGAATTCAACCATCTTTTCCGCGTGATGTCCCACAACTAAAATCATTTCTTCATATCCCGCGTCCTGAATATTTTTAAGGACATAATACAGAAACGGCTTATCTAAAACACTGATTAAATGCTTTGGCCTGTCCTTTGCAAGGTCAAGCATTCTTGTGCCTTTTCCTGCTGCTGGAATAACAATTTTGTTAATCATATAGGGTTAAATCATTGTTTTTAACTTTTTTACTAACTTATACACCCTATACCAAAGCGCTCTATAAATCAAGTCAAAAGAATGTGGATAGCATATCAGATCACCGCCAAATCCCGCTTTAAACCTTGTTATTCCTTGCCATGATTTCTTGTATGCTTTGTGATTTTCTGTGTCCGGATTTACGCCAAAAAAATCATAATTTTTAAACCCCTTTGATTTTGCGTCTTGAATTATTTTCCACTGCAAAAGGTGGGGCGCCATTAAATCACGATGCTCATCAGACGACGCTCCATGCGCGTATGTGGCTGTATCTGAAAAATATATGATAATAGCGCTTGCCAAAACTTTTCCTTTGTATTCTGCGTGCCATATTTTTATAAATTCACTTGGCAAGGTCTTAACCATTTTTTGATAATGCTCATCTGTGTGTGTTGTAAATTTATCTCTTGTTTTTGTTTCATGGTTCAGACGGATAAATTCTGTAATTGCGCCTTTTCTAATCTTCACTCCTTTTCTTTCCGCAAGACGGATATTATATCTTGTCTTCTGATGCATGCCTGACAGCAAAGATTCCTCATGTTTCGTCAAATCTAATATGCGCGTGCATTGCGGCTGGGTCGAGGCCACAAACCTCTCCCCCTTGCCAAGGGGGAGATTGAGAGGGGGTTTTGATGCCAATGGATCAATACGCAGAAACAACGCCCCACTTTTTTCTAGATCATTTAATAGTTCGCGCATTGCGTCATTCACGTCAACCAATTTATCCAGCGCAATCGGGCCGCGCGGAATATACCAATATGCAAATCCTTTTGGTAAATTCATTTTAATTGCTTGAACAAATATTTTTTCATCCCAAGAAAACCGCAAAACTTTGCGGTCGAGAGATTCCTGAAATTCACCCCATTCCCATGACTGCAGAAAAGGAGCGCTTTTTTGCGCTTTAATAAATTTATCCCACTCTTCTCTTTTATCTATTTTTTTCCAATTTCCAGCCATAAGCCGTAAGCCGTAAGCTTTAATTTAATACCAGCTTATGACTTATGGCTTACAGCTTAAGGCTATCCTTTGCCACATATTATTTTCCAAGCTGTTTTAATGCTTCACGTATTTTTGTTTCAACATCATCGCCTTCAGCATGCCTTAACGCATCGCGAGCTTGGTCGCGAGAATATCCTAATGCTTCTAAAGCTTGCAAGACCTCTGAATCAAGCGTCATTGATTGGGCAGTTTGCGCATCTTTTACATCAATCAAATTTTTTGCCTTATTCTTTAATTCAAGTATAATTCTCTCCGACACTTTCTTGCTAATGCCGCAATTGACAAGCATATCAGAAGATTCTGCATGCAAGGCAACTGACAAATCTTCTGGCCGAGCAATTGAAACAATTAATAAAGAGGACTTTGGGCCGATTCCTTTCACATTCAAAAGCATTTTAAACCATGCCAACACCTGTGGATCTTTGCTGCCATACAAATCTAAAGCATCTTCTTTGACCACCAAGTATGTGTGTAAATTGACTTCTTGTCCAACTTTAAATTGCGCTAATTCGCTTGTTGGAACGCTAATAAGATATCCAATGCCTTGAACATCTATTACAACAGAATTCTCATTTTTTTGGCTAATTTTGCCTGAAATTGATGCAATCATAATGCATATAGTATATCACAAATAAACCAAGAGTCGACATTGATTATGCGCCCAAAAAATGATATAGTATGCGCACTAAAACAAATAAAAAGACCCCTTACACGCACTAGCAAGCTAGTTTGTGCAAGGGGTCTAGGATGTGCTAATCCTGTTGTCGATATCGCCGAATGGCCGCTACCAAGAAGGGAACAGCCAAACCAACGAGAATCAACATCGTAATGTGCTCAACAATCCAGAAAAGCATGGCTACCTCCGCGATTGAGTT
>JAHJSI010000025.1 GCA_018830465.1 Patescibacteria group bacterium | reverse complement strand
GCCTCCTGCCAATTTTTTCCTGAACTAATCTCAACAATAACTGGAACTTTGAGCTTTGCAATTGACTCCATTTCCTCCTGCACAAAGCGCGACACGCGGTCAACGTCCTTTTTAGGAACTTCAAAAACAAGTTCATCATGCACTTGCATGAGCATTTTAGCATCAGGACTTATTTTCGCAAGGCCATTATGCACCGCGATCATTGCCATTTTCATAATATCAGCTGCTGTTCCTTGAATAGGCATATTTGTTGCTAATCGCTCTGCCGCGGCCCTGATCTGCTGAACTCCAGAATTTATATCAGGCAACTGCAGACGCCGCCCAAATTTTGTTTCAACATATCCTTGCGCCCTTGCCATCTCAATATTATTTTCTATAAATTCCGCGACTCCTGAAAATGATTCAAAATATTTATCAATAAATTCTTTAGCCCGAGCATGCGGCATTCCTGTTCTCTGCGCCAATCCACGCGCTCCCATTCCATACAAAATTCCAAAATTCACTTCTTTGGCGGTTCTGCGGATTTCAGGCGTCACTTTATCCTCTGGAATTTCATGGACAAACGCGGCTGTTGTTGTATGAATATCTTTTCCAGCTTTGAAAATTTCAATCAGCTTTTTATCGCCAGAAATATCAGCGGCAACTCGCAATTCAATCTGTGAATAATCAGCGCTGATAAGCACATTCCCTTTTTCAGGAATAAACGCTTTTCTAATCTTCCTTCCAAGTTCAGCGCGCATCGGGATATTCTGCAAATTCGGATCGCTTGAAGAAAGCCGTCCTGTTGATGTGCGAGTTTGATTAAAATTAGTATGCACTCTTCCTGTTTCTTTATTAATTAATTCAGGAAGAGCGTCTAAATATGTATTTTTAAGTTTAGACAATTCACGATGCTCCATAATCAAAGGAATAATAGGATGCCCGTCAACCATCTTTTCTAGTTGCATGACCGCAGTCGAGAATCCTGTTTTTGTTTTTCCTATTCCTTTGGTTGAAATATCTAACTTATCAAATAAAATTTCTTTGAGCTGTTTTGGAGACGCGACATTAAATTCCTGGCCTGACTCTTTATAGATTTTCTTTTCCAAACGCGCGATATCCGCGTGAATCTGCTTTGACATATCCAACAAAATCTTTGCGTCTATTTTTACGCCATTCTCTTCCATTTGAGCCAATACCGCGATCAAAGGCATTTCAATATCCCGCATTAACTGCAAAAAACCTTCTTTTTCAACTTCTTTTGCTAATTTTTGCGTTAAGCGCAAAGTATAGTCCGCGTCTTCTGCCGCGTAATCAGCCACGCGCTCAGTATCTATATCAGCCAATGATAGCTGTTTTTTGCCTTTTACACCGATTAAATCGGTAATTGAAACCATTTGATGCCTAAGTTCCGTGAACGCAAGATTATCTAAAGAATGGCTTCTTCCTGTTGGGCGCAAAATATATGAAGCAATCATTGAATCAAAAGATATTGGATTCACGTCAACGCCTACGCGATGCAATACTTCAATATCGTATTTAATATTATGCCCGAATTTTTTAATATTCGGATTCTCAAGCAATTCCTTGAAATCATCCACAAACTCAGCCAGCACATAATATGCCTCGCCTGATTTTGCGCACAGAGAGAATCCAAGCATATTTGATGTCAAAGCTCCTAAGGCGTCGGTTTCAGTATCAATTGCAATTGCTTTTACTTCTTTCCAGCCAGAGGCTGGTCGGCCTTTGGTCGACATTTTTAATACTAAATCTTTTGCTTTCTTTTTTGTATCAATTAATTCATATCCATCTCTAATCTTAAAGTCCTCATCCTGCGACTGAACTCCAGACGTAAATAAAGAACCCTGAGCAGAACGGACCGGGTCGAATGACCCGGCAAAGACCTCTTGTGCTTTTGAGATTAAAGACCTGAACTCAAACTTGCGGAACAGCTCAAAAAGATCATCTTGATCAGCTGGCTTAACTTCTAAATCTTTCAAATCAAAATCAATTTTAATATCACATCTTATAGTTGCCAAATCATGCGACAAAAACGCGTTATCTTTATTCGCAACCAACTTCTTTGCAACTGTATCTTTTATCTTTTCATGCTTATCTTTTTTTAAATACGCATAAATCTCATCAACAGAATCAAACTCTTTCAAAAGATCCTTTGCTGTTTTATCTCCAACACCAACTACACCAGGAATATTGTCAGACGAATCCCCTGCCAAGGCCTTGTATTCAACAACTTTCTCTGGACCAAATCCATGCTTATCTTTTACTGCCTTAACATCATAAATAATAGTGTCATTAATTCCACGTTTGATTGTGTACACAACAGTATTTTTATCAACCAACTGCAAAGCATCCATATCACCTGTGACGATCACTGTTTCAAGATTATGCTTTTTCGCTTTTTTGGATAAAGTTCCAATCACATCATCTGCCTCATATCCTTCTTTCTCTTCAATGCTAAATCCAAAATCCTTTGCAACTTCTTTTACCATCGGAATCTGCTCATACAATTCATCCGGCTGCTTCTGGCGGGTTGCTTTGTATTCTTTATACTGCTTATGGCGAAATGTCTTTCCTGGCGGATCAAAAGCAACAATACCATAATCTGGCTTCAAATCCTTGATTATATTGAGCATAATTGACGCGAATCCATAAACAGCATTAACCAATTTACCGTCTTTTGTGGTCAAAGGAGGAAGAGCATGCCAGGCGCGATGAAGAAGCGCGTTTCCATCAATTATTATGAATTTTTTATTATCTTTAATCATAATTATATTCTACCGTATTTACACTAAAAAACAACGTCTGTTTATGGTATAATATTCATATGTTTGATTCTATTCAAAATTGGCTTCTGAGTTTCACTGCTGGTCCGGCTGAATATATTGGATTATTCCTGTTTGGCGCGCTAGCGACCACAATGGTTCCGCTTTCTCCAGAGGTTGCGGCTATTGGCGTATGGAAAGCTGGCATGCCAATTATTCCAACAATAATAGTGCTGACAATTGGAAATTACGCAGGCAATGCTCTCAACTATTGGATTGGACGCGTTGGAGAATATTGGATTTTAGGAAAATATTTCAGAATCAAAAAAGAGCGCTTAGACCGCGCCCAGAGATGGTTTGAAAAATTCGGCCCTCCAATCCTGCTCTTCTCTTGGCTGCCGATTATTGGAGACCCGCTCACATTTGTACCGGGAATTGTTAAATACTCTTTCAAAAAATTCTCTATTTATGTCATCATCGGAAAACTAATTAAATACATTGGACTGTATTATATGTTCGCTTGGTGGATATGATACACCCTGTCGAATGACGGGGTAATTATTTCTTCAAAGACACATCATACAAAATCTCTTCCAACCGCTTTAGATTCCGCCTAGCATCATCCCTCTTTTGCCGCAAAGCGCCCCGAAGATTCATCTGCAACAGAACACCGAATAATTCTTCAGTAGCATTTCTATATTGCTGGATTGATTTTAGATTTCCTTTTGTCACTTCCAAAGTCGCGGCTCGCACAAGTTCGCCTGTTAAATCAGATAGCGCGCCAAGCTGTTCATCCGCGGTAATTGAAAACGCGAGCTTCTGTGGAATTGATTTCTTTTGAATAACCTTGAGTAGATACAAAGCTTCAAGATATTCTTCCACTGCAACATGCAAAGTTCCCTCTGAACGAGAGCCAGCTTTTTCTGCTTCTTTAACAATTGATTTTATTTTTTTCTCAAGCTTTTGTAAAGATTTTTCTGACTCTTTTATCTCTCCCCTGTGTATCTTAAAAATCGCGTGCTTTGCCTCGCGTATCATTGGATGCGTTTCCCGAATAATCCTTCCTCGCGCATTATCTGATTTCTCAATCTGATCTTTGAGTTTTTTGATGAATGTTTTTGTAATCATATGCGCGTACTATAACAGGGTTGCCATGAAACATCAATAGCGATATACTTATCTCTATGTCATTCTCAATCGGAATAGTAGGCCTGCCAAACGTAGGCAAATCAACGCTTTTCAAAGCTTTGACTAAAAAGCAGGTCCCTGCTGAAAATTTCCCTTTTTGTACAATCGACCCAAATATCGGAATTGTTGAAGTGCCTGATGAACGACTAGAAAAATTAACTAAAATTTCCAAATCAGAAAAAACAATTCCAACAATAATTGAGTTCGTAGATATTGCAGGCCTTGTTAAAGGAGCTCACAAAGGCGAAGGATTAGGAAACAAATTCTTATCCCACATCCGAGAAGTGAACGCGATCGCTCATGTTGTGCGTGATTTTGAAAATGATGATATCGCGCATGTTGAAAACAGCGTTGACGCAAAACGGGACAAAGAAATCATTCTGCTTGAATTAATAATGGCGGACTTAGCAACAGTAGAAAAACGCGCTAAAGACGTTAAAGCACAAGCAAAAAGCGGGGATAAAGAAGCAATGCGAGCGTTCACAGCGCTTGAGAAGATTAAATCACAGCTTGATAATGAACACCCAGCCAGCGATGCAGACCTCACAGAAGATGAAAAATTTGCCACAAAAAATTTACAGCTTATAACGCAAAAACCAATGCTAAATGTAATAAATGTTTCTGAAGAAGACGCAAATCGCAAGCCAGAAAATAAAAATGAGATTATTATTTCAGCAAAAATAGAATCAGAATTAGCAGAACTCGGAGCAGAAGACGCAAAATCAATGCTAAAAGACCTTGGATTAGACCAAAGCGGGCTTGATAAATTGATTACTGCATCATACCGACTATTAAATTTGATTACATTTTTTACGTCAGGCCCCAAAGAGACAAGGGCATGGACCGTTACAAATGGTTCCACTGCGCCCGAGGCAGCAGGAAAAATCCACACTGATTTTGAAAAAGGCTTTATCCGCGCTGAAGTGATTTCTTGTGATGATTTTGTTGCATGCAATGGCGAACTTGGCGCAAAAGAAAAAGGCAAAATGCACTTAGAAGGCAAGAACTATATTATGCAGGATGGTGACATTTGCCACTTTTTACATAATTAGTTGTATGATTGCCCGCCGAAGCTCGTGTATTCACGAGCGTAGGAGGGTTATTTCAAATTTGCTAACTAAACTTTCTCTAATATAATAATCTCCCTAAAAACATTCTGTGCTTCTCTGCCATACAGCAAAGTCTTTCGCTCTGATAAAGGATATGCGTCTCTATATTGCGCAGGATATGGCTCAACAACTCGCAATCCAAGCTCTATTAATTTATCAAAAACAGAAATAGAAATTCCTTGCTTTCTAAAATACGGCCAAGCAATTACAGCGCGAGAGCTGTCTTTCAAAACAAAGCGCATCATATTTAACGCGTCTTTATAAAATTCTGATAAAGATTTCTCAATTGACTCAACTTTTCCCTTTGACTCATCACCTTGCAAAAGCGGGCCTAAATCCAATTCTGTCACAATCGCGTCAATAGAATTTTCTGTGGCTATTTCATCTAATTTGCGCACATCCATTGTATCGATTTTGTAATCAGGCAAAGAAATATCTTTTTGCTCAAGAAGCCATTTAATATTTTTCTTTGTTCCGTGAATTGCCTGCTCATCAATATCAGTTCCAATCACTCGATATCCTAAAAGAAGCGCCTCCTGCAGAATAGTTCCAATTCCGCAAAACGGATCCAAAATCAAAGCGCCTTTGTCCGCGCCTGACAAATTTAACATTGTGCGCGCGAGCTTTGGCGGAATCATGCCTCGCTTCATATCGCGCATTGGCCTGTCAAAATCACGAGAAGAATATTCTTCATATGGCTGAACTGATTCTGTTTTGCCGACCAAAACGTGATCATTCGCAAACAACAGACACAGCTCCACGCCTTTATCCAATAATCTATTCTTAACTACATCCACAGATGATAAGTTTCCTGATTTTGATTCAACAAGCCGGACAGACAAGCCCTGCTGCTTAAGAAATTTTTTTGTTTCCAATCCAAGCGCTTTTAATTGTCCTTGATTTATCACATTTCCGCCCATATTATACGCGCTTAATCCAAAATGAAATTTTTGTCCTTCTTGACTAAATTTTAATAACACAGACGCTAATAAATCAGCATCAATTTTATCTTTTCTATCAATCACAAAACCTGATTTTGGGATACCACCCAAAACAGACGGACAAGAAGAGCCAATTTCTTTATCAACGACAATAACCGCGTCTTTGCCAAAATTAGCGATTATATCATCATTTTTACCAATATATTGGTAAATTTCCGCAAAACCAACTGATTTTTCACGTCCTAAAATTAAAAAAGATTGTGTCATAACAATATTGTACCGTTTTTTCAATGTATTGCATACCGGTCGAGTCTTGGGGCCTTGCCCCGCACCTCATATGGTGCGGGTTGCGTTTTTTCAAAATATATGATAAAATATTTGAAGTTATTAATTACCCTCTTTCCTCCGCAGAACTAGCAGGAGGTCCCATAATTCTAAAAGAGGGGGCAAAGGATTATTTTTTTTACAAAAATATGAATCAATATGAATTATGCGCCCTATTCGCGGGCTCACAAACCGAAGAAGAGATAAATAAAATCTCTAAAACAGTAAGCAACTTGCTTGAAGAAGCTCAAGCAGAAGTAAAATTTACTTATGTCCTGGGCCGAAAAAAATTAGCCTATAAAATTGAAGGTCAATCGCATGGCTCGTACAAAGTATGGCTTTTAGAGCTGGATCCAGACAAAATTCAAACTCTTAATGAAAAACTCCGCTTATCTAAAGATGTGCTGCGCCATATTATTACTAAAATAGAAAAAATCTCAATTGAAGAAAAAATTAACGCTATTCAAGAACCTAAAAAAGAAAAGCCAGAAGAAAGACAAGGACCAGAGCAAAAAAAAGAAAGGCCTGCTTCAGTTCAAAAAGAAAAAACAGAAAAAGTTGAAGAAAAATTATCTGAAAAAGCAAGTATAGACCAGCTTAACGAAAAACTTGATGAATTGCTTGAAAGTGATAAAATATAAAATAACATAACCATTAATAAACAAAAATATGGACCTCAACAAAGTTATGCTTATTGGGAGGGTTACGCAAGATCCTGAAGTGCGTACAACTCCAAGTGGAATCGCTGTAACAAGCTTTGGGCTCGCGACTAATCTTTATTGGAACGACCAGCAAGGACAAAGGCAGGAAAAAGTAGAATTTCACAATATTGTCGCATGGCGCAAGCTGGCAGAAATCTGCGGACAATATCTTCACAAAGGATCTAAAGTTTATCTAGAAGGACGGTTGCAGACAAACTCATGGGATGATCAATCAGGCAACAAGCGATATAGAACAGAAGTAATAACAGATAATATGATAATGCTTGATAGAAAATCAGATTCAGGACCATCATCTGCTCCAACCGGACCAGAAGAGCAAGCGCCTGCTCCTCCACCATCTCAAGCAGAACAAAGCCAAGAAGAAGAAATTAGCGTTGAAGACATACCATTCTAATCAATTATGATTACACAAGTTATCGCAAAAGACAAAGGATGCTACATCTGCAAAAATAATATTAAAGACATTGATTTTAAAGATGTTGATTTGTTAAAGCGCTTTACATCAGCTTATGGCAAGATTATGCCTAAGAAAAGATCAGGCGCCTGCGCAAAGCATCAAAGAGTTGTCGCGCGCGCGATCAAAAATTCCCGCATAATGGGATTCATGCCTTTTGTGGTTGAATAATATTGATTACCAAAAAACCCAGCCCCTAGCGAGGGGCTGGGTTTTTTATTACAATCTAGCTCTCTTTTTCCTGCTTAAACAAATCCCACACAACCTTCCGGATTTTGTCATAGAGCTTTGGATGCTCTCGCAGATATGCCTTCGCAGTCTCGCGGCCAAGGCCTAATTTTTCCTCTTCATAAGAATAAGAATTTCCTGACCTTGAAATAACGCCTCGCGCAACGCCTTGATCAAGCAAATCGCCTTCTTTGGAAATTCCTTGATTATACATAATATCAAATTCAGTTGTCTGGAAAGGAGCAGCAACTTTGTTTTTCACGATTTTGCATTTAACTCGGTTGCCGATAATTTTATCGCCTTGCTTTATATGAGCGGCTCTGCGGACATCTATGCGCACAGACGAGTAGAATTTGAGAGCATTTCCTCCTGAAGTTGTTTCCGGATTCCCGAACATTACGCCAATTTTCATGCGAATCTGATTGATAAAAATAACAACAGTATTGCTTTTAGATACAATGCCTGTGAGCTTGCGAAGCGCTTGGCTCATCAAACGCGCCTGCAAACCCATATGCGACTGCCCCATGTCTCCTTCAATTTCTGCTCTTGGTGTAAGCGCAGCCACGCTGTCAATAACAATAATATCAATCGCGCTAGAGCGGACCAAGGTCTCAACAATGTCTAAGGCCTGCTCTCCTGAATCTGGCTGGGAGATTAAAAGCTCGTCAATATTCACGCCAATCTTGCGCGCGTAATCTGGATCTAGCGCGTGCTCTGCGTCAACAAACGCGGCTACTCCGCCCATCTTTTGCGCTTCAGCAACAATATGCTGGGCAAGAGTTGTTTTACCCGAAGCTTCTGGCCCAAAAATTTCTGTAACCCTTCCGCGCGGAACACCGCCAATGCCTAAAGCCATATCAACACTAAGGCATCCAGTTGAAATTGCCTCAACATCCATATTCCTTGCCTCGCCAAAACGCATAATAATTCCCTCTCCAAACCTATCCTTAATTTGCTTTACTGCCTCCTCAATTACAAGACCTTTTTTGCTTTTGTCATTATTTTCTTTTGTTGCCATATATTTTTATATTAAGGTAATTATTATATCATTTATCATTTTGTTGTAAAACCAATGTTTGGTCTATAGCTTCTTCAACATAAACCACTCTATATACTTCTGAAACTTTTCCAAACCTGCTGCGCGCGGTAATTTTCAATAAATTTACGCCTTTTGGCAAATTGAATGACTCAATAAATGTTCCGTCTTTAGATAAAATAATAGGATCAGTATTGATGCACACTTCTTTTGCGTGCAGGACTTTCCCTTGCAGAGTAATTTGGGATGAGCTTATCTTTATATATTCATCTTCTGGAATAATTAAAATAGAAGGAGGAGAGAAAATATTGCGGCCAAGCACAAAAGCATAAACAATAAACACTGCAACTCCTGTTAAGACCAGCGTGTTTGCGGCCCAGCGCGCGCGATGCGCTAATTTATACGATTCTCCTTTAGCGCTTAATTTATAGTTAGAATTTTTTTGTATGCCTCTTTCCTTTTTATACGCGCAAGCAGCCGATTTTGGATCCATTCTTAAAAATGCCGCGTATTTTTTAATAAATTCCAGCGCGTAAATCTCACCAGGCAATTCAGAATATAATCCAAATTCAATAGCAGAAATATATCTCTCTTTAATTCCAATTTTCAGCGACACATCTTCCTGAGACAGAGAAGCGCCTTCTCGCGCTTTGGCTAATCGCTCTCCAATAGTTTGAGAAGTTAAAATTTGTTTTGATATGAATGAGTTCATTTTAAAAATTAGAAATTCTATTATTATCTTCTTCAGAGTCAACGGACTCCTCTTGATGCTCGCCTTCATTCTCACCTTCCATGCCAATCAATATCTCCCTTGGCCTTGCTCCGTCAGCCGGACCTATTATGCCTTCTGATTCAAGAATATCAAGCAAACGCGCTGCTCTTGCATATCCAATGCGCAGCCTCCTTTGCAGCAAAGACGCGGATGCTTTTCCCGCGCGCACAACTTCTTCTCTTGCGTCATCATATAGTTCATCCTCGCCAATTGATTCTGAGTCTCGCGCGCCTCCAAGCACTGTGATGCCTCTTTGCCTCTCTGTTATTTCATCATGATAATCCGCTTCGCCCTGATCTTTCAAAAAATTTGTCACCCGCTCTATTTCCTCATCTGATAAATACGCGCCCTGCAATCTGCGGGGCTTATTAGCGTCAGATGCTGTAAAAAGCATATCTCCTTGTCCAAGCAATTTTTCCGCTCCAGCGCTGTCTAAAATAGTTCTTGAGTCAATCTGCGAAGGAACGGCAAACGCGATTCGTGAAGGTATGTTTGCTTTAATCAAACCTGTCAAAACATTAACTGACGGCCGCTGGGTTGCTAATATAAGATGAATTCCAACAGCTCGAGACATTTGAGCTAGCCGTACAATTGCGCCTTCAACGTCTTGAGCCGCAACGCTCATTAAATCAGCAAGCTCGTCTATTATAAATACTAAATGAGGCAATGTTTCGTTTCTGTTTGCTTCATTATATGATTCAATATTTCTCTTTCCACGCTGGCTCAATAATTGATATCTTCTCTCCATTTCTGAAACAATCCATTTTAAAGCATTAATTGTCTTTTTATTATCCGTAATGACAGGAGTTAAAAGATATGGGATATCATTATATCCTGATAGTTCAACTTTCTTAGGGTCAACTAAAACTAATTTCAAGTCATCAGGAGAATTCTGATACAAAAGGCTTATAATAATTGAATTAATAGCAACTGATTTTCCGCTTCCTGTTGAACCTGCAATTAAAAGATGGGGCATTTTTGATAAATCACCAACCCATGATTTTCCTGAAACATCTTTTCCTAAACATATTGAAAGATTGGAGTTGCGCTTTCTAAATGAAGAAGAAAGCATTATATCTTTAAGCTTTACAATTGCTTTTATTTGATTAGGAATTTCAATTCCAACTAACGACTTTCCAGGAATAGGCGCTTCCATGCGCAAAGGATGGGCCGCTAAAGCTAAAGCTAATTCATTAGCAAGTCCTGTTATTCTTGAAAGCTTAACGCCAACTGGAGGCTTGAATGTATACTGCGTAACTGTTGGTCCAATATTCACTTCGTCCATTTCAATATTTATTCCAAATGTTGCCAAAGTTTTTTCAATCTTATCTTTTATCGTTTCAATATCTTGAGCTGAGGGCTTTTCAGTACTGCTCTCTAAAAGGTCAAGTGGAATTTTTATTGTTTTCTTCTTCCTTGCTGTCGCAGGCGGCTCAATTTCTTCTGAATTGCTCATTTTTACTAAAGGACCATCTTGGCTAGAGACTTCTTCATGATCCTTTTGATCTTTGAGCAAATTTTCATCTAAATCATTAATTTCTTCTGTATCATTATATTCTCTTCTGTATTTGCGGATAGCCAATTTTTCTTTTATGCGATCAAAAAACGACAAGCTTCCTTCCATATCCTCATCGCCCTCTTCTTCATAATCCTCTTCCTCTTGGCCATCTTTATTAAACAATGAATTGCTAAACCCTAATAAAATACCAACTATCGCGATACCAGTTAAAAACACCCATGCTCCCCAATACCCAGCAAGATTGGTAAATATATAAAGAATTGAAAACCCGACCCATCCTCCCCCGCTTCCATTTTTGACTGCCTCTGATGGATCAGCAAACGAAGGAGCATGGTGCATAACTCCAAGTAAAGCAATAAATAAAATTATAACCCCAGTAATCTGCCAAGTATTAAATTGATATCTAACTCTGCGCAATAAAAGAAGAGAAATCACCGCAAGTAAAATAGGAAAGACAAAAGCGCCCCATCCAAACAGCATTTTAAGAATATTATAGCCATATTTCCCAAAAGGCCCGGCTAAATCAAAAAATGACAGAATAGAAAGCACTGCAATTGCCAAAAGAATTGTAATAATAATGGAAATTCTTACTTCTGGAGAAATTGCTGATTCTTCTGTATATATCTTATGAGACTTTTTTCTGCGTCTTTTACGTTGGTATTCTCTTTGATATTCCCTTTGTTTTGATTTACTAGAAAATGGCATATTTATATTGATTTATTATACCAAAAAATGCATTTACATACCATAATCAAAAATTGGCATAAAGAAAAATTAAGCCTGCCTAAACAAAACTGAAGACCTATTTTTTTGATTAAATTACATCTTATTCGGCGCTTTAATTTCAAGAATATCTAATCCATTCCTCAAAACAATCTGCACAGCGCGAATTAAAACCAATCGCGCGTTTTTTGTATCCTCATCTTCTGCTTTTAGAACATGATGCTTATGGTAAAAAGTATTGAATATATGAGAGAACTCCAAAAGATAATTGCACACAGCGCTTGGATTGAAGTTGCGCGCCGCATCTTGGACAACTTCCTCATACTGCATCAATTTCAAAACAACTTCTCTTTCTTCCTGTTCTTTTAATAATTCGAAATCTACATCATCGCAATCTTGCAAATCTTGATTTTTTAATATGCTTGATATGCGAGCGTGCGCGTATTGAACATATGGCCCGGTTGAACCTTCAAAAGAAATAGCTTCTTTGGGATTAAAATGAATTGCCTGCGTTGGATTAATTTTCAAAAGCATGAATTTCAAGGCACCCATGCCGATTACTTCGCTTCGCTGTCCTAATTCCGCGTCAGAAATATCTGGGAACCGCTTCTTGATTTCTTTAGCAGCCAAATCTTGGACTTCGGAAATAATATTATCTGCGTCAACAACTTTGCCTTCCCTTGATTTCATCTTTCCTTCTGGTAAAAAGACTAATCCATATGATAGATGATACAAATTTTTTGCCCAATCATACCCTAAACGCTTTAAAATCTCAAATAAAACTTTAAAATGATATTCTTGCTCATGCCCAACAATATATATCAAAGAATCAGCATTCCACTCTTCTTGTCGAGCAACAGCTAAAGCTAAATCCTGAGTCACATATATGCTTGTTCCATCGCTTCTTTGTAAAATTTTCTTATCAAGCCCAATATCTTCTAAATCAACTGAAACAGAGTTATCGTCTTCTTTTTTAAATACTCCATTTTCTATTCCTTGCTCAATAATTTTTCTTCCTGTCTCGTAAATTTCGCTTTCATAATAATTTTTATCAAACTCGCTTCCTAAAGCTTTATATGTCCCATCAAACCCTTCATAAACCCATTTATTCATATTCTCCCACAAATCCTTAATCTCTCTGTCTCCTTTTTCCCATTTGCGCAAAGCTTCTTTTGCGTCTTCCATCATTGTTTCTTCGTTAAACTGAACATAATATTTTCCAACAAAATGATCGCCTTTTTCATGCGCATCTTCTGGTGTTTTTCCTTGGCCGAGTTTTTGATACGCAACCAATGATTTCATTATATGGATTCCTCTATCATTAATAAGTTGCACTTTTTTTACATCAGCGCCTTGAGTTATTAATAAATTCGCGATAGACATGCCAAGCACATTGTTTCTAATATGCCCAAGATGCAATGGCTTATTTGTGTTTGGCGAAGAATATTCAATCACATGTTTTTGTTTGTTTTTAGAAGACTCGCCATATTTATCTTCTTTTCTTACTGCTTCTGATAAAACTTGTTCTGATAAAACTGCCTGATCAACTGTAATGTTCAAATACCCGGCTTTTGAATCAGTTTTTGCGATTATTTTATCCTTTATTCTTTTAGATAATTTCCGCGCAATCTCTTGAGGCGGCATTTTCAGTTCTTTCGCAAATGAATGGCAAGCTAGCGCAAAATCTCCGAATTGCGGCTCAGGATTAACAAGCTCAATCTTGTCCAATTTTAATCTAAACTCTGATCTAAACGCTTTTTTGATTTTTTCTTCTATCTTTTCTCTAATCATATGTGATCAGATTAGCATAAAATAAGCAAAAAAGCGAGATTGTGCTATAATTACCCATACAAATATGGCTGCAAAAATAAAAAATAAAATCTCCGCGATATTACTAATACTGATGGTTTTTGTCGCGCCTTTATCAGCACATGCCCAATCCGAGATTATCCTTTCGCAGCGCATCACAAAATCCACACTTGAAAATGGATATACACTCACGACTGACAACCAAGATGCGCAAATCATAATCGACCCAAATACGCTTAATCGGTCTGCTTTTGTTGAACTTATAAAGCCAGAATATTATCCAGCTGTTCCTTTAGACAAAGATCTTGCGTCAAATGTATATCATTACGCGATTCTGCCTGCAACAGATAATCAGCTTGCCAGCACAATAACAATTCAGATGAAATACCCCTTAATTGAATCAAGGTACAAAGAAATCTATATACACAACCAGGAATTAGGAATCTGGCAGCACTTGCCCGGAACAATTAACACAACAGCACACACGCTCTCAACAAAAATATCCTGGGCAAGCGGATTCATTGCTGTTTTTGCGGACCATTTAGATAAAAGCGAATACTTAAAAAAAACAATAAACTCTGAATCAATCCTTATAGTTGACGCGCGAACTGGCGAAGTGCTTGTTGAGCGGTTAAGCGACACACAAAGGCCAATAGCAAGCTTAACCAAGCTCATGACAGCGGCAGTGTTTTTAGATCACAATCCTGGCTGGGACAAACGCATATCCATGACCGCGGCTGATGATGCTATTCCAGCAAAAATTTATATTAATACAGGAGATATGCTCACAACGCGAGATTTGTTTTACGCAACACTCCTTAAAAGCGCGAACAACGCGGCAAAAGCATTAGCCCGCTCAACAGGATTAACGCACGCCCAGTTTGTGGAAAAAATGAACCAAAAAGCAGAAAAATTTGGAATGACAGGAACGCATTTCGCGGAAGTAACAGGCCTTTCAGTAGATAATATTTCAACAGCGCAAGACTTAATGATTCTTTCTAAAAAATTATTTTCAAGCATGACATTTTTGCAGGCAACAACACCGCGATATCTTACAATTGCGACATCCAAAGGCAAGCGTATTCCAATGAAAAATTCAAATAAACTCCTTGATGTGCCATATACTGTCCTTGGCTCAAAAACAGGATTTACTTATGAGGCAGGAAGATGCCTGGATATGAAAGTAAAAAACAAGCAAGGCCGCGAAATTATCGCGATTACTTTGGGAGCTGATCAATTCGGCGCGCATTGGGATGATATG
>JAHJSI010000024.1 GCA_018830465.1 Patescibacteria group bacterium | reverse complement strand
GAGATTTGGGGCAATTTAGCAATTTCAAGGTCAATTCCGCTAGCCAAAGACCGTATTAAAGGCAAATGGTATGAATATCCGAAAAAGTAAGCTGATTGCTGGTTAGCGAAAGCATTTAAAGATTCTGGCATATCCTCGTTCCATGTATATACTTCTTTGGCAGGGGACGCGAAATCAGTATAAAATCTAAGAGCGTCTCTTCCTGGAACAACTGACTTGTCTTGTAGGATGGCAGGGGTTTGATTAAAAGCAACTTTTCCATTAGCTACCATTTCTGTTCCGTTCTGCATCATGAGAATAGCTAAAATATCAGCTGCTCTGTTTATATTGTGCGCTCCTCCTATGGTTCCGCCTGATTGAATTATATTTCCGTTTGTATCCTGCCGAGTCAAAAGCTTTACATGATTTTTAAAATCCTCCCAAGTTCTTGCTGGTTCAACAATTCCCGCTTGATTGAGCATTTGTTTATTATAATACATTGCAAGAGTGTCAACTCCCAAAGGTAAGCCATAGATAGAAGATCCAATTACAGCATCTTGTTCAACAGTATCAATAAAATTATTTTTTAAGTCGCGTAGTGTCGGCATTTTAATTGTTTGCAGGGAAGTGTAAGTATTTTTTCCATCAAACATTGTAGCTGGCAGAGTTACGCTCGCTGGCATCGCGTCAATGAGTTTTTGATATTGTTTAAGCCATGATGTTTGAATAGAAATAATATCAGGTCCATTGCCCTCTGCTAATGCTCGGACTATCGCGTCTTCATATTCTTCTAACCGCAGTTTTTTTATTTCAATATTAATATGAGGATATATTTGTTTGAATGCCGCGATTGTATCAGTAAAGTCAGAAGGTTCATCAAAAACACGCCAGTATTTTAAAGTGACCGGCTCAAGCGAGTCTTTTGAAATAATATTGCCACCTCCTTTGCAACCTAAGCCTAAGAGAGGCAGGAGTATTAATATTGATAGAAGTTTTGTTTTTGTTTTTGACATGTGTGATTATATTCTAATACTTTTAAGGTATTTGGCAAAGTCCTTTTTTAATTCTTTGTGATTTAAGCCAAAATGTATAGTTGCCTTCAAGAATCCAAGTTTTGATCCGCAGTCAAAGCGGGTGCCCTCGCATTCATGCGCGTAGATTGAGCGTTTTTTTACAACAGATCTAAACCCGTCTATAAGGCGAATTTCTCCTCCTTTGCCTCTTTTGACTTTTGAAAGCGCTTCTAGAACATCTGGAGTTACGATATATTTTCCTATGACCCCAAGGTTTGACGGGGCTTCTTTTGGATCTGGCTTCTCTACTAAGCCCTTGATCTCATGAGTTTTTCCTTTGTCATCTACAACATCAATAATGCCATATTGATTAGTGTCTTTTTTATCAACCCTTTCAACCGCGATAACTGGATCGCGATATCGCTCATATACTTCAATCATCTGCTTTAGCGCTGGCTTTTTATTTACTATTATGTCATCTCCAAAAAGAACTGCAACTGATTCGTCTTTGTCTACTAAGTCCTTTGCCTGCAGAATCGCGTGCCCATCTCCAAGAGGAGTCTTTTGGCGGACATACACAAAATTCGCAAGATTTGTGATGCGGTCTATTTCTTCTAATAATTTTTTTTTACCTTTCTGCTTTAAGCGGTATTCAAGTTCAAAGTTCCTGTCAAAATGATCTTCAATCGCGCGCTTGTTCTGGCCTGTGACAAGAATGATTTCTGTTATGCCGCTTTCAACTGCTTCTTCTATAATGTATTGAATTACTGGTTTATCAACTAATGTAAGCATTTCCTTTGGCTGTGCTTTTGTTGCTGGCAAGAATCTGGTTCCAAAGCCAGCTACTGGGATTATTGCTTTTTTGATTGTTTGTTGTTTCATATTAAGTATATTATACCTTACTTTTTAATGTAATGAAAATACTCCTTTTTGCGTATTTTGTAAACTAGGCATAAGATTGATTTTTTGTGTATTTTTATGTATGCTTGCGATGTTGGGAGAGGTGCCAGAGCGGTCGAATGGGACAGTTTCGAAAACTGTTGAGCTCGTAAGAGTTCCGGGGGTTCGAATCCCTCCCTCTCCGCCATTATATAGATTTATGAAATTAAAAAAACAAACTAAATTATCAGATTTTACTACTATAAAACTTGGCGGAGAAGCCAAGGAGTTTGTTGAATGTAAATCAATTGATGAAATCAAGGAGGCGCTATTATACGCGAAG
>JAHJSI010000023.1 GCA_018830465.1 Patescibacteria group bacterium | reverse complement strand
GGCAACGTCGGCATCGGGACGACGAGTCCTGCTCAAAGTTTGCATGTTGTTGGCCAATGTATGACAGGTGATACTTTAATTGCCATCAGAAGACGCAAAAGAAAAAGAAAAAAGAAAAATGGGGAACAAGAAGATGAAGAATTAGATACCGATGGATATGAATATCTATATGTCCCTATTCGCAATATAATGCCTGAAGACGAGGTTTTATCCCTAAATGAGGATACAAATAGGACTGAATACAAAAAAGTCAATGCCTTGATGGATATGGGCACCAAAGAAATTTATGAAATTAGAACTAAATCAGGCAGGGTTATCCGCACCACTGGTAATCATCCATACTTGGTAAAACTTCGCCAAAAACAAGGAAAAAAATTTAATCCATTTATCACGTTTGCGAAAAAAACAGTCAATTTCTTCAAAACTCGTGATATAGAACCAATTCAGAATCGTGAGATAGAAACCCCGGCACCCACAGAAGAAAAAATACCTATGAGCATCCAAGCCGATGTAGGGGCGGGGTTCCCCCGCCCAAGTGTCTTAGAAATTTTCTGTCCTTATTGTTCTAGTCAGAATTTTGTTAAACGCGGTTTGCGTCAAAAGAAAATGGAAAAAGTCCAACTCTATTTGTGCAGTGATTGTAGTCGCACCTTCACTCCGGGATCCACAAAAGGCAAGCACTATCCTTTAGAGGTTATTTTAGATGCCATCTCTCTTTATAATTTAGGTCATAGCTTGGAAGCAGCGGCTAAAATCGCCAGCCGGATTCATCTTTCAGACGCAAAAGAGCTTCAGCCAAGTTCACTTCTAAATTGGCTAAACCAATACAAGGATTTGTGTATTTATTCTCGCATGAGACCGTTTGCTTTGAAAATGTTCAAGCCCGAAGATGTGATTAGCAGTGCTACTTTGGCCCACCGTCAGCTTTACCGATTCCGTCATCATCGGGCAAAAACCCAGCTTATTATTAGGGAAGATATCAAACATAGCCGATTCGGACCCTTAAAAGAATTTTTGGACCTAATTCCGGCTGAATGCCCTCACCAGTATTTTCAAGATGGTTTGCGTGCTTCTGAAGCCCCAATGTGTTTCAGCAAAAAAGAAATGATTGTTAGAAGCAAGCAAAACTATGCCAATAAATTAGCAAAATTCGTTTTAGGATCAGTTCACGAAGCCAAAGATCGGCATGATGCCTTACAGAGATTTATGCTTGCCAATGATACGGTAACAGTTGCTACAGAAGTTCCAATTTATCTTCGCAAACAGGACTTAGCCCATATGCAGACCCAGCTTGGCTTTGAAATGTATCATAAAAAAACCAGAAATCAAAAAACTTTAATACCGTTCCCTCCCGAAGAACTGCCTCGTTTAATTACTGGCCATATTGATATGATTCAAATTAGAAATGGTGCCATTCATATTTTGGATTACAAGCCGAATGCAAGCAAAGAAAGACCACTTGAGCAATTAACTCTTTATGCTTTAGCTCTTTCCCGCTTAACTGGATTAAGAGTATTTAATTTCAAATGTGCTTGGTTTGACGAAAAAAATTATTATGAATTTTATCCTTTACACATTGTTTATAAGCCAAAGAGAAAGCGTCAAAGACAAAAAATAGCCACCTTAGAGGGAACTTATAGAATGAATAAAGATCCCTGTCGAGTAGAGAATCTGGAACCAGGGTGAATTAAAAAAACATGAACAAAAATTACACAAATTATTATTACAAATCATATAACCCAAAAAAGGCAGTAAAAAGTTTCCAAGATCTGGATGTTTACCAAAAAGCGCTGGAAGCAAGCGTGTTTGCAGGAAAAACGATTATCGGATCAAAAAGCACCAAAAAAAATAAAAAGATTGTTTCTGATTTCAACGATTATATTATCAAAAACATGGCTGTCTGTGCTTTCTCAATTCCGCACTTAATCGCCGAAGCTCATTCCTGCCGTTTCGGTCAGAGCAACGCCTGTCTGATCATCTTAGACAAAGTTATGCTTAACTGCAACAAAATGGTTGTCTATCTGGAACAAGTGCGGGATATCTGTGAAACAAACATAGACCATGACCAATTTGAGGACCAAATTAAAAAATATTTATGGCTAAGACGCAAAGTATTAAATTTACAGCGCGTCTGGCGAAAATACATTCAAATAGCATGTCAAAATCAATCAAAGACAACTTAAGAAAATGGCTTAAAGTATCCCAAATGCAAGCTGGGATGCGGATTGCTGTTCCTAAAGCGCAAGCAGTTTCTGCTTACGGCGGTTGTCTTGGTGATGACAGTGTTTTGGAAGAAGGTCCAGGAGACATAATGTGGGATGAGATTGCTGAAATTAAAAAAGTGGGTCAGGAAAAGGTCTATGATATTGAGGTTGAGGGTACTCATAATTTTGTGGCTGGAAATATGATTGATAAGGAAAAGGGAGCAAAAAAAGCATGGTTCGGAGGTATTTTTGCCCATAATACATATATATCTAGCCGTTTGGGCATTGGCGGAGACACTACGCCCGATGCTATATTAGAAATAGTAAGCGATGGAACTAATCCAATGTTTGCTATTAGCAATAGCACAGGAGGAGATGGGGACTTGTTTATAGTAGACAGTAGCGGCAACGTCGGCATCGGGACGACGACGGTTGATGGCCCGTTAGATATTGTCGGATTGGCATCATCAACGGGAACGCCAATATCAATAGACGGTAATGATAGTTTGGTTAAAGAGACATCTTTGCAGATATATAAAGAAGAT
>JAHJSI010000022.1 GCA_018830465.1 Patescibacteria group bacterium | reverse complement strand
TTATGGAGCCGAAGGGCGGAATTGAACCGCCGACCTTTGCTTTACGAAAGCACTGCTCTACCAACTGAGCTACTTCGGCTGATTTATTAATATGCCAACTGCCTGTCCGCCATAGCTCTGCCTGCCCGCAATGCAAAGCATAGCTTTGGCAGGCGGGTACTCAGAGCGTAGGAGGAAGCTATCTCGGCTCGTTTTTATCGTGTTTCTATGTTATAATATAAGCGATGCCACGGAGCGTGACATCGCTTGAAATTCCGTCGCTCGCCCCAAATGAAAGCAAGCTTTCGCTTGTGGACTCGCTAGGAATTATAGTATGTTGATAATAATACGTCAATTTAAGTATGGTGCATTTCAAAAACGTAAGTAAAATCTATACAGGGCATCAGACAGCTTTGAAAGATATAAATCTTCATATTAAGCCAGGAGAATTTGTATCAATTGTAGGACAAAGCGGAACAGGAAAAACAACCTTAGTTAAATTGATTTTAGCGGAAGAGAGGCCAAGCAAAGGAAAGATTATAATCGGCGGATGGGATATTTCTAATATAAAATACCGTGAAATTCCGACTTTGCGCCGCCAGATCGGAGTTGTTTTCCAGGATTTTAAATTATTGCCTCGCAAGACATTATTTGAAAATGTTGCTTTTGCTTTGGAAGTAGCAGGGGAGCAGAATGATAAAATTAATGAAATTGTGCCTCAAGTTTTGCGAATTGTTGGATTAGAGAGCAAGATGAGCAGATTTCCCAACCAGATTTCAGGCGGAGAACAGCAAAGAGTTGTTGTGGCGCGCTCTTTGGCTCACAGGCCGAAAATTCTAGTTGCTGATGAGCCAACAGGAAATTTGGATTCAATTAATTCCAGGGAGATTATAGAATTATTGAAAAAGATTAATGATTTTGGAACTACTGTTATTTTAGTCACTCATAACCGTGAAATTGTGAATGATTTAGTCCGCAGGGTTATTACTTTGGAAGATGGTCTTATTATAAGCGACAAACAGCGCGGAAAATACTTGCTATAATATGTTTATGCTTTCATTATCAAGAATTATAAAATTTTCAATCCAGAATTTTTTCAGGAATATTTGGCTGTCAATAGTGACAATCACAATAATTGTTTTAACTTTATTCAGCGTGACATCTCTTATTTTTGTCAACGCGATAATGGATGAGTCGATAAAAATAGTTGAATCAAAAGTAGATGTAAGCGTGTATTTCAAGCCAACAGCGACGTCAGAGCAGATTTTAGCCGTACAGAGCCATCTTGAAACTTTAGTTTATGTCAGGGAAGTGAAGTATGTTTCAAAATCAGAGGCCTTGGCAAAGCTTCGGGAGCAATATAAAGACAGTCCGTTGATTTTGGAATCATTAAAAGAGCTTGACAATAATCCTCTTGGAGATACTTTGATTGTAAATACGCATCAGACAAAAGATTATCAAAAAGTGATTGATATAATACAGGCAACTCCTGAATACGCGATTTTAGTTGATAGCCAGAGTTTTGATGACAACAGCTATATAATTGAAAAACTTCAGAAGATTACAAAGCAGGTTACTGGAATTGGATGGGGCATTACTGGGTTTTTCTTTTTAATATCTTTGCTTGTTATTGTTAACACAATCCGCATCGCGATTTATACGCATCGCGATGAAATTGGAATTATGAAGCTTGTTGGAGCTTCTAACCAGTTTGTGCGCTGGCCTTTTATCGGCGAGGCGATTATATACGCTGTTATTGGAAGCGTCATTACTTTTATATTGGCGTATTTGACAGCGACTTTTTCTGACCCATATATTGCCGGGCTTTTAGGGCAGGTTGATTTTACGCTTTTAGAATACTTAAATAATAATATTTTGATGATTTTTGGGGGAGAGTTCATTGGAATTCTTTTAATATCAGTAATAGCGACATCACTTGCGTTAAGGCGTTATTTGAGGGTATAATAGGCAAGCCCATTTATTCGGGGATCGTCTAATGGTAGGACACCAGGTTTTGGTCCTGGGAATCGGGGTTCGAGCCCCTGTCCCCGAGCCACAAAAATAAAAAAAATAACCCGGGTCATGCTGTTCGCACTTCCCGGGTTTTATTCTATCTGTCTCTTTCCCGTGTTATTGGGGATTCTGGTTGTTTCTAGAAAGAACAATTTCCACTCGCCTATTTCGGGCGCATCCTTCCATGGTTTCATTGCTGACTGCCGGGTTTGAAGAACCGCGGCCGAATTATTCGCTCTAGCGAGCTTTGTTAAAATATGCCGCGATTATCGCATAATAAAATATATCG
>JAHJSI010000021.1 GCA_018830465.1 Patescibacteria group bacterium | reverse complement strand
TTTTCCCGCTTGGCAAATTCCGCCAACTCCGCGAGCTGGGCTTCAATGCTCATCACTTGCCGTTCTTCATCTTCCGTTGATTTGCGAGCGTATAAAAAATATTTTGTTTTCATAATGTTTACTCCTTAATTATTAGTCGCCTTTGGCCATTGCGCCTACGGCGCAAAAGCGCGGGATTAAAAAACTTGCTTTGTGTTCCGCCTCTGGCGGAATGGAAAAAATTGGAAATAAACTTTGTTTATTGCGTGCTTCGCACGCCGAACCGCCGTTTGCTTTCCCGAAAAACTGAATTTGAATTTGTCCGACCTTTTGATTTAATTCCGAAATATACGGAAAAATGCGAGCGTAGCCCCGCCTTTGGCGGGGCGAGAGAGCAATTAAATGCCTCTGAATTTGAAAAAAGTTTAATTTGGTCGGGGCACTGGGACTCGAACCCAGAATCCCCACGTCCCAAACGTGGTGCCTTAGCCAATTAGGCCATGCCCCGATAAATCTAAATGGTCACAGACCATCCATAGCTCTGCCTGCCCGCAATGCAAAGCATAGCTTTGGCAGGCGGGTACCCAGAGCGAAGGATGGTGCCGAGGGGGTGAGTTGAACACCCGACGCAAGGCTCTTCCGAACCTGTTATTTTCTTGGATTACTCCAAGGATCGGACTATATCATCACCCCTTTTAAGAAAGGGGGCTAGGCGCTTCCCGCTGTGTACCTAAATGGCACATAGCAGTACTCCCAAAAGGGATAGTCTCTACACCTTTCGCGCGTACGCGCGGCTTGGCTCGGGATTGCCCTTGTTAGGGTTTCCCCGAATTCACCTAGTTTTCATTAATCCATTGCTGGATTATGGCCCAAAGATTTAGGCCTTCGCTCTACCGCTGAGCTACCTCGGCTTATATTGATTGTTAATTAAACTGCTTTTCCAAACCCTGAATCCAACCCATAATTTTGTGAAAGCTTTTTGTATCTCCGACCCTGATCTGAATCATTCCATATGGCAATCTATTATATGGTTTTTTGCCTTGACTTGATTTGCTGATTATATAATCTGATATATGAAAATTTTCATCAGGCAAATCTGTAATTTTTTTCCAATATTTTAATACTTGTTTTTCATTCAGGTGTTTAAAAATTCGTATACTTGCTTTGATTTTATTATCTGGGATATATAATATTTTTTTTAAAAATTCAATAAATATTTTAATCATTGCTGGATCGCTATTTGAAAAACTAATAACATGATATGAGCGCTCTTTTCTGTTTTTGACAATTGGCCTTTTATATCCTTCTGCCCAATAAAGCGCGGCACCCAACAATAATAAATCCTGTTTTGATAATTTTTTGATTTCTTTTTGTGCATTGTTACGGATTTCAGATGCTCGCTTAATGGCTAGATGCGTTTGCATCTTGTTTCTCTTTATAAGTCCGTCAATGGATTTTTTTTGAACTCGTTTTTGTATCCGTGTTTGCGCTTTTTCTGCCAGCACAATGCCAGTGAACCAGTCAGAGAGGGTTGCTTTGGGTACGCCAAGCTTTTTATTTATTTCGCTATAACTATACCCCCTTAAACGAAGGGCTAGCGCTTTTTCTTTATCTTTTCTCATATGTTCTATTATAGCACGGTTTGTTCGGTTTTAAAAGTACTAGATGGCCGCAGGCCTGCGCTGGTGGACGATGGGGGACTTGAACCTCCGGCCTCCACAATGTCAATGTGGCGCTCTAACCAACTGAGCTAATCGTCCACATATTTAGTTATTAGAAATTGGTAATTGATTATTCCGATGCAAAGCATCGGTTGGTGGGCGACCCAGGAATCGAACCTGGGACCTCGTCATTATCAGTGACGCGCTCTAACCAACTGAGCTAGTCGCCCATGTTGTACTTGAATAGAATAACAAAAATACCAGAATAAATCAATATACCAAAAGACCCCTTGCGGGGTCAGTTTTTAGCAATTATATTGTTGCAAAACGCTCGTTTAATGTATGTGACACACCTAAGGTATTACAGTGACACTAAACATTTCCCCTTGTTTTAAACATGAAGAGGCGACTCATGTGCTGTAACTCACCCACCGATTCGGCGGGTAAGTTCGACCAGCGATAGTTTCAATGATTACCATTAAAACGATATAACTCCCTAGAAAGGAGGTGTTCCATCCACAGGTTCCCCTACGGATGCCTTGTTACGACTTAATCCCTGTCATCGGTTTTACCTTGGAACCACTAAAGTGGAACTTAAGGTACCCCCGACTCCCTTGATTTGACGGGCGGTGTGTACAAAATCCGAGAACGTATTCACCGTACCGTGGCTGATATACGGTTACTAGCGATTCCGGCTTCATGGGGTCGAATTGCAGACCCCAATCCGAACTGGGACCAGTTTTAGGGGATTTGCTCCACCTTGCGGCTTAGCGTCCCTTTGTACTGGCCATTGTAGCGCGTGTGTAGCCCAAGGTATAAGGGCCATGCTGATTTGACGTCATCCCTGCCTTCCTCCCTGTTATCCAGGGCAGTTTGCTGTGACACTTAGTAACACAGCATAAGGGTTGCGCTCGTTAACGGACTTAACCGAACGTCTCACGACACGAGCTGACGACAACCATGCAGCACCTGTCACTCGGCTCCCTTGCGGGCACTCTTCCGTTTCTGGAAGATTCCGAGGATGTCAAACCTTGGTGAGGTTCCTCGCTTACTGTCGAATTGAACCACACGCTCCACCGCTTGTGCGGATTCCCGTCAATTCCTTTGAGTTTTAGCCTTGCGGCCGTACTCCCCAGGCGGGGTACTTAACGCGTTTGCTTGTTTAGAGGCGGCACTGGGAGGGTCGAGCTCTCAATGCCTAGTACCCATCGTTTACGGCGTGGACTACTGGGGTATCTAATCCCATTCGCTACCCACGCTTTCGTCCATGAGTGTCAGAACAGTTCCAGCATGCTGCCTTCGCATTTGGTGTTCTAGCTGAGATTAACGGATTTTACTCCTACACCAGCCATTCCACATGCCTATCCCTGTCTCTAGTTTAGCCATCTCTTTGGCAGTTCCACGGTTGGGCCGTGGGATTTGACCAAAGATGTGCTAAACAACCTGCGGACGCTTTACGCCTAATAACACCGGATAACGCTTGGGACCTTCGTATTACCGCTGCTGCTGGCACGAAGTTAGCAGTCCCTTATTCCTCAAGTACAATCAGAAATTTTTCCCTGAGAAAAGCAGTTTACGACCCGAAGGCCTTCATCCTGCACGCGGCGTCGCTCCGTCAGGCTTTCGCCCATTGCGGAAGATTCTTGACTGCAGCCTCCCGTAGGAGTCCGGGCAGTGTTTCAGTCCCGGTGAGGCGGGTCATACGTTAATACCCGCTACCTGTCATTGCCTTGGTGAGCCATTACCTCACCAACAAGCTGATAGGTCATAGGCCCTTCCTTGAGCGATAAATCTTTATTCTTATCAAATTATGACAAGAAACTATGGGAAATTAGCCAACCTTTCGGTTGATTATGTCCCACTCAAGGGTAGGTTACCAGTGTGTTACGCACCCGTTTGCCACGGTGTACCGTGATGGTGCACCGTTCGACTTGCATGCCTAAGACGCGCCGCCAGCGTTCATCCTGAGCCAGGATCAAACTCTTAAAAAAATTAACGTTTTGCAACTATATAATTGCTCAAAATTACTTGCCCCGTCGTACTTGTGGGGTCGTATGACTCCATGACGGGGTTGCTATTGGTTGTATACTAATTTAACCTGAAGTAGTTAAACTAGTATGATTTAAGTCCACCTGCGCTAACTTGGCCTTTATGGCCGCTTAGGTGAACTTTAGGTTGTTAAAAAACAAAAATGTCTCCCAGAGGGAGACACACCACAAGATACAAGGTATTTTGTTCATATTTCCGATATATTTTATGTATATCCTATGGAGTGTCTCCTTTTTGCTTAATTTTGATATAGGTATTATAGAGCATGCCACGATTTTCGTCAAGAGCTGTGGTGATTGGTATTTTGTGGATTATTTTTTGTGTGATTTTCGCCATTTTTCAATTTCAGCGTGATTTCCTGAAAGCAAAATTTCAGGCACATGATATTTTTTGCCTTTATATTTAACAACTTCAGGACGAGTATAGTGCGGGTATTCTAAACCCTCATCCTTTGTAGCATCTTTTTCTTTTTTTAAAAGTAAATTCCAATGAGATTCTTCTTTTAAAGATTCTAACGTAATCACTCCAGGCATTAAGCGCGATATTGCTGAAACAACTGTCATTGCTGGAATTTCGCCATCAGTTAAAACATATGGACCAACAGAAATTTCTTCAGCATCCAGAGATTTTATTATTCTTTCATCTATGCCTTCATATCTGCCGCAGATCATAATAATTTGATCTAATTTTTCAGACCAGTCATAAGCCATTTTTTGATTGAACTGTTTTCCTTTGGCTGAAAAGACGACAATCTTACTTTTTTTGCTAGATTTCTTTTTGGTGATTTTATCAACTGCCTTTAAAATTGGCTCAGCCATTAGAACCATGCCAGCTCCGCCGCCATAAGGAGTATCATCAACTGTGCGGTGCTTGTCGCTCGTGTAGTCGCGCAAATCATGCGTATTAATTTCAATCAAGTTCTTTTTTTGCGCGCGCCCAAGAATGGACTCATTTATATAGGAGTCAAATATATGTGGAAATATAGTTATAATATCAAATTGAATTTTAGCCATAAGCCATAAGCTGTAAGTATGCGTTCGTCAAGCCAAAACTTAAGGCTTATAGCTTACGGCTTACAGCTTTTTAATCAACCAAAAACCGCGCTTATAGTAGCACGGTCTTGGGATTTTATCAATGTAATTAAATTACAATCTTAGGTCATCAACTGCGCTTGTGTCTGTCTCTTCTTGTCGAGGAGCTGAAAATCTGTCATCGCGCCTAAATGATCCTCTGTCATCGCGCCTGTCTGATCCTCTGTCATCGCGCCTTGGACTTCTGTTTGAACCTTCTGGTTCATAAATCTTGAGGTTAACGCGAGCATTGTTCTTTGCGCCGACAACACGCAATAGTGTTCTGATAGCGCGCGCAGTGTTGCCAGAGCGGCCGATTATCTGGCCCATATCCTCTGGATTTGTTTTGAGTGTAAGCAATACACCCATTTCATCAACAGTTCTTTCAACCTTTATGTCATCTGGATGATCTACCAGTGACTTTACAACGAAATCAAGAAACTCTTGGTCTAAGTCTGCCATACTGATTTATATAATTCTTGTTAAGCGTTTGGCTATACTGTGATACGCAAGCGACCAAACCTGCGTATAATTGATAGCATAAACCTGATGCAATTATAGTATAATGATAGGTTTTGTCAATTAGGCGCTTCGTCTTTTTTGGGCTCTTCTCCGCCCGAGGCGGACCCGCCTTGGGCGGGTTTTTCCTCTTTTTCTTTCTTTTTCTTTGGCACCCATGCTTTTACTTTTTTGCCTTCAATAATTCCCTGTGTTACTAAAAGATTATGAACAGTCGCGGATGGCTGTGCTCCAAACGAAATCCAGTATTTGATCCTGTCAGCTTTTAAGTTAATAACTTTAGGATTCGCGACTGGATCATAATTACCTAAAATTTCATTATGTCTGCCGTATAAATCACGTTTTTTTTCAGATACAACAACCCGGTATGAAGGCCGATTTTTCTTTCCAATGCGTTGTAGTCGAATTGCTAGCATAATTATAGAATAGATAGATATTATAGTATTTTGCGTATTAAGTCAAGCGCTAGTTTTTGACTGTTTGCATAGCTTTCTCCAGATCAACTGATAATAGTTTTGATACTCCATCTTCATTCATTGTGACTCCATACAATATATTCGCTTGCTCCATTGTTTCCCTGTTATGCGTAATTGCTATAAATTGAGTATGATGGCAAAGTTTTGCAAGTATTTGCGCGAATCTTTGTGAGTTTGATTCATCCAGAGCGGCATCAACCTCATCCAGAACCACAAAAGGGGATGGATTCGCGCGGATTATGGCGCATATGAGCGCTATTGACGTTAAAGCGCGCTCTCCCCCAGAGAGCATATTGATTGAGCTTACTTTTTTGCCGGGCGGACAAGCGTTGATTTCAATGCCAACTTTAAAAGTATTCGCGAGTTTTTCCTGTTCTTCGTCTGTAAGCTCGCTTATTATTTCCTCGCTCAAAATATCTAACTCATTTTGTTTGTTCATTTTCAAAGACGCTTTTCCTCCTCTGAATAATATTTTGAAATATTCTTCAAAACCTTTTTCAATTTTTTCAAAAGAGCGATTAAATTCTTTTTCAATAATTGTATCTAATTCTCTTAGAACTTTTTTTGTTTTTGTGAGCGCGTTTTGAAGATCCTCAACTTGGCTTGAGAGAAAGTCGTGCTTCTTTTTTGTTTCCTGGAATTCTTCATTAATTTCAGGATCAATACCACCGATCATTTCCAGCTCATGCTTGATTTTTGAAATTGCGTCATATTTTTCAAATCGTTCCGTACCATTATAGTTTTTGATTCTCTCGCGCAAATTTTGGGATACTTCTTGTTCAATTTGTTCTGAAACATCATTTCTGCGCGTTTCAACGCGAGCTAGTTCAACATCAATATGATTTTTCTGGTTTGATACCTCATTTAACTCCTGTTGCAATGACTGGTATTTTTTCTGCACGTCAAAAATATGAGTTGTTGCTTTTGATTCCGCTCTTCTTAAAGAATTGAGCAGATTCTGCTTTTGCTCAACATCAAGAGCCGCTAATTCAATATCTTCTTGCAAAGATGATATTTTTTCATTGATCTGATTGATTTTCTCTTTAGCACTAGCGCCCTCTTTATTGTCAGCTTTCAGAATATGCTTAATTTCACTCTGCAAAGTGCGTGCTTTATCCTGCAATGCTTTAAACTCCGCGATCGTATGAGCCGCGATAAACAAATCAAAGAATCTTAACTCTCTTTCTGTCGCATCAATCAGATCTTTTGTATTAATTGATACTGGATGCTCATCTGCTTTTTGCAGGATTTCAAGCTCTCGCTTTAGGGCTGATAAAGCGCCTGTGAGCTCATTCTTTTTGTTCATTATGTCAAAATATTTTTGCTGAACTTTATCATATTCTCCAATGCTTGCTTTTTTCTGCTCTTGTCCGAGTTTTTGCATCTTATTATGCAATTCTGTAATTTTTTTAGTAAGCGAGAGATGCTGTTCGCTGATCTCTTTTTTGTCATCGCGCAGTTTTTCTAAATTTTTTGTAATTCTTTGCCAGGTATTTCCATAATAGCCCAGCTGAAGCTCATGCAGTTCTTTTTCTAAGGCGCTTCTTTTTTCCAGTTTTTTCATTTGCCTCTGCAAACTTTTCAAGCGAGGCGTGATTTCTTTTAAAACAGATAAAATTTGCGTTAAGTTTTCTTCGGTTTTCTCAATTTTAGACAAAGCTTGCTCTCTTTTAATCTGGTATTGTTTTACTCCAGTTGCTTCATCAAAAAAATTCTTTCGCTCCTGAGCGGTAGAAGATAGAATGCTGTCAACCATGCCTTGGCCGATTACGCTGTATGTTTTTTGCCCGAAATTCGCTTGCGCCAAGAGCAATTGCACATCTGAAAGCCGAACTTTATTATTGTTCAAATAATACTCGCTTTCACCGTTTCTATATACTCTGCGTTTTACAACAACTTGGGAATAGTCAATATTTGTCCTCTTGTCTTCATTATTAAGATGCAGAATTACTTCAGCGAACCCAAGGCGGGCTTTTGTGCCTGAGCCGGAAAAAATAACATCTTCTGCGCGCTTTCCACGCAGAAGTTTTATGCTTTGCTCGCCTAAAACCCATCTAACAGCGTCCGCGGCATTGGATTTTCCAGTTCCATTCGGCCCTACAATAGCAGTGATTCCTGGATTATGGTCTCCTCTGCGCTTTGGAAATTCAATTACTGTTTTTTTGGCAAACGATTTAAATCCCTGTATTTCAAGTTTTTCTAAATACATGCGCGTATTATACCATATTTGCGCGATAGTTATTTCCAGCCCTTTTCCCTTAAGGCGTTTTTAGCGGCATCTGTTTCAGCTTCTTGCTTGGAAGTGCCTGTGCCTTGGGCGATTTCTTCGTCCTCTAGATAAATTCCAATTAAGAATGTTTTATTATGGTCAGGCCCTTCTTCTGATAAAACTTTATATGTTGGAGTAACTCCTGCCTTGTCCTGCGCAGATTCTTGAAAAGTTGTTTTAGCATCCATGTATAGCTTGTGCTTTAAAATATCCGGCAATTTTGAAAGTATGAATTTTTCAATGAATTTTTCCGCGGCCTTATATCCTTGATCCAAATATACTGCTCCAATAATCGCTTCCATGGCGTTCGCTAAAATATAGTTGCGGGCTTTTATGTTTTTATCCTTACTCTCGCCTTTTGATAAATACAAAAATTCCTCAATATTTAATTCACGCGCTGTCGCGGCCAGACTAGTCGCGTTAACTAGAGCAGCTCTCCAGTTTGTGAGTTCGCCTTCGGGATTTTCATAATTAGAATACAGATGATCTGTCACAACCAGTTCCAGAACAGCGTCCCCTAAAAATTCAAGACGTTCATTATGGTTTAATTCAAAATTAGGATTTTCATTCAGATATGAACGATGAACAAGCGCTTGCTGGATCAATTTCTCATTTTTGAACTTAACTTTAATTATTTTTTGCAGTTTTGAAATGTCTTTCATAAGAGTCGTAAGACATAAGTCGTAAGACATAAGTTTTTTTATGACTTAAGTCTTACGACTTACGACTTTTTACTAGTTATTTAGAATCTTTTTGTGGATCTTCTTTTTTGCAGGTGTTTCATCCTTCGATACTTTCGGGTGCCCTTGCTCAGCCATATCCTTGTAAATTGAGCCAAGCACGCCATTTACAAATTTACCGCTTGAAGCTCCGCCAAAAGATTTTGCCAGCTCAATTGCTTCATTAATAGCGACTTTCGGAGGAATAGAAGTATCTAAAGTAAGCTCATATATGCCGATTCTCAGCACATTTCTATCAACAGTAGTAATCTGGTCCAATGGCCATTCAGGCGCGTATCCTTGAATTGTTTTATCAATTTCTTTTTGTTTTTCTTGGATTCCTTTAACCAGCTTAATCACAAAATCAGCTTCAGCTAAGCCTGGAGCCAGGTTTGTAAGATTTTTTTCTGTAGTAGGCAAAAGAGCGTGTTCTTGTTTGCCATTAAAATCCCATTCATATAGCGATTGCATGGCAACAGTTCTTGCCAAGTGTCTGTTTGACATATGTTTTGCTCAAGAATTGTTATTTTGTAGATTTTTCTGCTTTTGTCGCTTTTTTGTATTCTCCGCATTTTGGGCAAGCTCGATGCGGCCTGACTTTTGTCTTGCATTTCGCGCATTCAGATAAAGTTTTGCTTTTAAGAGCAAAATGCGACGCTCTGCGCTTTCCTTGTGAAGAAGTTCTTCGTTTTGCTGGTACTGACATAGCTTTATTGTATTAATTGATATGGCAAGTATAATTAAATTCTGCGTTTTTTGCAAGTTTGCACAGCATACGCACACCTTGTGCACGAGTAAAAATATTTTACATAATATAGAATTATGATATAGTAGTAGTCATCTCGATAACAAGTATGAATAGCAAACAACTTTGGCAGTCAACCTTAGGAGAGCTTGAACTTACAGTTAGTAAGATTCATTTTACGACTTGGCTTAAGAATACGTTTATTATTGAATGGAAGGAAGACACTGTAATAGTCGCAGTGCCGAATAATTTTACTAAAGCTTGGCTTGAAAATAAATATCATAAATCAATAATTCAAGTTCTTCAGAATATCACTGACAACAAAGTGATGAATGTTGAGTATAAAGTAGAAATAACAAAACAGCCCGCAATCTCTCAAGCCGCTGTTATTCAAGAAGATGCCGCAACTTCCTCCCAAGAAGATGCTTCTCAAGCGCAAACCCAAGAAACTGCATCTAGGTCGCAAGAACACGCCTTTAATCCAAGGTATGTTTTTGCTAATTTTGTCGTTGGAAAAGGCAGTGAGCTTGCCTATGCCGCGTCCGTCAGAGTAGCCAAGGAGCCGGGCACAAAATATAATCCATTATTTTTGTATGGTGGAGTTGGCCTGGGAAAAACTCATTTAATGCTTGCTGTTGGAAACGAGCTTTTGCGCACTAATCCTAATTTTAAGATTTTGTATATTACTGCCGAGCAGTTTACTAATGATTATGTTTCTTCCTTGCAGACTGGAACAGTTGATAAATTCAAGAACAAATATAGAACGCCTGATATTCTTTTAGTTGATGATATTCAGTTTATAGGCGGAAAGGAGCAGACACAAGAGCAGTTTTTCCACGCTTTTAACGCTTTGCGCGACGCGCACAAGCAGATTGTCCTTACTTCTGACAGGCCTCCTAAAGCTATTCCCGCCTTAGAGGAGCGCTTGATTTCTAGATTTGAATGGGGAATGATTGCTGATATTGGATCTCCTGATTTAGAAACACGCATGGCTATTTTAAAGTCCAAAGCCAAGGAAAAAGGCGTAGAGCTTGATGAAGAGGTTCTGCGGTTTATCGCCACAAACATACAGTCCAATGTGCGCGAGCTTGAGGGCGCGCTAAATAAGCTTTTTGCTTCTGCTGAGCTTAAGGGCGGGGATTTAACTATTGATCTTGCTCATGATGTTATTTCTTCTATTACAGTTTCCCAGCGCCGCGGAGGAGTGTCTGCCCGGGATTTAACAAAAGTTGTCGCGGAATATTTTGATATTACTTTAGATGAATTAACAGGCCAGTCTAGAAGAAAAGAGCTTGTTGTTCCTCGCCAGATTACCATGTTTTTAATGCGCGAAGAGCTGGATTCTTCTTATCCAACTATAGGCCAAGAGCTTGGTGGCAGGGATCACACAACTGCAATGCACGCTTATTCAAAAATAAAGCGGAATTTTGATGCTGATGAACGTCTACGCCAGGATATTGGGTCTATTAAGCAGAGGTTGTATAACAGGTAGAAAGCAGTATTTTTAATGCGAAAAAGCACATCCTATATCCAAAGGAGGTGGTTAGGATGAAACATCGGTTTAGGGTCATATACTCATACCCAACCAATGACCATGATTCCTTTGGCTCTAGAGAGCCATGGGGAGGACCAAGCGAGTTCTGGAGAGACGTTGAAGCAGAAGACGAGTCCGAGGCATGGAGAATGGTCCGAAGCCAAGGCCAAGAGCTTGTTAATGTGATTCTGATTCTGTCCATGAATCCAGTGGACAAGCCAGCGTCATGAATAGCACATTGCGCGTACACCCGCCAGATAACGTTTGTCCGGCGGGTTTTTTTGTCCGTTGATGAGGTGGATTTAACGTTCATTGTTGAGTGAATGTTAAAATTTTTGGTTGCAAATATAAACAAAACCGTGAAAATCTGTGTTTTTGAGTAGTTTTTCACGGTTATGTTGACAAAATCGTGAAGATGTGTATACTATAAGTATATGGCAAAAACTTTAAATGTTTTTAATAAGATACATTCTCTTCGCGAGAGATACTACAAAGCATCTACGCACAAAGACGCGCTTATTAAAATTGTCAGCGAAGCAGAAGTTGCTGAGCAGGTATATAACTCAAACGCCATAGAGAACAACACCCTAACACTTGAAGAAACTGAAAAAATACTTCTTCAAATTGATTTAGACAGATATATTACTGAAAGAGAAATTTTTGAAGCAAAAAATCTAGGGCGAGTTGTATCATATATAGATAATAGAGCAAAAGAGCAAGAGCTTAATCTTGAAGTGATTTTAATGCTTCACAAAATGCTGATTTCAAATATTCGCGATGATATTGCCGGAAGATTTCGTAAAGATGGTGAATATGTCCGGGTAGGGAGCTATGTCGCTCCAGATCCAAAAGAAGTCGTACGCATGCTTGAAAAAATGCTTTCAGAGTATGATGGAGCATGCCATGAAAATATTATTAAGCGCATTGCAAAACTGCATCTCGTGTTTGAGAATATACATCCATTTGTTGACGGCAACGGGCGCATCGGGAGAGTGATAAATAATTATTTGCTGATTAGAGAAGGATTTGTTCCTATAAATATAAAATTTATTGACAGGAAAAAATATTATCAGGCATTCAAGGAATTTGATAAAAACAGAGCAACTGATGTTATGGAAGAAATAGTCGGAAAAGCGCTTACTAACAGCTATCATAAAAGGCTTGCATACATGGAGGATGCGGAAATAATTACACTTTTGGAATATGGAAAAAGAAATAAGATTTCACATTCAAATCTGATCAACAAAGCAAACAGGCAGACAATAGAGGCCTTTTTTGAGAAAGGGGTGTGGAAGATAGGTGTTGCGCGAGCGACTATTTAAATATGTACTATCTTTACATCCTGAAATGCAAAGACAAGACGCTTTATACTGGAATTACAGTTGATATTGAACGCAGAATAAAAGAGCATAACTCATCCAATCTTGGAGCAAAATATACACGAGCAAGAAGGCCTGTGAAATTAGTTTATTCAAGAAGATTTAAGAACCGATCAAACGCATCCAAAGAAGAAGCGAGAATAAAGAAATTATCTAGGAAAGAGAAATTAGGATTTATAAAAAAAGGCCGCCTATTAAGTTCCAATAGGCGGCCTTAAGGTTCGTAAACTATCACACCACTGCCCATGCTTTCACATCCTCAACATGGTCAATTGGAATAGGAGTGTTACAAACGTTCATTCTGCTGACATTGCTTAGAATAAGGCATGCGGCAAATCCAAGTCCAGGAACAGCCACAACCTTGTCCCAAAGCACATTGCACATAAGTTCGCTTGTTAAGCCAGACGGCTCGTTTGCTTCAATGTCCCAGTCCGCGCGTATTTCATACACAGTTGCTTCTTTATGCCTTTGGTTGGCAATAAGCACCTGGCGGCAGAATTCTGCCTGCCATGTTTCAACCATAAGATTTTTGTATTGTCCGAATGTTTCGGGCGGAATCATTGCTTCTGCTGGAGTGAGAATCGCGTCCTGGCTCTCAATGCGCTCCTTAATGCGCTTTAGGTTTTCGCGCATTTTTTTCCATTCTTCGAATGTTTTGCCAACGCGCACGATCGGAACTTGATTCAACAGCATGGCTCATTCTCCTCGTGTTTTTGTGAATTTCAAAAAGGGCGATTTGCCCTCCATGGTTTGATGTGTTTAATTACACTATCATGATGCAATATATACCGCAAGATGCATTATTGTGATAACATACAGTACAAGGTATAATAATATATATGCCAAATGACAATCAATCAATAGAAGATTTGCTCGCAAAAAAAGACCCTGCCTCACCCACAGGCGATGATAATGAGGATAAGCAAGGAGAGCTTCAGGAAAAAATCGGTGAAATAGAGCGCGCAGGCACAGAAACAGAAGTTGCGCAAAAAGCTCAACAGCTTAGTTTGCCGTATGTTGATTTCGCGAAAACCTTGATTGATAGGGAGGCTTTGGCTTTGCTTTCAAAACAAGAAATAGAACAGTTGAAAGCTGTTGTATTTTTGAATAGAGAAGGCCAGATTCGCATGGGAACGCTGGATCCAACAGAAGATGTGATAAAAAAGCTTGATGAGCTTGCGAAAGCAAATCATGCTCAATCAGGATTGTATTTTATTTCTGAAGACAGCTTTCAAAAAGCATTAAAAGAATATGATAAAATTCCTAAAAAATCAGCGCCAAAAAAATCAGTAGACATTACTGTTCAAGATTTGGAAAAATATAAACAGGATGTAAAAGATTTATCCAAGCTGCCGCAGAGAATCAAGGACATTCCTTTAACAGATGTTATGACAATAATACTGGCCGCTGGAATTGAAGCAGAAGCATCTGACATTCATATTGAAGCAGAGCAGGATGGAATCAAACTGCGTTTGCGATTGGATGGCGTATTAAAAGATATGGCAGTAATTCCGCGGGAAATGTGGAAGCAGGTTATATCCCGCATCAAGCTTATTTCTAGATTAAAGCTTAATATAGAAGACAAGCCCCAAGACGGCAGAATCAGCATAAAATTGCCTGATGATGAACTGGATATCCGTGTTTCAACTTTGCCGACCGCGCATGGAGAAAGCGTTGTAATGCGAATATTGCGCTCAAGCGCTGTTGGGCTTGAATTTGAAGCTTTAGGGATTAGAGGCAAGTCATATAATGACTTAAAACGCGAGATTGAGCGGCCGAATGGAATGATTTTGACAACAGGCCCGACTGGAAGCGGTAAAACAACAACCTTATATGCGATTTTGAACAAGCTCAACAAGGAAGGAACAAAAATAATTACTTTGGAAGATCCTGTTGAATATAAATTAAAAGGAATCAACCAAAGCCAGATAGACAAATCCAAAGATTATGATTTCGCGAAAGGATTGCGTTCAATTTTGCGCCAAGATCCTGATATTGTGATGGTCGGAGAAATTCGTGACTTAGAAACAGCTGATGTCGCGATAAACGCGGCCTTAACCGGGCATCTGGTTCTATCAACATTGCATACAAATGACGCTTCAGGCGCTATCCCTAGATTTCTTTCTATGGGAGTAAAGCCATTTTTGCTTTCACCTTCTTTGAACGCTGTTATTGGCCAGCGCTTGGTGCGCAAAATATGCGAACACTGCAAAGAAGAAGCAGAATTAACTAGCGACATTTTGCCGCGCGTGATGAAGATTTTAGAATCAGTGCCAAAGAATTCCGGATACGCGCCTGACTTAACAGCATCCTTGAAATTTTACAAAGGAAAAGGATGTGATAAGTGCAGAGAAGGGTATAAAGGCAGGATAGGAGTATATGAAGTATTTGTTATGACCCCAGAAATTGAAAAAATGGTTTTAGAGGAAAAAGTTTCAGAAACAGACGTGAAAAAAATTACTCAAGAAGCTGGCATGATTTCAATGGTTCAGGATGGAATTTTGAAAGCTTTAGATGGAATAACGTCTGTGGATGAAGTATTCAGGGTGACAGAAGAGTAAAATTTATATTTTTAAAAAAAGAAGGAGTCCAGTGTTGGAATTACTGAACTCCTTATTAGCAGTGGCCATTGGCCGAAAAGGACAAGACATCACTTTTTGGGCTTTTTCTGGCTTGTGAGCCCGGCCAGGACTTCGTCCATAGACCAAAGGCGCTCAGAATCTTGTAGCAGGGCTTCTATGATGAAAGGATGCGCCCTTACTGTGCGGGAATCAATGAACTCAAAGCACGGTGACCAGTTTCCTTTGGCATCTTTCATGAACAAGTTTTTGTCTTCTATAATAGTGATGTAGTCAGCACTGCTTTGCGCGTCTTTATACAAGTAGTGTGGCATTACTGCGCCTCCCTAAGTTTGATGTGAATGAACCAGCTTTTTTAGTTTTTTTTCTGCATCTTGCAGTTTTTCCTGTTCTTGCTTTATAACATTTTCAGGCGCGTTTTGCAAGAAGTTTTTATTTGAAAGCTTTTTTTCTAATATTTTAATATATTGATCTAGTTGCTCTTTTTCTATTGAAAGATTCTGCTTTTGCTTTTTAAAATGATTTGCAGAGAGTTTTATAAATATATCAAATTCACTCGCATGGCTGCGAATGAAGTTCTGTTTTTCAACTGGCTTTGAAGGAAGCACTTGAATGCGCACTTTGGTAAGCGCTTCAACAACAAGTTCCTGCTCTTGGAACAAATTTTTGTGTTTGCGGGTTGCGATTACCGCGTCTAATTTTTCAGAATATGGCAAACTATATTTTGCGCGCATATCGCGGATAGCGGTTATGAGATCTTGCAAAACTTTAAAGTCTTGCTCAACCCTAGTACCATAAGACCTTCGGTCTTCGGTACAGGGCTTCGTTTTTTGTGGATACGCGCCATGGCGCGTGCTCACCTTTGGCCATTCAGATGATGCTAGGAATTTGTCGTCTGTTTTGATGAGCTTGCCTTTTTTGAGGCGCTGGAAGATTTCTTCTGTTACAAATGGAGTAAAAGGATGCAAAAGCTTGATTGCTTGCAATAAAATATCCGGGGCTAGGGAGAGACGCCCCGCTGGGGCGTCTGTACATTTAGAAATTTCAACATACCAGTCAGCTAAATCATGCCAAAGAAAATCATATATTTTTTCGCCAGCTAAAGAGTATTCATATTTTTCATAATGCTCTGTTGTTTCAGAAATAAGATTCTGGAGCCGGGATTCAATCCATTTGTCAGCAAGGAGAGAGACGTCCCCATGGGGCGTCTGTACAGGAGTTTTTGCGTCGCTCGTTAGTATAAACCTAGCAATATTCCAAATTTTATTTATAAAATTTCTGTATCCTGCGATTTTTTCTTCATATAACCGAGAGTCGTTTCCCGCAGTTGTGCCAAGAACAAGAGATAAACGAGTCGCGTCTGCCCCGTATTTTTCAATCATATCCAATGGGTCAATTCCATTGCCAAGAGATTTGCTCATCTTGCGCCCCTGCTTGTCGCGGATTAAGCCATGCAAGTAAACTGTCTTAAACGGAATCTCGCCAAGCACATAAGTTGTCATTAGAATCATTCTAGCAATCCAGAAAAACAGAATATCATATCCAGTTTCCATTACAGTGGTCGGATGAAAGTTTGCAAGGTCTTTTCCTTTTTTGCGATTACGTTCAATCCATGAATCAAGGGTGTCGTCTTTTTTTGGTTTGTCTAGAAGAGTGGAGAACGTCCACAAAGCACTAGAGAACCAAGTGTCTAGAGTGTCGGGATCCTGCTCATAATCTTTGCCAGGCGATTTAATAGATACTACATAATCTGACTTGTCGTTTTTGCGATACCAAACTGGGATACGATGCCCAAACCAAATTTGTCTAGAAATGCACCAGTCGTGCAGGCTGTCCATCCAATTAAAATATGTTTTATTAAATCTTTTTGGCACAATTTCTATGTCACCAGATTTAACAGCATCAAGCGCGATTTTCTTCAGAGATTGCTTCTTGTTGCGCCATTCACGGGCTGGCTTGTCCACGCTCACAAACCATTGCTCTGAAACTAATGGCTCAACCGGAGTGTCGCATCTATAGCAAACAGAAAGATTGTGGACGTAGTTTTCGTCGATTTTTTCTATTAGACCTTTTTTATCAAGCTCTTTTACAATTGCTTCGCGAGCTTCCCGCACATCCATGCCAGCGAATTTGCCGCCGTTTTCAGTCAATTTTCCATCTGGCCCGATAATCTGCTTAATTTCAAAGCCATATTTTTTCGCTAAATCAAAATCTAAAAAGCTGTGCGCAGGAGTGATTGTCATTGCGCCAGAACCAAAATCCATGTCAGCTGCTTTGTCCGCGACAAATATTGCTTTTACTGTTCCATCAATCCAAGGCACGTTTAAAGATTTTCCAATATATTCTTTGTATCGCTTGTCATCTGGATGCACAATAATTACTTTATCCAAGACCTTTGTTTCTGGCCGAGCTGTTCCAATTGTGACAGGGCCGTATTTTAAATAATAAAATTTTGCGTATTGCTCTTTGTATTCAACTTCATCATCCGCTAAAGTGCTCTGGCATCTTGTGCACCAGTTAACAATTCTATGTCCGCGATAAATCAATCCATCATTATACATCTTGATGAACACTTCTTGCACGCATCTGGAAAGTCCCTCATCCAAAGTATATCTCTCGCGCGACCAGTCGCAGGACGCGCCCATTTTGCGCATTTGCTTTTTGATTGTATTCTGTGAGGACGCGACAAAATCATTTACTTCTTTTAAAAATTTTTCACGCCCGAGCTCTTGCTTGGTTTTTTTAGATTTTTTCAAAAGATCTTTTTCAACTTTATTCTCAGTCGCGATTGCGGCATGGTCTGTTCCAGGAAGCCAAAGAGTCGGTCTTCCCTTCATGCGCGCGTAACGCGCCATAATATCCTCAATCGCAAGCATAACAGCATGTCCAAGGTGCAAAGTGCCGGTCGCGTTTGGCGGCGGCATTGAAATTGAGAAAGGCTTATTGTCTGCTTTCTTATTTGGCTCAAACAAACCAGAAGATTCCCATTTTTTGTAAATAGAATCTTCTACTTTATTGGGTTCATATGCTTTTGGGATATTTTTGTCAGTCATATTATACCAGAAGAGTTGATAAATATTTAGCCCCTGATTTGCTGAACAGGTCTTCTATTTCTGATTTTAGTTTTTGCGTGTTTACTTTTTTTTCTAATAAAGGTTTTATTTCATCAATCCGCTCTACTGCTTCTATTGCTTTACTTGCTAAAGTTGCTTTGTCGATATTATCAAATTTTTTCGTGGCAAGCTTAAAAAGTTCATCAATGTTGAATTTTTCTTTTTTGTTTATGTAATATAGATCTATTGCATCTTTTGGTTCTCCACGCTCGTATAGCGCGAAAATTTTGTTTACTGCGATATCTTTCAATGAAGCGATTTTGACCGGGTAATTCCGTACTTTTTTTGGCTTTGAGATTGACTTAAACGGAAAATATACAAATTCAAGTTTTAGCTGTTCTTTGCCTTTTTGCAGAATATATTGCTGGCGATTAAGATTTGTTATATGGCGCATTTTTGTGAATCCAAGCATTTTTTTGATTTTGTTTATTTGAGCGAGAACAGCTTCTTCTTGTATTAAATCATCAGAAAAAAAATCCAAATCTTCGCTTGTTCTGTGATGCAGATAATGCGCAGAAAGCAGTGTGCCGCCAGTCCAATAAAAATACTTGACCAGATCTGTTTGGCTTATCGCGTCAAGAGTTTGTTTTTGCAGTTTAGTTAATTGCATGCACTGCTTTTGCTAGTAATTTTTTCATTCCGTGCGAAATATCAAGATGCTCAAGATGTTCTTTTATATCTTTTTTGCGAAGCCCTTTCCAATCAGCCCAATTGATTCTGCGCGATAAATACCACCGCATTACCCATGGATTTGAGAAGTTCGCGGTGGCGATGTCATAATCCCATACTGCTTGTGTTTTTTGCTTGTTATAGGTATGTTTCATATAGATAATTTACCATATTTTAGGAAAAAATTCAATGCCAGCAATAGAAATTATAAGAGAGAAAATCAACAAAGACAAGCTCAAAAGGCTTGCCCAGGAAATCTTCGGCGACATGGTCAAAGTTGTGGTTGATATTGAGCGCAGGAATAATTCTCTTGATAGGGTTTTTGAACTTGTTGACTTGACTATTGCGCATGAGCAAGGACCTAGACAGCTTGAACTAGAACGAATGCGCGGCGCATATTATAACACCCCGGCAATTTTTGGAATTTTTATTTTAGACAAGTTCCCAGTTCGCATTTGCTGTTAATTTGTGGTAGGGAATATATTCTTTGTTTTTTGCATGAAAATATGCGGCCACAGCAACCATAGAGGCATTGTCCATGCAGAATTTTATATCAGGCGCAAGAAATTGTGTTGATTTTGGCAAAGCATATTTTAATGTTTTGCGCAGTTTTTTGTTCGCGCTTACTCCGCCAGCTAAGATGAATGTCTTTGGCTTATAATGCTCGATTGTTTTAATGGATTTGTTTGTTAGTACATCTATGATTGCTTGCTCAATGGAAGCGCAGAGGTCGGGAGAGAGACGCCCCAATGGGGCGTCTGTACCGAAATTTTCAATAAGCAATCTGATTGCGTTTTTCATTCCAGAAAAAGAGAATTCATATCCTGGTTCATGTATCATTGGCTTTGGAATATCATACTTGCGCGGATCGCCATGCTGTGCGTGTTGCGAGATTTGCGGACCTCCGGGATAAGGCAAGCCGAGCATTTTTGCTGATTTGTCAAATGCTTCTCCTGCCGCGTCATCGCGGGTTCTGCCAAGGAGGGAATATTTGCCGTGGTCGCGCATCAGGATTAATTCTGTATGCCCGCCAGAGACGATTAGCGCGATTGCGGGGAATTTAAATGGTAAGTGCGAGGCATGCCTCACACCTACACTCAACAATACAGAGTAGATGTGCGCCTCAATGTGATTCACTTTTATCAAAGGCACGTCCCATACAAGGGATAATGCTTTGGCAGTTTCAACACCAACATGCAAAGATGATATAAGTCCTGGACCGCTTGCTATGGCAATCACGTCAACTTTTGATCGTTGTTGTCTGATTGCCTCGCTGATAACAGGTATTATTGTTTCAACATGTTTTCGTGCCGCAACCTCTGGAACCACGCCTCCATACTTTTTATGCAGATTTGCTTGGGACGCAACAATGCTTTTGAGCACATTAAATTTTCCACGCTTTATATCCAAAAGCGCGGCGCATGTGTCATCACAAGAAGTTTCAATTCCAAGAATTTTCATATGCGCTAATGTTAGCAGAAATTTAAAATAAAAGCACCTAGTCTCGAACATAGTCGAGAGGCAGGGTGCTTTTTTTGGCATTGACGAAACTTATATATATATATATAATCAGCGTTGTCCACTAAGGCCCCATCGTCTAGTGGCTAGGACGCCAGGTTTTCATCCTGGTAACAGGGGTTCAATTCCCCTTGGGGCTACCAAAAGACACTTCCCTTGTTTAAGTGAGGTGTTTTTTGATATAATAATAAAAATAGAATAATAATAATTTTAAAAATAAATATGGTAAGTTTTTTGAACAAATTAGCTGGCATCAAAGAGGAGGCAGAAGAAGACCAGGAAATTGACGCAAACACGCAAGCAGAACAAGAACATGAAGCCCATAAACAAGACGCGGACAAAGAGCAAAAGCAGGATAAAAAAGACTGGCTTGATGAAAATTATGAAGGCCAGCTTTCTGTTGATGTATATAGCACAGAAGATGAGATTGTTGTTGTATCAACAATCGCGGGAGTTAAGCCAGAAAATATTGATATATCAATCAATAGCGATATGCTCACAATCCGCGGCGAGAGAAGCCAGTCTAAAGAAGAAGGCGTAGATGATTATTATTACCAAGAATGCTATTGGGGCGGGTTTTCAAGATCAATTATTTTGCCAGTTGAAGTTGAAACAGGCGAAGTTAACGCAAGCCTGAAGAATGGAGTTTTAACAGTGCGCTTGCCGCGCTCTAAAAAACAGAAAAGCATTTCAGTCAGAGTTAGCGAGGAATAATATGAATGCGAAAGTTGTTTGCGATCACAGTGGAATTTACAAAGTCATGCTTAAGCAAGGCGGCTCATTTTCTGTTAATAAAGAAGATCTGCCCGCATCCCTGCATTCTGGCGGAGATGCTGAATTAGCATTAATTGCAGCCGGAGAAAATACTGATTCAGATATAGCCATAGAGTTAGTGAACTATTTATTAAAAATTGAGTAAAAAGCAGTTTTCCTATGCTCAAAAGAAAAACTAAAAAATTGTGGGACCGGCTGCTTATAGCGTTTTTAGTTTTTATCTTTTTGAGCTTTGCAGTGTCTAAATTCTATGAATACGCGTATAAAGGCAGAATATATGCCGGGGTAATGGTTGGGTCTATTCCTGTTGGCGGATTAACTTTTGATGAAGCTCAAAAAGCGATTCAATCCCAAATAGATGCGCTGCATCAGAATGGGCTTGTTTTTGTGTTTAGGGATAGAACAGTTAATGCTCCAATGGTTGTCGCGACAACAGAAGATCCTGATCTTTCGTATGAATTAATCAGATACGACATATCTGCAACAGCGCAAACTGCATTTAGCTATGGCAGGACAGGAAATGTTCTTAAAAATATAGAGCAAGTTTTTTTAAGCGTTATTGATAGATCTGAAGTTGAGCCAGTTTTTGAATGGCGCGAACAGGATATTAAAAATTTATTAAAGGAGAATCTTAAATCATTAGAGCATCCAGCTCAAGATTCTCATATTGTTATAAAAAATTGGAAACCAGAGATTGTGGGAGAAAAAAGCGGTATTATATTTAATTATGATCGCGCCTTGATGGAGGCTCATCTGCGGCTAAGCTCTCTTGAGTTTTCTCCTATCGCGCTGAAGCTAGAAAAAGATATTCCTGAATTTACCCAAGAAGATGTTGAACCTCTTTTGAGCGAGGCGCAGAAAATTATTTATACAAAAGGCATTACTGTTCAGTATGAAAAAGAATTTATATATTGGCCTGCAACTAGCATAAATGATTTGATTGAAGTAAGAAAATCAAATTCTAGGTTTAAATCAGCAGAACTGGGAATTTCTAAAGAAAAACTTTCTGAATTGCTTAAGCCTCTTGAGAGCAGGATTAATATTGAGCCCCAGGAGCCGCGTTTTGCTTTGGAGAATGGCAAAGTTGTTGAATTTAAATCAAGCGCCAATGGCAGAAAACTGTCTTTAGAAGATACTTGGAAAGCTTGGGAAGATCTGCTTTTTAATTCAGAGGAAAAACAGGAAAAATTAGAGCCAGTTGTATTGACAATAGAGCCAAAGCAAGATGTTGGCGATTTAAATGATTTAGGAATTATTGAACTTCTTGGCGTGGGAAAGTCAAACTTTGGCGGAAGCCCAAAAAATCGCAGGCACAATATTAAGGTTGGAGCAGATTCTGTGAATGGCACCCTTATTCCTCCTGATGAAGAATTTTCTCTTTTAAAAACTATTGGCAAGGTTGATAAAGATACTGGATATCTTCCAGAACTTGTTATCAAAGGAAATGAAACAATTCCAGAATATGGAGGAGGATTATGCCAGATAGGAACAACAACATTCCGAGGCACATTAGCTGCTGGCTTGCCTATTACATTGCGCAGGCCCCATTCATATACTGTTTCATATTATTTTGATGAGCAGCACAGGCCTGGAAAAGACGCCACTATTTATGATCCTTGGCCTGATTTTAAATTTTTAAACGATACTCACAACCATGTGTTGATTTTAACCAGAATTGAAGGCAGTGATTTGTTTTTTGAATATTGGGGAACAAAAGACGGTAGAATTATTGAAGAGTCAGAAGTCAGTGTTTGGGGCAGGGTAGCCCCTCCTGAAACAAAATATGTTGAAACTTTGTCTTTGCCTGTTGGAGAAAAGAAATGCACAGAAACCCCGCATGCTGGAATGAAAGCGTCTTTTGATTATACTATCACATACCCTGATGGAGAAGTTAAAAAAGAGACATTTTTGAGCCAATATAAGCCATGGCAGGAAGTATGCTTAATTGGAGTGGAAAAATTGTCAGAAGAGGTTGATGAAGAAAGTTTGGATATAGATGAGATACAAGAAGATGAACTGTCTAATGGTTTATCTTCGTAAATAAAAAACCCTTATTACTGCAGTCAAGAAGATAAGTTCCGAGAGAAAGATAGCTGAAAGCCATCTTGTACTTGGAATAGTATCCCCATGCTTGTCGTGACTGCAGTAATAAGGGTTTTTTTAGGTATTTTTATTTAAGAGGATATACTATCATATCTATTGACAGATGTCAAGGCATAAGGTAAGTTAACGCAATTAGTTTATTAAATTATATGATGACAATAAAGCAAATCTACAGTTTAGCGATTTCAGAGGGGATAAAAAATGATTTACGAGGCGTAAAACGGGTTAAGGAAATTTTAAAGCGCATAAATGATAAATATGACAAATTATCAGAAGAGCAAAAAGCGGATTTCGATGAAGAGCGCTTAATAAATCCATATTCTGATACGCGCGTATTTCATGGTGATCTCGCAAAAAAGATCAAAAAAGCAATGGTAGGAGTTGATATTGATACTGGAGAAGTGATGCTTGCCAATGAACTGAATCGCCAGCATCCTGATAATCCAGTTGATTTGATAATCGGACACCATCCTTTATCCGGCGGATTGGCTGGTTTGCATGAAGTTATGGAACTGCAAACAGAGATATACGCTAACTATGGAGTTCCAATCAACATTGCGGACAAATTAATGCGCAAGAGAATCGGAGAAATTGAGCGCGCTGTGTCCGGGTCTAATCATGGCCAGTCAGTTGACGCTGCTCGTATTTTGGATATTCCAATAATGTCAATCCATACTCCAGCAGATAATCATGTGGCCTCACACCTTGCTAAAGAAATTAAAAAGCGCGAAAAAGATTTAATGTATGTTGAAGATGTAATGAAATTTCTTAAAACAATTCCAGAATACCAAGAAGCAGCCAAGCAAAAAGCAGGCCCAATGATTTTCTGCGGATCTTCAGATAGTTTTGCGGGCAAGATTGCTGTTACAGAAATTACTGGCGGAACAGATGGAGCAAAAGAATTATATGAGCGATTAGCGCATGCTGGAGTCGGCACAGTGCTTTCAATGCATTTAAAAGAAGAATGGAAAGAAGAAGCGCAAAAGCATCATTTGAATGTAATCATGGTTGGGCACATGTCGTCTGATTCTTTGGGCCTAAACTTATTATTGGATAATTTAGAGAAAAAAGGAATTGAAATTGTGCCTTGCAGCGGATTTACCCGCATATCTCGTGTTAAGCGCAATGCGCGCAAAAAATAATTAATTTGCATTATGTAGGGGTCAGGCATGCCTGACCCCTACATTTTTTATTAGATACATGATATCCTAATCTAATATGCAAGAACATAGAATAACATCATCACAAGCGCGCGGCAATGAAGATAATGCTTTGGATTTAACATTGCGCCCAAAAACATTATCCGAATACATAGGGCAGAATAAAGTAAAACAAAATTTGGAAATTTTCATGGCAGCCGCGAAAAAGCGGAATGAGCCGATTGAGCATGTTCTGCTTTATGGCCCTCCGGGTTTGGGCAAGACGACTTTAGCTGGAGTTATCGCGAACGAGATGAACGTGAATATTAAAGTGACGAGCGGACCCGCGATTGAACGGGCAGGGGACTTGGCTGCGATTTTGACTAATCTTGAGCAGCACGATATATTGTTTATTGATGAAATTCATCGCTTGAACAAAACAATTGAAGAAGTTTTGTATCCTGCAATGGAAGATTGCGCTTTGGACTTGGTTGTAGGCAAGGGTCCTTCAGCTCGAATATTAAAATTAGATCTTCCTCGCTTTACTTTGATAGGCGCGACAACTCGGATAAGCTTGCTCTCGTCTCCTTTGCGCGACAGATTCGGCGCGATCTATCCTTTGAATTTTTATGAAGAAGATGAGATAGCGCAAATCATCAATCGCAGCGCTCAAATTCTGTCTGTTCAGATTGAAAAAACAGCGAACACAATAATTGCACAGCGCGCGCGGCGCACTCCAAGGGTCGCGAACCGGCTCCTTAAGCGCGTCCGCGACTGGGCTGACGTCAAAGCAGATGGATTTGTCACAGAGGATGTGGCGCGCGCAGCGCTTGAAATGCTTGAAGTTGATGCGCTTGGGTTAGATCAGGTTGATCGCAAGCTGCTCGCGGCTATTATAGAAAAATTCCAGGGAGGCCCGGTTGGCTTAAATACTCTAGCAGCCGCGACAAGCGAGGAAATGGCAACCATTGAAGATATCTATGAGCCATTCTTAATGCAGTTAGGATTTTTAGAAAGAACTCCGCGCGGACGAATTGCAACTAAGCGCGCGTATGCGCATCTGGGCATGCAATCTAATCCCCGCAATGATGATTTATTATTTGATTAACTAAGGGGTTGATTTTTTCGTTTAGATGTGCTATACTAATGTTAGCTTGATAAAGCTATTTGTTTCCGCAAGGAGTCATTCGACCCCTCCAGAACACCGAAACTATTCGGTGTCTTTTTGCGTTTAAATCGCGCGATCCGCGGTTTAGATGCAATATGATACTCACAAGACGGCAATTATATAACATTAAAAAATGCCTTATGGCAGTTGTTTTTTCATTGGTTTTTAATGTTGGAATGCCCCATATTTCATTAGCAGCTCACGAGAACTATATGGCTCTGTCTCATGGTGAAAAAATGCCCTATGAATACAGTATTTTAGCCCCTCAGCCGGCAGTTGATTCATATAATATGATAACTTCTCGCGAAGAGCGTTTAATCAGCCAAGAATCGCTTAATAGCAAGCAAGAAGCGTTTTTATCTTTAGAAGGAGAGCCGTCTGTTGTCGCGGAACATTGGATTACAGTGACTGCATATTCATCAGAATCGCGCCAGACAGATGATACGCCATTTACAACCGCCTGGCAGACGCCTGTTCGGGATGGAGTTGTTGCTTTGAATTTTCTCCCAAAAGGAACATTAATTAGATTTCCAGATAAGTACGGAGATAAAATATTTATTGTTGAAGACAGGATGAACGTGCGCTATCCGTATCGCGCTGATATATGGATGTACACGCGAGAGGAGGCGAAACAATTTGGAATTAAATATTTGCGCATGGAACAATTAAACGTATGTGTTCCGCGCGATTATGTATTTAATCATTATGAAGCCGCATTTCCTGGATTAAGATGATGAGCACAAAATGTGTTCAATGCAATAACGCTTTTATCAGGGGCTAGATTTTTTTTATAAAATCATATACAGTGTAAAAAGCAATATGGCCACGTGGCCGAGCGGTTAGGCAGAGGTCTGCAAAACCTCTTACACCGGTTCAATTCCGGTCGTGGCCTCCAAAACAAAACACCCCAGCATGCGCCGGGGTGTTTTGCTTAAGCAGACGCTACTCTAAAGATATCGGCTTGCCCAGCGTATGCTGGGACTGTTTCACCTGATATTCTTCAAAGCTTAGATCTGCCTAATTGAAAAAAAGAACAGAGACTATATTATATCATTGTTTGCGGCCGCAAGCAAGAGATATTGTATTTTTTAAAAGCATTGCAACAGTCATTGGCCCAACTCCTCCTGGCACTGGAGTAATGTAAGATGCTTTTTCAGAGCATGATTCAAAATCTATATCACCAACTGTATTTCCATTGACGCGAGTTGTTCCAACATCAATTAGAATAGAGTTTTCTTTGATGTCATTTTTTGTAATCCATTTTGGCTTTCCCACGGCGCTGATTATAATGTCCGCGCTTGATAGAGAGCGCTTGGCGTCTGAAGAATCAGGATTCACAATTTGCGCGCGAATTCCAAAATCATCCAGCACGCGCGAAAGCGTTGAGGTAAACTCTTTACTGCGCGCGATTATGACTGCTGTCTTATTTTCTAAATTTTCTTTTGTGCTTGTGATCAGTTGAAGTATGCCCATATTTAAAGGAGAGAAGATTTTTCCGTTCAAGGACAAAATCTTTTTTATATTTTCAGGATGAAATCCATCAGCATCTTTTTCAGGATCAATCGCGCGTATAATCGCGTCTTCATCCAAATGATTTGGCAAAGGGAGTTGAATAAGTATCGCGTCAACTTCTTCATCCTTATTTAGGAATTCAATTGTTTTAATTATGCTTTCTTGTTTTACATCCTCTTCAAAATTATATAAAGACATTTCAATGCCCGCGTTTTCAGCGGCTTTTTTCTTGATTGAAACATAAAGATGGCTTGCTGGATCATCTCCAGCTAAAATAACAGCCAAACATGGCTTTATATTCAGTTTCGCGATCTGGTCTCTGGCTTCTTTGCGGATTTCATCCGCAATTGCTTTTCCATTGATTATTTTAGCTTTGGTCATAATAGTACATTAACAAAAAGCCATAGAGCCGTAAAGCCTTAAAAGCCATAGGTTTATTATATATCTTACGGCTTTATGGCTCTATAACGTATGCGCATATGAGAAGTTTTTACGCCTGTTCTCCGTAGCTCTGTACTCAGAGCGAATGGGGAAACATCATATGCGCTGTTAGGTGATGTATTTTTTTAATTATTTTTTTCTCTCTTTGCTTTTTTTGTCTTTAATTTAAAATTTAATTTTTGTAAGGGCGGAATACAAGATTATTTCCTTATTTTTAAATATTGTGGTATAATAATCATATAATTTTTTAGTCAAAAAATTAAAGTTAGCTTTAATAATTATTAAAATTAATAACTATATGAACTATATCATTAAAAATATACTTGTTGCGTCTTTTTTTGTAGCAATATTATTTGGTGGATTACTATTTTCAGGTAATGCAGTACATGCCGCAGATTTGTCCCCATTCGAAAATCCAGACCTATCTATTATGGGTGTAGTCCGTCATCCATCATCAGGCTTTATTAATCAAGAATTTACTGTTGATGTGAAAATTAGAAACATCGGTGTAGTAGAAGCAAATTTAGAAGGTTCTCATATTACTCTTGGGTTTGGTACTGACTTAGAGAAACTAAAAGGCTGTAGTGTTGGCTGTAATCGTGAGGGTGATGGTGCAAATTATTATGGATACTATGATATTGGTCAGCAAATTACTACCCTGGCAAAAAATGAAGAGAAAACATTTACGTTCTCAAGCACTGTGTTTGATGGCAATTTAGAAGCACTACAAGCAGGCACTTACTATATATATACAGCTATTGATGTTAATAGCGCAATTGTAGAGGCAAAAGAAGATAATAACATGCTTACTGTTTCATATGATGTAGTGGATCAAATATCCCCATTCGAGAATCCAGATTTAATTATCACAAAAATAGTCCGCAATCCACACTCAACCTACATGCAGCAGGAGTTTACTGCTGATGTGTATATAAAGAATATAGGTGGAGTAGAAGCAAATGTCGCAGGTTCTCATATTACTCTTGGGTTTGGTACTGATTTAGATAAACTAAAAACCTGTAGTGTTGGTTGTAATCGTGATGGTGATGCGAATTATTATGGATATTATGATATTGGTCAGCAAATTACAACACTTGCCAGCAACGAGGAAAAACCATTCCGATTTTCAGAAACTATTTTTGATGGAAACTTAAAAGCAATAGATCCAGGAACTCACTACCTATATGCAAAAGTTAATGTTAATAGCGCTGTTACCGAATCAAACGAGAATAACAATACTTATACTGATTCATATGATGTAGTGGATCAAATATCCCCATTCGAAAATCCAGACTTAATTATCACAAAAATAGTCCGCAATCCAGAGTCAAACTATATCCAGCAGGAGTTTACTGCTGATGTGTATGTAAAGAATATAAGAATGGCAATTAAGGATTTTGATAGTGCTCCATCAATTACATTTGTGTTTGGTACTGATCAAGCTTTGGTTAATGATTGTGGTTCAGTTTGTTATGATACCGATGGCATGTATTATGGAAATTATAGGATTAGTTCGCAAATTCCCTCACTTGGGCAAAACGAAACCAAAATATTTCGTTTTTCTAGTGATGTCTTTAGTGGAGATCTAAAAGCCGAGACTGCGGGTACCTATTATATGAGAGCAGAAATTGATGACAATAACAGGATTACCGAATCAAACGAGAACAACAATACTTATACTGATTCATATGATGTAGTAAATAAAAGATCACCATTTGAAGGTGTCCCTGTTGCCTCGCGCGATACAAAGATTGAAGAAATTAACACGAATGCACGTTTATTAAAGAATGATAATCTTGAGACTATTTTGTTAGAATTAAAGCAGTTGCGTAGCACTATAAAAGAACAGGCAAATGAAATTAAATATTTGCGTAACCTAACAACTGGCTTGGAGCAAGTCACTTCAGCAATGAGAGAAAGAATTAATAACTTTATTACGTATGGTGTTGATGATGATACAAAGAATCTAGGAGAGGGCGAGAGAGCTGCTGTAATGCATTCTTATAAGAGCGCGTTTAATAAGCTTCCTGATACCGAGGAAGAGCTTTCAGATGCTATTAAAATCGCTAATGGCAGGTGGCCAGCTGAGCGTAGTGAGGAAGCAGAGCTAAAAGCTAAGGCGCAGTTTAAGAAAATATATCTTAGGGACGCAAATATGGATAATCCGAACGACAATGCCGCAGTTACTGTAATGTCATATGGCTTGCGACAGCGCGCAGAAAATAGGAACTTAAATAGCGAGCGCAATGGCATCAAAATATTTTCTGGTATCTACAAACATACTCCATCAACAACAGATGAATGGAATATTATGCAGGCAATTACCTATTCAGGCGCATCACGCTAATAATTAGATTAATTGATTTCTAAATAGACAGCCACATATTTGTGCGCTGTCTATTTTGGTATCCACCCCTTCTTAAGGAATTAAAAATTAAATTTTCTCCTTATTTCTTTTCTTCTCTCTCAAAAAGCAATTCTTAAAAAAAATAATTAAAAAAATATTTCACCTAATTTTTTATTCTGGTGACTCATAGGACCATCCTTCATACAAAGGATGGGCTTTTGTCATTTTTTTGATTTTATCGCGCACGCCATCTAAAATATCAGTGTTTGTTGAATTATTTACAACATGGGAGATCATTTCTCCAATTTCACGCATGTCGTTTTCGTCAAATTCTCGGGTTGTAAGCGCTGGTGTTCCAATTCTCAAGCC
>JAHJSI010000005.1 GCA_018830465.1 Patescibacteria group bacterium | reverse complement strand
TTCATCTTTATGTAGACAAAGAAAAAGTTGGAAAACTTATAGAGATATCAATACATATTGACGAAAAAAAAGCATCATATGAAGGCCAGAAGGCTCATTCTGGCGAATATGAAGGTTCTGTTATTGAACAAGAAAAACAGCGCATATTAAGCCAAATTTGATGTGCATGTTCTGTGCATAGCAAGTGAATTCACATAAACGGACAATCAGGGTACAATAACTCAACATGCCAGAACAAGTCCAAACATTCACCAGAGGCGGACAAACAAACCAGTCAATGGAAAGACTTCCGCCGCAGAATATAGAAGCTGAGCAATCTGTACTTGGTTCGCTTTTAATTGACCAAGACGCAATCATAAAGATCGGCGATATTTTAATTCCAGAAGATTTCTATAAAGACGCGCATAAACTGATTTTTCACGCAATGGTTGATTTATTTAATAAAAGAGAGCCAATTGACCTCCTGTCCTTAACAAACCATCTTCAGGAAAAAAAGCAATTAGAAATTGTCGGCTCGCGCGCGTATCTAATGGATCTGACAAACAGCGTGCCATCTGCCGCGAATGTCGTGCATTACGCGCAGATTGTGCGCAAAAAATCTACTTTGCGAAACCTGCTCTATGCTTCACACGAAATCACCCAGCTTGGATATGAAGAATCAGATGATGTTGACGCGCTTTTAGACCAAGCAGAGCAAAAGCTTTTTGGAATTTCACAGCGCTCAATGCGGCAAAATTTTATCAGCATAAAATCTATTTTAAACGAAACATTTGAAAGAATAGAAAAACTTCATCAAGGTGATGGAAAACTGCGCGGCCTTGCAACAGGATTCTTTGATTTAGATGACAAGCTGTCTGGATTGCAAAATTCTGACTTAGTAATCATCGCTGCCAGGCCTTCTGTCGGAAAAACATCTTTAGCGCTTGATCTTGCGCGCAACATCGCTATTAATGAAAAAAAATCAGTTGGAATATTCAGCTTAGAAATGTCAAAAGAACAACTAGTTGATAGGCTGCTGTGCACGCAAGCAGGCGTTGAATTGTGGCGCATGAGAACAGGAAAACTTTCTCAAGCAGAAGGTCATGATGACTTTCAGCGCATAGGGCATGCTATGGGAGAACTCGCTGAAGCAAATATTTTTATTGATGACGTGGCAAATATTAATATCATGGAAATACGCACAAAAGCAAGAAGACTGCACCAAGAGCATGGTGTTGATTGCATTATTGTTGATTACCTCCAACTTATGGAGGGAAGATCAAATAAAGGAGATAATCGCGTTCAAGAAGTCGCGGAAATTACAAGAGCGCTCAAATCAATCGCAAGAGAATTAAATATTCCCGTTGTCGCCTTATCTCAGCTGTCTCGCGCTGTTGAGCAGCAGCAAGGCCCAGCCATTCCCAGGTTATCACATCTTCGCGAATCAGGAACAATTGAGCAGGATGCTGATGTTGTTTTGTTCATTTACCGAAAAAGCGCTGACAGAAAATACCAAATTAATGAATTAACTCAAGAAGAGCGAAATTTAGCGGAAATTCATATTGCCAAGCACAGAAACGGTCCAACTGGCGTTATAAAATTATTCTTTAACGAGAAATTAGTCAGTTTCCAGAGTCTAGCTAAAGGCACAGTATCGCGAAACAAGCCAATAGAAACCTCGCCCCCTCCCCCTCCTTTTTCTGTTGTGGACAACATTGACGTGCCTGAAATGTAAGAGTAAAATATAAACATGTTTAATAAACTTAAACAATTCAAAAATCTTCGCGCGCAAGCGAAAACTTTGCAGAACGCGCTAAAAGAAGAAACAGTTGAAGTAGAAAAACATGGAGTTAAAATTGTAATGGACGGAAATCAGGAAATTATATCAATTGATGTAAGCACTGACTTGTTAAATCCAGAAAAGAAACAAAAATTGGAAAGCGCTATTAAAGACGCAAATACTTCCGCTATTGAAAAAACAAAGCGCATAATGGCGCAGAAAATGCAATCAATGGGAGGGCTTGAACAATTTGGTCTTGGAGGAAAAAAAGAATAGCTATAAGTTTTCGACGTCAATGCCTACTTACAGCTTATAGCTTATAGCTTTTATCTATGCCAACACTTCCTCTGTCAATACAAAATCTTGTAGACCACTTTACCACTCTGCCCGGCATTGGACCAAAGACCGCTGAAAAGCTGGTGTTTTTTTTATTGAAAAGGCCGCCAAAAGATTTGCATGATTTTGGAAGCGCTTTATCCTCTATCGCGGACAATGTGCAGCTCTGCTCTATATGCCAAAATTTTACAAACCAAAATCCTTGTGAAATCTGTTCAAATCCAAGAAGAGATAAAAACACAATATGCGTAGTCGCGGACCCGCTTGATCTTCTAGCCTTAGAAAATACGCATAACTTCCGCGGAACATATCACGTGCTTGGCCACAATATAAATCCTTTAGAAGGAATAACTCCAAATGACATCCGCATTCGAGAACTAATTCAAAGAATAGAAAAAACAGATCCAAAAATCAGCGAAGTCATTCTTGCCTTAGACGCGAATACTGAAGGCGAAACAACTGCATTATACTTGGCAAGATTATTGCGCAAATATCATGTTAAAATCACGCGAATCGGAAAGGGATTGCCAATGGGAAGCGACATGGAGTATGCTGACTCTGTCACCTTAAGCAACGCGCTTGAAGGAAGACGCGAAATTTAAGCTGTAATCGCTTGAATCAAAACTTCAGTAAACAACTGACGATGCCCATATTTCTTTTTGTATCGGATTTTGCGCTTGTATTTGATAACATCAATCTTTTTTGCTCTTCCTTGCTCTAAAACTTTAGCGCTCACTTTAGCGCCCTTAACAAGAGGGGCGCCGATTTTTACATCCTCGCCTTTTTCATCAGCAACAAGAAGAACTTCATCAAAATCAATTGATTTATCCTTTTCTGCGTCAAGCTTTTCAACTTTTAGCTTGTCGCCTTTTTTAACTTTATATTGTTTTCCGCCTGTTTTTATAACTGCAAACATAATATGATATATTACATCTAATCTAAACTTATGTCAATAGTATCACCTATTTTAATACTATTCCCGCCGTGACGATGATCGTGATAATGATTTTGAACGTTCTGTTGCCCATATTCCTAAAATTATCATAACAAGAGCAAGAATGATTAATGAATAAACCTTGCCTTGCGTTTGTAAAAATAAAGACGCAATTCCGAATAACGCAGCCAAGCCCCAAAGAAGCAGAACGCTTTGTCTGTGCGAGAGGCCTGCTGTGAGCAAGCGAAAATGCAGATGCTTGCCATCTCCTGTTCCAACTGGCCTATGTTCTACAAAAATACGGCGCGCGATAACCCAGACAACATCCAAAATCGGAATTCCCATTATAAGCAAAGCAGTCGCGACTTTTCCTCCTGAAACTATAGCAAGCATTCCAAGCATAAATCCGGCAAATAGGCTTCCTCCCTCTCCTAAAAATATTTTAGCTGGATACGCGTTCAAAAAAAGAAATCCAACAAATGACCCGGCTAAAACAATCGCGATTAAAGCAACATCTGGCTGAAAAGTTTTATCAGTCAAAGATAAGGCGAAAATTATAAACGCGCCAATTGTTGTAATGCCTGACACAAGCCCGTCTAAACCATCTAATAATTTTGTAGTGAACATCATTCCCATCAGCCATATAAATGTAAACACATCAGCAATTACAATAAATGACAGCACGCGCCCTGACGCGCTGTGAAGCTGCCATTGGAATTGGTCCAAATGAAGAACACCCGCGCCGAATGGATTTGTAACAAACTCAACTCCTATCCCAGATCCAATTATCACCAATGACGCTATTACTGGAGCCACAAGCTGCGCTCTTGGCTTAAGATTATATTTATCATCTATCAACCCTCCAATCATTAATACAGCGCTTGCCGCGAAAATTCCCAATAAAAAATTTGAAGCAATATATCTGGCCGGCAGCAAATCAGTGAATAAAATAATTGCCCCGATTACAATCCAAAAAGACATGAAAATTGCCAATCCGCCAAGTAAAGGAATTGGTTTGCTATGAATTTTTCTTGGCTCGCTTGGATTGTCAATTATCTTAAATCTGCGCGCTACATTTTTGACTATAACAGTCAAAATCACGCTAACCAAAACCGCGCCCAAAAAAGAAGCAAAATAAATCATAACTTTTCTAAATACGTTTGCAGAATTAAAGCAGCTGCTGATGCGTCATCTTCTTGGTTAGACACTGCGGCTCGCGAAGAAAACCTCTCATCTTGCCTGTGAACTCGCTTTCCAAGAAATTCAAGATCCTTAATAAATTCATCGACCTCTCTTGCCTGCAAACCAACTTCGCCAGACAAAGACAGCGGATATCCGACAATAATCTCGTCAATTGCGTTTATTTCTACGATTTCAGCCAAAGCATTCTCAAAATTTGAATCATTTGCAATTATTCGCATTGGCGTCGCAACATGAACTTCATCAGTTCCTTTTGCTAAGCCGATTTTTGATTTTCCATAATCAATTCCTAAATATGTTTTCATATTGTCAAAATTTTAGGGCCCTGCTTTGTAACCGCGATAGTATGCTCAAAATGCGCAGCTTGTTTTTTATCAGCAGTCACTACTCCCCAATTATCATAAGCTGTTTTCACGTCATAAGTGCCGAGATTAATCATTGGTTCAATTGCAAGCACTGCGTATTCCTTTAATTCTTCGCCTTGCCCTCTGTTGCCATAATTCGGAATTTTAGGCTCTTCGTGCACCTCATATCCGACCGCGTGCCCAGTAAGTTTGCGGACAACGCCAAATCCTTCATCTTCCGCGTGCTTCTGGATCGCGAATCCAATATCACCTAAACGGTTGCCTATTTGCGCCTGTTCTATTCCGATTTTAAGGCATTCTTCAGTTACCGCTAAAAGACGTTTAGCATCATCGCTTATTTTTCCGATTGGAACCGTCACAGCGTGATCAGTAAATAATCCTTTATATTCCATGCCAACATCAAGACCAATTAAATCACCTTCTTTGAATTTCAAGTCCTTGTGCGGAATTCCGTGCACAACCATATCATTTGGGGACACGCACAAAGCATTTGGGAATTCCTGTCCCACTGGGCCGAATCCTTTGAATGATGGCTTGCCGCCTAACTCTATAATTCGCTTTTCCGCGTATTCATCTAATTCTGACGCACGCGCACCGACTTTGCACATCTTAACAAGCTCGCGCATTATCTGCGCGAGTTTTGCTCCGCCTTCAGCTAATATCTTAATTTCATATTTGGATTTCAGCTTCATATCATTCAAAAATTTTTGAAATTGATTTTTCTACTTCTGGAATATCTGGTGTTCCGTCAATGCGATGCAGAATTCCTTGTTTGTCATACCTATTAATTAATGGCTCTGTATCGCTATGATACTGCTCAAGGCGATGTTTTATTCTTTCTTCTGTATCATCAATCCTATTTTCTATTTTAGCGCGCAGCATTAATCGATTCATTGATTCTTCGTCTGAAATATCAATTAAAATTACATGAGTTGGCTTAATAATTTTTTCAAAAGCATCTGCTTGTCCTTGTCTGCGTGGAAATCCATCAACTATTATGCCATTTGACTCTTTTACAGCTAGCGTAATTTTTTCTTCCATAAACTTGCTAATATATTCATCTGGAAGCAAGGTTCCTTTATTAATTAAAGATGATATGTATATTCCTCGTTCACTTCCTGACGCAATCTCATTGCGCAAAAGCTTGCCTGCTTCTAAATACTGAATATCAAGTTTGTTTGCTATTTTTTTTGCTTGTGTTCCTTTGCCGCTTCCTTGTGGTCCAAGCAAAATTATAATAGGTTTTTGTTGTGTCATATGCTCTGAATTTAACATATTTTAAGTAAAAAATAAAGCAGGCCCAAAGACCTGCGTATATTACATATTAACAATATATCAATTAAAACTTCTCATAATCCCGCATAATAAGCTGAGAATTGATTTGTTTTATTGTTTCAATGACAACAGACACAACAATCAAAAGAGATGTTCCGCCAATTACCAAATTTGTTCCTGTAAAATTCTGCAAAAGCAAAGGCAGAATTGCGATAGTGCCTAAGAATAGCGCGCCTGCAAGTAAAATTCTGCTTGATATGCTTGATAAATAATGCGCTGTTTCCGACCCTGGACGAATGCCTGGAATAAACCCGCCTTGGCGCTGAAGATTTTCCGCGATCTGATCTGGCTTGAAAATAACCGCAGTATAAAAATAAGTAAAACCAAATACAAGCAAAAAGTAAGTGACTCCGTAGAATAACTGATTATTAAATAAATCAATCACAAACTGCGATGCCAGCCGAAGAAACTCAACAGTGGATTGAGCAAAAAACTGCGCGATCATTGGAGGAAAAAGCACTATTGAAATCGCGAAAATAATAGGAATAACGCCTGCCTGGTTAACACGCATAGGCAAATGGCTCTGCACTCCGCTTGATAATGTATTTCCTCTCGCGAACTTCGCGTATGTCACAGGGATATTTCTTTGGCCTTCTGTAATAAATACAACGCCAGCAACCGTCACAACAGCAACTATTATAAATAAAATCACATTAATTAACTGGGACTGGTCATAAGTTGAAAACACCCGCAAAAGAGATGTCGGCAGACCAGAAACAATACCAGCGAAAATAAGCAAAGAAATTCCATTTCCCACTCTTCTCTCTGAAATCAACTCTCCAAGCCACATCAAAAACACAGTACCAGCGGTCACAACCATCATTGTCATTGCTAATTGTGCTGCAGAAATACTTATAATCAAATCAGCTCCTGAAACACCGCCTGCTCTTTGTAAAAAAGTAATCATTCCATATGATTGAATAAAAGCCAAAGGAATTGTTGCCATGCGAGTCCATTGATTAATCTTTTGCCTGCCTTGCTCGCTCTCTTTCTGCATTTCTTCTAATTTTGGAACAATCATTCCTAAAAGCTGAAAAATAATTGAAGCAGTAATATAAGGACCAATACCAAGCATAACAACTGAAAAATTCTCAAGACCTCCTCCAGTTAGAATATTCATAAGTCCTAAAATTTGATTAGAGGCAAAAAATGTCTGCAAACCTGAGACATCAACTCCTGGAACAGGAACATGCGCTAATATTCGGAAAATCACAAAAATCATTAAAACAAACAAGATATCATTCCTGATATCGCGAGATGACCAGATTTGCTTTAATTTATTGACAATCATATTTATTTTTTAAAAATTTCAACTTTGCCACCTGCCTTCTCAATTGAATCTTTAGCGCTCTTTGAAAAATAGTGCGCATGCACAAAAAGCTTCTTTTTTATTGTACCATTTCCAAGCACTTTTACACCACCCTTTGCTTTACCAATTAATCCCTTCTTAAATAAGTTTAAAGCAGTAACTTTATCGCCTTCTTTAAAATTATCATTAAGATCAGACAAATTCACTATAGCGATTTCAGCTGATGCGCGCTTAAATCCACGTAATTTTGGAGTACGCATAAGAAGCTGTTTAAATAGAGCTCGTTTTGCAAGGCCCTGTCTTCCTCCAGATCTAGCTCTCTGTCCTTTAAGGCCTTTTCCAGAATATGTTCCTTTTCCAGAAGCATTGCCTCTTCCAACGCGCTTTTTAGGACGCTTGGCGGTTTTAGGGCGTTTTAAATTGCTTAATGAATACTGCATAATTATTTCTTATCTTTATTATTGTCCTTTTTAACCGGCTCTGATTTTTTCTCTTTTTCATCTTTAGCGTCTTTTTTTTCAATTGATTTTTCAATAGGCTTATTTGTTTTCCTTGGTTTTCTTAAGCTTGATAACGCTTCAATAACTGCTTTTGAATTATTTACCTTATTGCCTGTTCCCATTATTTTGCCGACAATATCATTGATTCCTGATAATTCAAAAATCTGTCTTAGAACGCTTCCCGCGATAATTCCAGTACCGCTTGGAGCCGGCTTAATCAATAAATGGGCGCTATAATTGCGGATTCGAACTTCATGAGGAATTGTTCCTGTTTCTGTCATTTCTACTTTAATTAAATTCTTTTTTGCGTCATTAACTGCCTTGCTGATAGCAAGCTGAACATCAGCGCCTTTCGCAATTCCAACTCCAACTCTCCCTTTCTTATCTCCAATAGCAATACACGCGCGGAATCTCATTCTTTTTCCGCCAGCCATAACACGAGTCACTCTTGCTAAATCAAGAACAACTTGATCAAATTCATCACGATTTTCATTGCGATCGCCTCTTCTATTGCGTTGTTGTTTGCCTTTTTGCATAAAAATTCATTATAACTTTAGTCCTGCCTCGCGAAGAGCATCTGCTAATGCTTTTACTCTTCCATGATATTTCTTGCTTCCTCTGTCAAAGACAACATCCTTTATTCCTTTATCAACTGCCTCTTTTCCGATCTTTTTTCCAAGCTCTGCCGCTCTCTCAACTTTAGTGCCTTTAAACCCATTGTCTCGAGAAGAAAGAATGGTCACGCCTTTGTCATCATCAATAAATTGAACAAATATTCCGCTCAAGCTAGCGCGCGCACTAACACGAACACGCTTTTTAATGCCTTTGATTTTACCGCGCACTCTTGATTTTCTCCTATTTACAATTGATTGTTTTTGAATAGATTTCATAAAATTAATATATTAGCTTTCGATTCCTTTGACAACTTTACCGACTTTTCTTCTAATTACCTCATCAGAATATTTGATTCCTTTCCCTTTATACGGCTCTGGCTTTTTTAATTTTCTGATTTGCGCGGCTGTCTCGCCAACCAATTGCTTGTCAATTCCTGAGACAGTAATTTCATTTCCTTCAACGCTCGCGCGAATTCCTTCAGGAACTTTAAAATCAATGGCGTGAGAATATCCTAAATTTAATATCAAGGCGTCTCCTTTTAAGGCAACTTTATATCCAACTCCATTAACTTCTAATTTTTTTTCAAAACCTTCTGTCACTCCTTGCACTGCGTTTGCAATTAAACTCCGCGCCAACCCCCAAAACGCCGCTTGCCTGCTATTTTCCGGATTTGGAACTGAAACAACAATCTGATTATCTTTTTGCTCAAGCTTAACTTTTGAAGGCAGCGCAACACTCAGCTCTCCTTTTGGGCCTTTAACACAAACAGAAGACTTGTTAATTTCCACTTTCACGTGTTCTGGCAATTCTATAGGTTTTTTTCCAATTCTTGACATAAATTTATGATATTTCGCAAATTATCTCTCCGCCGACTCCTTTTGCTTTGGCTTCTTTATTCGTAAGCAATCCTTGGGGGGTGGATATAATAGAAATTCCATATCCTTGCAAGACAGAAGAAAGCTCATCTGACTTTGAATACACTCTTAATCCTGGCTTGCTGATTCTTTTAATCGTCTTTATCGCGGCAGAGCCGTCTTGATTGTATTTTAATTTAATTTCAATATTCTTTTTTCCCGCAGCTTCTAATTCTTTAATAGATTCAACATATTTCTCTTTTTTAAGAATACCAGCAATCCTAAACTTGAGCTTTGAAAATGGAATCAAAACTTGCGCCTGCTTTACAGCAAGACTATTTCGTATACGTGTTAACATGTCTGAAATTGGATCTGTCATCATATAGTTAATCTTATTATTACCAGCTTGACTTCTTTACTCCTGGTATTTCGCCTTTTCTGGTTAATTCCCTAAAGCAGATTCTGCATAAATCAAAATCTCTCATATATCCGCGATTTCTGCCGCACTTCCAGCACCGCCTCACTTTTCTAGTAGAAAATTTGGGTGTTCTTCTCGCTTTTACTTTTAATGCTGTTCTTGCCATATTATTATTTCTTAAATGGAAATCCTAATGTTTTAAGCAAATTAAATCCGTGTTCATCATTGTCTGCTGTGGTGACGATAGTCACTTCAATGCCATGCAGTCTGGAAACATCATCACCCGCGACTTCAGGAAATGCATTGTGTTCTGAAAATCCGATTGTATAATTTCCTTTTCCGTCAAATCCTTTTTTATCTAATCCGCTAAAATCCCTTACGCGAGGTAATGTTACATTAATCATTTTATCCAAAAAATCAATCGCGCGTTTTGCGCGTAAAGTAACTTTAGCGCCTACAACTTGACCTTCGCGGATCTTAAAATTAGAAATTGAAATCCTTGCTTTTGTTGTATTCGCTATTTGGCCTGAAATTTTAGAAAGAGTCTCTAAAATCGCGCCTTCTTCAACGTTTCCACCCTGCTTTATGCGAACATTCAATACAACCTTTTCAATCTTTGGCGTAGCTTCAATATTTGAAATACCAAAAAGCTCTTTTCTTTTAGGCGCTACGTCATCCTTAAATTTTTTAATAATTGATTTAAACATATTAAATTTCTTGCTTGCATTTTTTGCAAATTCTCTGCTTTCCAGCCAAAGGCTGGCCAGCCTTTGGCTGGTTTGCTTTTGCTTCTGCTAATTTATATCCAACAGAAGTTGGTTTTGAACATTGAGGACAAACAAGCATTACATTTGACATTTGTATTGGAGAAGGAAATTCTATTCTTTGGCCTTGCTTTCCTTTCTCGTTTGATCGCAAATGTTTGGATAAAATATTAATTCCTTCAGCTGAAACACGATTAATCTTAGGCAAAACCTGTAAAACTTTTCCAGTTTTTCCTTTGTCTTTTCCAGCTATCACTTTAATTATGTCGCCTGTTTTTATCCTCATAAAACCTCTGGCGCTAATGAAACAATCTTTGTAAATCCTTTTGACCTAAGTTCGCGCGCTACTGGACCGAATATACGAGTTCCTTTAGGATCTTTTGATTCTTTATCAACTAAAACAACCGCCGCATTATCATCAAATCTAATATAGGATCCATCGCGCCTTCTAAGCTCTTTGGCTTGGCGCACTAAAACTCCGTGAACAACATCACCTTTTTTTACCATTGAATATGGCTGCGCTTCTTTAACGACTAAAGTCATTAAATCGCCAATTCTCGCATACCTCTTTCTATTTCCACCAAGAACTGTGATACATTGCAGCTTCTTAGCTCCAGAGTTGTCCGCGCAATTAATTCTAGACATGAATTGAATCATATATTTTCAACTATTCTCCATCTTTTAGTCTTAGAAATTGGACGAGTCTCTTCAATAGTCGCATTATCTCCAACCTTTAAACCAATACCTTTGCATTCGCAAGCGTATTTTTTGCTTGTTGTGTACCTCTTCTTATATCTAGGATGGACATTAACCCTGTCAACTCTAACGACAGCAGTATTCTGCATTGAAGTGCTTACAACTTTTCCATCTAGTCTCCGCTTATTTTGTATTGTTGTCTTTTCCATATTGACTTAAAAGTGTTAATATTCGCGAAATATCTCCTCTAACAGAGCGGATCTGCCTTACCTGCTTGAGTGTACCTGAGTGCGCCTTAAATCGCAAATCAACTAACTCTGACTTACTTTTTGAGAGCATATCTTTTAATTCCTGCTCTGATAAATTTTTTATATCTATAAATTTCATAAATAATATTTGTACCTCCTTCCACTAATCTTATTCACTAATTTTCACTAATGCTACTTTAGATGGTATTTCTATAACAACACATAATCGTACTTAGCAGACATTCGTGCATATTCGTGAATAGAATTAGTGGATGGTGGGTTCATTTTAATCTTTCTCAACAAATTGCGTCTTTAATGGTAATTTATACGCGGCTAATTTCATTGCTTTTTCAGCCACATCGCGCTCTACTCCATCCATTTCAAACATAATTGTTCCTCTTTGCACTGGCGCGATATATCTATCCACATTTCCTTTTCCAGATCCCATTGGAACTTCAGATCCTTTAGCTGTGACGGGTTTATCGGGAAAAATACGAATCCAAATCTTTCCGCCACGCTGTACGTATCTTGTCATAGCTCTACGAGCTGATTCTATCTGCCTAGAAGAAATCCAGCTTGAAGTAATCGCGCGCAAGCCAAAACTGCCGAACGAAAGGTTTGTTTTTCGCTCTGCCCGTCCGCGCAATCTGCCTTTGTGCGCTTTTCTGTGTTTTACTTTGCGTGGCATTAACATATTATTTCTCTCTTGAAGTTATTTTTTTAATTTGATTTAGCACATCATCGCCTGCTGCGCTCTCTTTCTTATCTTGATCATCTAAAACTTCTCCTTTATAAATCCAAGTTCCAACACCGATTTTTCCATATGTTGTGTTCGCTTCTGCGTGGGCATAATCAATATTAGCGCGAAGAGTATGCAAAGGAACGCTTCCCCAGCTTAATACTTCACACCTGGCAATTTCAGCTCCGTTCAATCTTCCTTTAAGCTGCAATTTTACTCCCTTTGCGCCTGCTTTTTTTATATTCTCAAGCGCTTGCTTAGCGGCGCGCCTGAATGGAATTCTTCTCTCTAAATCAGAAGCAATATTCTGCGCCATTGCTCCAGCGGAAAGAGAAGCTTGGCGAACCTCATGAATATTCACTTTTACTTTAACTTGGTTTGATAAAACTTTTTGCTCTACTTCTTTTTTCAATTCTTCAATTCCCTCGCCCCCTCTTCCAATAACCATTCCAGGTTTGGCTGTATGAATATTAATGGAAATTTCATTGTCTTTTCCTGATCTTTCAATTCCAATTTTTTCAATTCTAGCTTCTTTTAATTTATTTAACAAAAATTCACGGATTTTTACGTCTTGTCTTAAATAATCGCGGAAAATCTGTCGAGGAGCAAACCATTTTGACGCCCAGGTTTCAATAATTCCAAGCCGGAAATTTTTTGGATGTATTTTTTGTCCCATATTATAAATTAAGATTTCTTATCTTTATTCTCTTTATTGCCCTTATTATCTTGTCCGTCTGAAACAACAACCGTTATTCTGCTAGTTCTTTTTCTAATTGGCGCTGCTTTTCCAAACGCTCTTGGACGCCATCTCTTCAAAGTCGCGCCCTCATCAACAAATGCCTTTGAAACAATTAAATCATCAGCTTTTAATTTTTTATTATGCTCCGCGTTCTGAATAGCGCTATTTAAAACTTTTAAAACAATTGGCGCTGATTTTTTTACTGAAACACTAAGCTGATCGCGAGCAACATCAATTTTCTTGCCAGAAATCATGCCAACAACTAGACGCGCTTTGCGGGGTGAGATTCTTGTAAATTTTAGGTGCGCTTTAGCTTCCATAATAATTTATTATTTAGTCTCTTCAGCTGCTTTTTCTGATTTTGCCGCGTCAGTTTCTTTCTGAGAATCTGCTTGCTCTTGCTCTCTTTGCATTCTACCGCCATGTCTAACAAACTTTCTTGTTGGAGAAAATTCTCCAAGCTTATGCCCAACCATGTTTTCAATAACAAATACTTCTGTATGCTGTTTTCCATTATGCACGCCGAATTTATATCCAACCATTTCAGGAGTAATTGTCGCGCGTCTTGACCATGTTTTAATAACAGTTTTTTTATCATTTCCAAGCTTAGCTACTTTTGCAAGCAGTCTTTCGTCTAAAAATGGTCCTTTTTTAATACTTCTTGGCATATTATTTCTTTCTACGTCTTATAATTAAAGTATTAGATGCTTTGTTTTTTGATCTAGTCAGAACACCTAAAGCAGGCTTGCCCCAAGGAGTTTTTGGATGTTTCATTCCAATTGGCGATCTTCCTTCTCCTCCTCCATGAGGGTGATCAACTGGATTCATTGCCTTGCCGCGAACTGTTGGGCGCACTCCTCTAAGGCGCATTCTGCCTGCTTTTCCTAAACGTATAAGATTCCAATCTGTGTTGCTTACTTGTCCTATTGTTGCCAAGCAATTTTGATTGAACTTTCTTATCTCGCTTGAAGGCATCTTTACTTGCACAAATCCAGCTTCGCTTGATAAAACTGTTGCATTCGATCCAGCGCTTCTAACAACTGATGCTTTTGATTTTGGACTTAATTCAATATTACAGATAGTAATTCCAGCTGGAATATTTTTCATTATCATCCTGTTTCCCGGCTGAATATCTAAAACTCTTTCTCTGCTTGTTTCTACAATATCGCCAACTTTTAAATCATTTACTGCTAAATTATATGCTAAACTTCCATCTTCGTATTTTATCAACGCAATATCAGCGCTTCTGTTTGGATCATATTGAATTCCAATTACTTCTGCTTTTTTGTCTTCAATCGGATTTAGAAAATCAATAATCCTATACGCGCGTTTTGGCCTATTGCCTTTGTGCCGCACTGAAATTTTTCCAGAATTATTTCTTCCCGCCTTATATTGAATCTTCTGAATTAATTTGCGCGCTCGATTCTGTTCACCTTGTTTTTCACGCTTAAGCACAGACGCTCCCCGTCTTCCTGCTGTTGTTGGTTTGTATCGCTTTATAGGCATAATTATACTCCTTCGTAAACTGAAATATTACTGTCCTTTGGAACTCGGATATATGCTTTCTTCCACGCGGGCTTTACTCCGGCCTGACGTTTAAAATTAACTTTTTTGGCTGACATGTTAATAACCCGTATTCCTGTCGGCTTAATTCCATACATTCTCCAAAATGCTTTTTTAATCTCAATCTTATTCGCTCTTCTCGCGACAATAAATGAATAAGTGTCAAAAGATCCTGATGCAGCTGTCTTTTCTGTTGCATGGGGCTTTAAAATAATTCCATAACCTGCCTCAAGCTTTTTTTCTTCTTTATGCTTGGAAGGTCCGCCTTGCGCGGGTTTTTCTTTCGGCGTACTCTTGTCTTTTCCAGAAGTATGCTCTTTTTTCTCAGCCAGAGGTCGCTGACGCTCCATAGCTTTAGCGACGGGGCGCTGACCAGCCTTTGGCTGATTTGTATCTTTAACATCCACTAGCTCTTTATCAGCTGTTTTTCTTTGCGTATTTTCCTCTTTTTTGCCAAATGGATTTTTCAAAAATTTCAACATACTATTATGACATCTGCTTTTCTAATTTCTTAATTGAATCCTTAGCTATGATAATCACGGAAGAACCCATTAAATCTAAAATATTTATATTTTCCAGACGGATTGATTTTGTCTTTGACAGATTTCTTAAAGACAATATTGTTTTTTCCAGACCTTTATCTGAAATAAACAATACTTTCCTTGAGGCAATCTTTAATTTTTTCAAAAACTCTGCCATTTTTTTAGTTGACGGCTTTTCTATTTTTCCTAAATCATCAATAACAATAAACTTTTCATCTTTAACGCGATCAGAAACAACAGCGCGCAAGGCCTTTTTCTTCATTTTTGATGGAATTGAAAGTTTTGTAACATTTTCTTTAAGAGGACCGAAAGTAACTCCCCCGCCTTTCCATAATGGTGAACGGATAGAGCCATGACGAGCTCTTCCTGTTCCTTTTTGTCTCCATGGCTTTTTTCCGCCGCCGCGAACATCTCCCCGATCTTTAGTGTGCGCTAATGGCTGGCGCTTATTCGCTTGAGCAACTCGAACCACCTGCCAAATCAATTCTGACTTTGCGCTCTCATTGAATACCTTATCATCCAAATCCACAACACCAGTTTCCACACCTTCTAAATTGTATGTTTTTACTTTAGGCATACATTATTTATCATCTTGCATCTTTGAAACATCCTTTTTGTCATCTTTATCATCTTTTTTTACTTCTTTGTTTTCTGATTCAACAGCTTTTCCGCCCAAGGCGGATCCGCCTTGGGCGGACATATCTCCTTCCCCGCGAATTTCAACTAAACCATTTCTTGCTCCGGGAACAGCGCCTTTAATTTTAATAATTCCGTTTTCTTTGTCAATTTCCGCAATTTCTAAATTTTTAACTGTCGCGCGAACGTTTCCCATATGCCCAGCCATTTTCTTTCCAGGAAATACCCTTGCAGGATCTGTCGCGCCAATTGATCCAGGAGATCTTTCGTGATGCTTTGTTCCATGTGACGCGTCAGCTCCTGAAAAATTATGACGCTTTATAACTCCAGCAAAACCTTGTCCTTTTGTTAATCCTGAAACAGAAACCTTCTCGCCCTTCTCAAAACTGTCTAATCCAAACTTTTGTCCTTTTTCAAATTTTTCAACATTTTCAACGCGCATTTCTATTAATTTTACTGGACCATCTACTAAACCCTTTAGATGCCCTGCCACAGACTTGCTTACATGCTTGCCAGCCAGAGGATGGCCAGCCTTTGGCTGGCTTCCTTCGGAAAAACCTAACTGAACAGCGTTATAACCTTGTTTTTTTTCATTCTTAATCTGAACCACGACACCATTGCCAACTTTTACAGCGGTGACAGGAACAACGCTTCCATCTTCCGCGTAAATCTGCGTCATATTAAGTTTTTTTCCTAAAAGTATTTTCATAAAAAATTAAAAATTTGAACCATAGAGGCCCAAACTTTTCTAAACACGCAACTGTCTACAATTCTAATGAATCGTATTTTTTAGTTAATTTATTAAGAAAAGTTTGAACTCCTGAAATAGATATCATGCCGTGCCAACTGTCACCTTATTTAGGACATCATTGGTATGCATATTATCTACCTACATTTTTATCTCAATGTCCACGCCAGATGGAAGATTCAAGTTCATTAGCGAATCTACTGTTTTTGGCGTTGGATCAATAATATCTACTAATCTCTTGTGCACGCGCATCTCGTATTGGTCGCGAGCATTCTTGTGCACAAATGTTGATTTGTTAACAGTGTATTTTGTTTTTTCTGTTGGCAAAGGAATTGGGCCAGAAATTTCAGCGCCGCTTCTAGACGCAGTATCAATAATAGTGCGTGTTGACTGGTCAATGATCTTGCTATCATAGGCGCGAATTTTTATTCTAATCCTTTGTTTTGGTGCAACTTCCTTTTGATCTTGTTTTTCTGCCATGTATTTTATTATCAATCGCATAGGCACGCGCGATTGCGCGTGCCTATGCTAATACACATTATTTAATAATTTTCGTCACAACTCCGGCTCCTACTGTTCTTCCGCCTTCTCTAATAGCGAACCTTTGCTGCTCTTCAAGAGCAACTGGCGCGCCAAGTTTTACTTTAAATCCAATCTCGTCTCCAGGCATAACCATTTCTGTTCCTTCTGGCAGCTCTACCTCTCCAGTTACGTCAGTTGTTCTGATATAAAACTGCGGCTTATAGCCCTTGAAAAATGGAGTATGTCTTCCGCCTTCTTCTTTTGAAAGCACATATGTTTGAGCTTCAAATTCAGTGTGTGGAGTAATTGTTCCTGGCTTTGCAAGAACTTGTCCTCTTTCAACATCTTCTTTCTTTGTTCCGCGCAACAGGATTCCAGCGTTGTCTCCTGCTCTTCCTTCCTTTAAACTCTTGTTGAACATTTCAATGCCAGTGACAACGGTTTTTGTCGTGTCTTTAATTCCAACAATTTCAATTTCTTCGTTTACTTTCACAATTCCTCTCTCAATTCTTCCAGTTACAACTGTTCCTCTTCCTTCAATTGAGAAAATATCTTCAATAGGCATCAAATATGGCTTTTCAGTGTCTCGAACTGGCTCTGGAATTTTTTCATCCAGCGCCGTAATCAAATCCATAATCGGCTTTGAAGCTGCCTCATCAGTCGGATTTTCAAGCGCTTTAAGCGCGCTTCCGCGGATAATAGCTGTATCATCTCCTGGAAATTCATACTTCTTTAGAAGATCGCGAATTTCCTCTTCAACAAGATCAATTAATTCAGGGTCTGACACTTGATCAACTTTGTTGATAAATACAACAATATAAGGCACGCCAACTTGTCTAGCAAGCAAGATGTGCTCTCTTGTCTGGGGCATAGGCCCGTCAGTTGCTGATACAACTAAAATCGCGCCATCCATCTGGGCAGCTCCTGTAATCATGTTCTTTACATAATCAGCGTGTCCTGGACAATCAACGTGCGCGTAATGCCGCTTTTCTGACTCATATTCAACATGAGCTGTAGCAATAGTAATGCCACGCTCTCTTTCTTCTGGAGAATTGTCAATTTCTTCAACTGTTTTCTCAACAGCTGCTAATCCCTTTGCAGCTAATACTTTAAGCATTGCTGCTGTAAGGGTTGTTTTACCATGGTCAACGTGGCCAATGGTTCCCACATTAAGATGTGGTTTTGATCGTTTGAATTCTTCTGCCATATTAATTTTTTTCTTTAAATATTAATTTATAACTTAAAAATTATAACAAAAAATAGAAATAATGCAAGTATGTATTTATACTTTTTCAAAATAATAAGGATCTTCTTCTTCTATTTCTTCTTTTTTCCAGTTATAATTTTGGCTAGTATTAGCCAAATTATTATCAAAATCCATACCTATATCTTCATCATTATATTCATCATTTTTATCTAGTTCATCAGTAATAAGATTATCATCATCCTCTTTATTTTGTTGGCTTTTCCACACTGCAATGTCGCGATTGATTTTATCTAAAAATTGGTCTTCTGTCAAGTCAATTAAGTCTGAATTGCCAAGAGCCAAGCGCTCATATTCCTGCAATGACATGATTGCATAGGCATTATCGCTGTCTTCTGACAAAATAATGCATCTGTCCCCTGTTTTATCTATAAGATCAAATACTTTATTAATTATTTGTTTCATAAATTCCACCTAATTGTAATCAATTATATTTATATTGAAGTAAGATTAAATAACTCAAAATACTTTCCTAGCTTAGGCGCTTTTGCTCCATACCCAACAAGCGCCTGTTCTGGAACAATTGTCGCGCGCAAGCGAGCTAGTGATTTCGCGGCTACATCAAATCTAGTGCGCGAGATCTGGGATTCTTGAACTGAGATTGCTTTTATCTTCTTTTTCATGATTGACTCATCATAAGCAAACACTGTATTGAATTCTCCTTCAGCGAACAAAGACCATAATCCTTCGTAATTATATACTTGTATATTATTTTTTCGTTTGTCGGCCAGAGGTCGACC
>JAHJSI010000020.1 GCA_018830465.1 Patescibacteria group bacterium | reverse complement strand
TCAATATCATTATCATCAATTAAGGCAGTAATGCCGTCGCATAGCTCTGTTAAGTTATGAGGCGGAATATTTGTCGCCATTCCAACGGCAATGCCGAGCGTTCCATTCAAAAGCAGATTTGGCAGATTAGCGGGAAGCACGGTTGGCTCTTTTTGCGTGCTATCATAATTGTCCGCAAAATCGACTGTTTCTTTTTCAAGGCCAGTAAGCATTTCTTCCGCAACGCGCGCTAGTTTTACTTCTGTGTTGTGATTTATAAAACCATTTGCAATAAAAGAATGGCAGCTAGTGTTTACTTTGATTGAATACACATTTTCTTCTGTTTTTGGGCGCTCAATTGTTTTTATTTTATTAAAAAAGAATTTATTTTTTAATAACCAATCAACCATGCGCATATCACGCGGATTCAGAATGGCCCTTAGTGCATTGCGGTGTCTTTTGAGGTTGTTGTAGCGGTCCAAGTTGTGTTTTTGTATAAACTTGTGCGCATAGTTTTTTCTTAGATATTTGGTTATATGCGGTATCCAGTCATTTTTACTCATCCTTTTTGTGCTTATATTTTCTATGTGTTGCAGTTTTTCTTTTTTATTTTTTGAGAAAAACCCTATGTTTTTATAGAAATTATAGATACTATCAACACCGGATATGATTAGCTTATAGCATTGATTGCGTTTATCTTGATATGGTGATGTAGTTGCCACACCAAAGTTAAGCAAAACTGTTTTGAGTTCGCTAATCAATTGCTCGCTTTTTGAATTATATATTAATTCAATAGATTCCCCATTGTGTCGTTTGTCCTTTTTGCATATAACCGACCCATCGCCCTCAAAAAGACCGACAAGAAATTGTTTTATACAATTTTTTTGCGAGGCAAGCACGGAGAATGGGATGTTTTTTTTGTCTGACTTTGTTTTAGAAAGGCCTATTGCATGCAAAAACTCAACTGCTTGCTGATGGTATATACTTAGTTCTTGGCAGCTTCCTTTCATATTTCTTTCATATAGTTGAACCCCTAAAAATTCTTTTATTATTATATTTTTTACTTTGTTGTAGAATATTTCATTTTGGTTATTAAAAGAGATTTGGCCTCGGCTGAAACTTCCTTCTGAAGTTAGCGCGCCAAGCAAAAAAGCCAAATCTTTACTCATTGTTTTAGGTAATTTAATATTTTTGCGTTTTTTGCCAAGTTTAGGGCGATATGCTTTTAAGCTAAGATTTTGCTTGCCAAAAAGAGAAGCGCCTCGGTTGATAATTGCACAGTCATCCGTGGTAATGTCTTCCAAAAGTTTCCATCCAAAATCTGGCTGACCGAATTCGTTCAAGCGCCATACTAAAATTGGGTGGTTGTAGGATCCACGTATATTATACCCTTGCTCTGTTGCAATATTAATGATTGGGTGTTTTCCAGAGTTAAAGAATTTGTTTGTTTTTACGGTTTTACCTTGATAATTAAGAACACGCAGATTGATATTTGCTTCTTCGTCTCGCGCAATACTTTCAATCGGAATAATTCCTTTGTCAGTTAGGAGGAGAGAATCGCCAGTAATACAATAGCGCATTGCAGCAGCACCGTCTCCGTCCATTGATCCAAAGTTTCCTTGCCCATGAACCAAAGGCGCGCGCATTGAAAAGTCCTGCGCCATTCGTACCAAGGAATCATAAACAGCGGTGTCTCCGTGAGGATGGTATTTACCCAAAACCTCGCCAACAACTGTTGCTGATTTTCTAAATTTTCCACCTGACTTCAATCCCAATGCCCACATTGCATAAAGAATGCGCCTGTGAACTGGTTTTAATCCATCACGAACATCTGGCAAGGCTCGGGATATGATAACACTCATTGCGTAATCCAAATATGATTGCTCCATTTCTTTTACAATCGGTCTTGGCATTATTTTTGCAAGGGTTATCTCTTCTTTTTTAATTGTATCTTGTTCCGCTTTCACGGCTGATTTGTCTTTTTCAGGCATATTTATCTTTCAATTTTGTCTCCAAACACCCTTTCTCGTAAATCATCAACATCAATTTCAGCTTCTTTATTTGATTTATCTTGGAATATTGATAAGGAATTTATAATATCTTTTGTAAATTTGGTAAATCCAAGCGAGCTTTTATTATTAGTTGAAATACTTGCTGGATAAAACCAAATTGCCCACATGCTTATGATAATTATCATGCTTAAAGCAACTGAAATTAATATCTGCATTTGTTCTTTTTTTTGTTTTTTGCTCATATTTTTAAATTTATAACTTCCATTGTTTCTTGTGGCAGTTCTTTTTTAGTGATTTTTGCCTTGTCTTGCGCTTCAGGGTTTGATCCAATTTCTTTAAAGAATTTTTCTTGCGAGTCATAAGCTGTTTTAAGGTTTTTTTGCGCAAAATGCATTGGAATAACAATTCTTGGCTCAATTTTTTCAATTATTTCTTTTGCGCGTTTTGCGTCTAAAACGTCTTTTCCCCCAACAGGAATAATTAAAATATCAGCTCCTTCAAAAAGCTCTAATTGATTGTCAGTTAAATCATTACCAAGACAAGCTAAATGCGCAATCGATATTCCTTCAATTTTTATTAAAGACATTAAAGAAGTTGGGTTTCCTTTTTCAGGATTGGATATGCAATAAATGAATATTCCACTAGTTTCATATTCTCCTGTAGAGTCGACAATAAAGAGCTTTTCTTCTCTTGGATCAACATTGATTTTGTCGTTAGGATTGCCTAAAACAATGCAATCTGCCTTAAATCTGCTTGCTCGAATTTCGCTTTTCTCTGAAGGAGGAGAGAGAAGGATTACTGTATTATTTGATTGTATTTTTACGCCTGATAGGCCTAGTAATTCTATGATCATATTACATGAGTACATGTTAGCTCCTCGGCTCGGAAATGGAAAAAATAAGCTTTTCCATTTCTCTCGCTCTACGTCGCTAAACAAGTAAAAAATGCCTTTATCATACTTTAATAATACATAATTTTAGAGCAAAAGTAAACCCAGCACCAAAGCTTTTTTCGTGCTGGGTAAAGGGTTTTTTAGATAGTAAGCTTGCAAAAATTCGGGATTTTGCGTATACTAAGCATTGCTTTCTTATAATTAATTTTATTATTAATTCTCCTTTTTCTTGCTGTTTATAAAGAAAAAAGGGGACTACAATTTATTACTATGATAATAACTGATAATAGACTAAAATCTGATTTGAATTTTCAAGAACAAGAACAAGAAGCTGGCAAAAAAGACGAATCAAAAGGACATAACGCGACTATTCGCTTTAAGCATGCATCAAAAGAGATGGATGATGTTTTTAAAGACAAATCAACATTCTCTTTGCCAAAGGTTGGCGAACTTGTGAGCGGCACTGTTTTAGATATTTCTAAAAATGGAATTGTTGTTGACATGGATGGCAGAATTACTGGCCTTGTGCGCGGAAAAGAGCTGGATGATGAATCAGGACAGTATTCCCGCCTTGCAAAAGGCGAAAAAGTAGAAGCAACTGTTTTAGATCTTGAAAATGAGCAAGGAATGCTTGAATTGTCATTCAGGCAGGCAGGACACAGAAAAGCATGGGATTATTTATCAGAACTTTTATCAAATGGAGAAGTTGTGGATGCAAAAATTATTGATGCCAATAAAGGCGGATTAATGATCAAAGTTGGAAACGTTGAAGGATTTTTGCCAGTATCCCAATTAACAGTAGAGCATTATCCTCGAGTAGAAGGAGGAGACAAGAATCGTATTTTAGACAGACTAAAAACGTATATTGATCAATTATTTCGAGTAAAAGTAATCACGGTCCGCGAAAAGGAAGAAAAGCTTATTGTGTCTGAAAAAGCTGCATGGGAAAGAGAGCAGAACGCGCTTCTTTCAAACTATGAAGTTGGAGGCACTATTCAAGGAAGGGTGACTGGTGTTGTTGATTTCGGAGTATTTGTAGAATTTGGAGACGGACTTGAAGGCCTTGTTCATATTTCAGAGCTTGCTTGGCAGAGGATTGATAATCCATCTGACGTGGTAAAAGTTGGGGATGAGATTGAAGCAAAAATTATTTCCATTGATGACGGCAGAGTATCCCTTTCCCTTAAAAAGTTAGTTGATGATCCGTGGACAAAAGCTTCAGAAAAATATAAAGTCGGAGATAAGGTGGAAGGGAAGGTTTTGAAGATAAATCCTTATGGCGCGTTTGTTGAGCTAGACCAAGATATTCATGGATTGGCTCATGTGTCTGAATTTGAAAAAGACAAGGAAACTGAATTAAGCAAGGTTTTTAAAGTTGGGGAAATTCGGAAGTTCAAAATTCTTTCTTTGGAGCCAGCGGCTCATCGCTTAGGATTAGGACTTGCGCAATAAAAATATATGCATAGCATTATAAAAAATTTCTTAGTTTTTTTTCTGGTATTCTTGATAATCGCAGGGTTTTTAAGCGCGTTCAATAATCCATGGGAACAAGAACAAGAAACTGGGTTTGGAGATATGGTGTCTTCAATAAAATCAGGAGAAGTTGAAAGCATTGGGGTTGAAGGCAATATATTGTATGTAAAATATAATGATGGATCTAATAAAAAATCCAGAAAAGAGGACGGAGAATCTTTAGCTGGATTGCTTAAATTCTACGGTGTCAGCGATGAACAGATTGCGAATGTTAGTATTGAGTCAAAAGACCCTTCAGGCGCGGGATTTTGGATTGGGGCAATTGTTCCATTTTTGATTCCTTTGCTTTTTATTGTATTTTTTATTTGGTTTATGATGCGGCAGGTTCAAGGCGCTAATAATAAAGCAATGATGTTCGGACAAAGCACGGCTCGCGAGGAAAAGCCAGAAAAAGATGGAAAAAAGAAAAAAATTACAACATTTACCGATGTAGCTGGATCTGTAGAGGCAAAGCAGGAATTAGTAGAAATTGTTGAGTTTTTAAAGCAGCCGCAAAAGTTTCAAAAGCTTGGAGCTAGGATTCCAAAAGGAGTTTTGCTTGTTGGTCCTCCTGGAACAGGAAAAACTCTTTTAGCAAAAGCAGTGTCAGGAGAAGCTAGGGTTCCATTTTTTCATATGTCTGGGTCTGAATTTGTTGAAATGTTTGTTGGCGTTGGGGCGTCGCGAGTTCGCGATTTATTCAAAAGGGCAAAAAAGAGCGCTCCTGCCATTGTATTTATAGATGAACTAGACGCCGTGGGCCGCCAGAGGGGCACAGGGCTTGGAGGCTCTCATGATGAACGAGAGCAGACATTGAATCAGATTTTAGTTGAGATGGATGGATTTGATAGCGATACTAATGTAATTATAATCGCGGCAACTAACAGGCCGGATGTTTTAGATCCAGCTCTTTTACGGCCTGGAAGATTTGATCGCAGGGTTGAAATTGACTTGCCGGATATCAAAGAGAGGGACGCGATTCTAAAACTTCACGCAAAAGACAAGCCCTTGGCGCAAGATGTTGATTTGCGCGCGATTGCTGAAAGAACTCCAGGATTTTCAGGGGCTGATCTTTATAATATTCTTAATGAAGCCGCAATTTTAACAGCTAGGCAGAATGAGTCTAAAATCAGGCAAGATTCAATTGCAAAGAGCATTGAAAAAGTTATGCTAGGGCCTGAAAGGCGATCGTGGATATTAAACAAGAAAGAAAAGAAAATAACAGCATACCACGAAGCAGGACATGCTTTGGTCGCGCATTTGCTGGAAGAAGCTGATCCCATTCATAAGATATCAATTGTGTCTCGCGGCAGGTCAGGAGGATATACTCTTAAGCTTCCAACTGAAGAAAAGAGATTTCACAGCAGAAAAGAATTTTTAGCCGACTTAGCTGTTCTTCTTGCTGGCCATGCTGTTGAAAAAAAGATATTTAAGGACATTACAACAGGCGCTTCTTCTGATTTGAAAAAAGCAACTAATCTTGCCCGCCAGATGGTGACAGAATACGGAATGAGCGAAAAATTAGGAACTAGAACTTTTGGAGATAAAGATGAATTAGTCTTTTTAGGCAGAGAATTTGGAGAGCAGAGGGATTATGGCGAAAAATATGCGCAGCTTATTGATGAAGAGATTTCCCGCCTTTTAGATGAAGCATATTTAAGAGCAAACAAGACCTTGGACGGCGCTCAGGAAAAACTAGAGAAAATCGTATCAGTATTATTAGAAAAAGAAACTATTGAGAAAAATGAGTTTGAAGAGCTAATGGCGTGATTTTATAATTTCTGATATAATATCTACAAAGATAAAAATAAATAAAAATATGCTTTCTCAATCTTTGTATCGCGATATCATCTTGCGCGCGTGGAATACAACAAGAAACAATGTTCATTTTTGGATATTGGGATTTTTGGCTGCGTTTTTGGGAAATGGCGGTGAATTAGAATTCATATTAACTCAATTCAATAGGCTCTCAACCGGAACATTGGAGATTTCAGAAGGTCTGATTTCAGCTTTTGGCACTGGAGGGAGCAATATAATTAGATTAGTTTCAAATTTATTTGCGCCTGTTCATGATAATCTGCCATTGATTATATTATTAGGAGTAATTCTTTTTGCTCTTGTGTGGCTGGCTGTATCAGCCCAAGGCGCCATAATTCGCGCTATTGCTCTTTCCGGCGGCATGGATAGAACGGATTTAAGCGAGCATTTTTTTAAAGGAAGCTCCTCTTTTTTCTCTTTGCTTGCGATTATTTTAACAACAAGATTAGGCGCGTTTTTTGCTTTTGCTGTTATTGGAATTCCAATAGGCGCTCTTATGATGTATTTTCTTGATCCATGGGTTGCCGGTGTTTTAGCATTTTTTATTGTTGGCGTTCCTTTTTTAATAATTGCGTCTTTGATTTCAAAATACGCGATTGCTTACCACATGCTTGATAGAAAATCATGGAAATCATCAATTATACATGCTTTGCAGTTGTTTGCTGATAACTGGCTTATATCAATTGAATTAGCAATCATAGTTTTTATAATCAATATTCTCGCGGGCGCTGTAATAATTCTTTTGATCGTATTGTTCTCTGTGCCGTTTATTTTATTAGCATCTTTTTTGCAGGATAATTATCAAAATATTACAATTACACTTCTTTGGGTTGGCGAAATAGTTGCTTTTGTTGCGTTGCTTTTATTTGGAAGTATTTTAGCGACTTTTCAATATGCGTGCTGGACAGAATTATTTTTGAAAATCCGCAAACACGGGCATTTAAGCAAGATTATGCGCATAGTTCTGTCTGTTCGTGATAAATATAGATAATTCCATATTATCTTGTTGGGGATATTCTGTGGAATGCATGTGTGTTCCTATTTTTGCATATATAGGATAATATTAAGGCATGAAGCTATCATGTACCCAAGAAAATCTGGCAAGTGCGTTATCTAAAGTTTGTCCAATCGCAACAAAGGGGGGTACGTTGCCTATTTTATCCAATATTCTTCTTTCTTCTAAAGAAGGCGCTTTGCGAATTAGCGCGACAAATCTTGAAGTAGGAATAAATGCTGATGTGCGCGGAAAAATTGAAACAGAAGGCACTTTTACGGTGAATGGCCGTTTGTTTTTTGATTATGTTAATTTATTGTCTTCTGACACAGTATCCCTTGAATTAGAAGGAGATCATCTTCGAGTTCGCGCGGGTAGCCAGCAGACAAAAATTCAGGGCTTGGCTGCTGAAGAGTTTCCAGTAATTCCTAGCATTGAAGCAGATGAAAGTTATGTTTTGGATGTTCCTGAATTCAGAGAGGCATTAAATCAAGTTTTATTTGCTGTGTCTATTAGCGATGCGCGGCCAGAGCTTTCTGGCGTTTTAATGTCTTTTAATGAAAAAATAATCACTCTAGTTGGAACAGATAGCTATAGATTAGCAGAGAGAAAGATGGAATTAAAGCAAGAAATAAAGCAGCCAAGAGAAATTATTGTTCCTTTGCGCACTGTTCAGGAATTAGCAAGAATTTTAGGCCATGAAGAAGGCGAGATTTTGATTTCTGTCAATGAAAATCAAGTTTTGTTTAGTGTTGGCGAGGTTGAACTTATATCTCGCGTGATTGCGGGAACTTTCCCGGATTACAAAGAGATTATTCCAAAGAAAAACAGCACAAAAGTCGTGCTTGATAAGGACCCTTTGATCAGGGCTATTAAGTCGGCTTCCCTTTTCTGCAGACAAGGCCTTAATCATGTGAGTTTCCAGTTTTCTTCTGATAAGATTTTGGTTTCAGCGAGCGCTTCGCAGATTGGAGAGAATGTGATTGAGGTTCCAGCCAAAATTTTTGACCGCGACGTTGATATTGTTTTTGATTACAGATATGTGTTGGATGGCTTATCAGCCATCAGTGGGTCTGAAGTTGAAATTTTACTTGATGGAAGCAATTCTCCCGGGGTTTTTAATCCAATAGAAAAGGGTAAATACATTTATCTTGTAATGCCTATTAAACAATAGCATGTGGGAGCCTTTGGGGAATTTGATTCCAAAAATAATCAAAAAAGCAGGCATAGCGCAACAGATTTCTGATGCGCTTATTTGTGAAGAATTTGATAAAATCGCGCGCAATATTCTGGGGCAAGCTAGCAAGCATTGCAGGGCAATATACGTGAAAGACCATGTGCTATGGGTGGCCTCTCTTTCTGGTTCGGCTTCTAATGAATTAAAGATGCGCGAGCAGGATATTTTGCGCGCTCTGGCTGATAAGTTTGGAGCTGACAAGGTTGTTCAGTTGCGCTTTATAGTGTAAGGTATAATTATATGAATAGTGCATTGATTTTGATGCGATTATTCAACTTCGTCTTCTGATTCAGGCACATCAAGCTCGATATTTATGCCTTTAACTCTGTGAGGCGTATTATCTTTCCATAGGACAGCATATATTTCATATTCGCCGGCAATATTTGGAATAGTGCTCCAGAAAGTATCAATGATATTATGCGAAGCGCTGATTGTGCGTATAAGCGTGTATTTGGATGGCTCGTTTTTTGGAGTTGCGAATAATTCAACTTTTGAAATATCATCAGGCACTTCAAGCTTTATTTGAATAGGGAACTCTGTTTCATCAAAGATTTCTCCTGTATTTGGCTTTTGCCAATCAACAGACAGGTTTGTTTTTTTTAAAAATAGATTAAAGTTAATGCTCGCGCTTTCATTGTTGTCAATATCATCATAAGCAATTGCCTTAACAGTGCGGAATCCGCTTGTTTGCGTTGGGTCTGGAATATATCTGCCAGTATATGGCGCGTTCCTGCTTTCTGCGATTAACTGGCCATCAACATAAAATTCAATGCGCGATATGCCGCGCGGCGCGCGCGCTTCTACTTTAAAGCTAATAATGTCGCTTGATAAAGTTTCGCCTTCAAAAGGAGAGAAAATGGAGATTGATGGCTTATTTTCAAAAATATGCAGATTATCATACTCAGTTGGAATTTCTCCTTCATCAGCTTGCCATTCATTTTCTTCCATCCATTTTTGAACAGCTTTCTCCCATTTAGGATACATAGGATCCCTGTTGTTTTCATCGGGCTCAGGTCCCTGCGGATTTTCTGGATCAATATAATGCAGAATATTATGCCCTGTGCGGAAGTTCTTTTCTTCAATAAAGCTTTCTGGCGTGAATTCTGTTGCTAAAAGTCCAGATGCTCTGTCAATTTTTATAAGAGTGCCGTCTTGCATGTCTCCGCGCAAAATCGGCTTATCAGGATATTCTATCTCTGGTTTTTCAAATTGTTCTGTTTGAGTCCCATCTAAAGCATTGCGCATGAATCTATTCCAAATAGGAGCGGCAACAGCAGAGCCGCCTGCTCCGCGCTTCATTGCTGAAAAGTCATTGTTTCCAACCCATACTCCAGCAGAGAGTGACGGGGTATAGCCCATAAGCCACGCGTCTCTGTAATCATTTGTTGTTCCTGTTTTAGCGGCAACAGGACGAGAGCCAATAGTTAAATAATTGTTTTCTCCAAAGAAAGGCGCGCGCGCTTCATTGTCTGACAGGATATCAGTTACAATTTGGACAATATCTTCTTCCATAACTTTGTCTCCATCCTGCTCTTTCCATTCTTGAAGAACTTTATTTTTTGCACCCTCAATTTTAAGGATTGATGAAATTTCATGCTTTACGCCTTTATTGGCAAGTATTGCGTACGCGTTAGTATGTTCAATCAATTTAACTTCAGCGCCGCCCAAGACAAGAGATAATCCATATCTTTCTGGATCATCAAAAGTTGTGTACCCAAAATCTTCCGCGTTTTTTATGACATTATTCGGCCCTACAAGATAAAGCATTTTAACGGCAGGAATATTAATTGATCCCTGAAGCGCTGTGCGCACAGAAACAGGTCCGCGTTCTTTTAAGTCATAATTATTCGGTTCGTATTGCTCTCCGTCTGCTTTTTCACCAAATTCTGTCACAACATCCCAAAGAGTTGTTTTGTCCGTATATCCTTGTTCAAAACCTGTCGCATATACAAATGGCTTAAACGATGATCCTGGCTGGCGTTTGCCTTGGACAGCAACGTTAAAATTACCATCAATTTCTTCGTTAAAATAATCTTTAGAGCCAATCATGGCTAAAATTTGTCCTGTTTTTGGATCAATCGCGACCAAAGCCGCGTTTGCGGCATTATAGTTTTTTTGGTTAGTTTCAGCAAAATATTCAACAGCTTCTTCCGCGTGCTGCTGCATTTCCCAATCCAAAGTTGTAATCACGCGCAAACCGCCTTGCTCAACTTCGCGCTCTCCGTATTTTTCTGCCAGCTGTTCGCGAACCCAAATCACAAAATGCGGAGCTTTTATTAAATTGGATTTTTCAGAAAATTCCAATTTTTCTTCATAAGCTTCTTGCGCTTGTTCTTCTGTGATATATCCGGTTTCCTGAAGAAGAGAGATTATATAATCTTTTCTACCTAATAGATTTTCAAGATGAGATCCATAAGGCGAGTAATATGTTGGAGCTTGAGGCAGGGCAGCTAAAGTTGCTCCTTGGGCAATGGTCAAATCTTTTGCGCTTGATCCAAAATAGAATTGAGAAGCTGATTCAATTCCATATGCGCTTGATCCATAGGGTATTTCATTAAAATACATCTGCAGAATCTGGTCTTTTGAAAATTTTCTTTCAATTTGATAAGCAAGAACTAGCTCTTTTATTTTTCTTGACCATGCTTTATCATTTGAGAGAAGCGCGTTTTTAACTAATTGCTGGGTTAAAGTTGAGGCGCCTTCTGCTTTTGAGAGGGAAAGAATGTCTTTTATGATTGCGCGGACAATTCCTTTCATATCAAATCCGCCATGCTCATAGAATTTTTTGTCTTCAATTAAAATAGTTGACCATTTTACATATTCAGGGATTTCATCTAGTCCAATAATCGTCCTTCTTTGCGTGTCAAACGCTTCAAACAAGAGATGCTCGCCTGTCCTGTCGTAAATTTTTGTTGATTGCGCGACTGATCTGTCTATAATTTTATCTGGTCTTGGAATATCGCGTGAATACCACAAGAACATTATAAGTATAATCAAAATACTTGCTCCTGCGGCCATTAGCGCGTATGGAAATAAAAATACAGCAAGTTCTTTTATATTAGTCGGTCTTGGCCTTTTTTTATTTGGTCCGCGCGATGATTTATGTGAACTGCTGATTGTTCTGTGCGTGTAATTTGAATGTTTGTCTTTCCACGAACGATTATGTTGGAGGTGTGGTATTGGCATGCTTGACTATGTGTTAATTGAATGGCTTAATTATACATTTTTTTTGCAAATTTTTCAATTAAAGATTATAATCTTATATAGAAGACAACATAACAAATATATGCCAAACAAACAAGAACCCTGCACTATATTTTCTGAACGAAAAAAAGTGCAGGGCAAACAAAAACAAGAAATATTAGACCGCGCGGTTGAAGACGTCATAGTGCGCAAGGACTTGGAAAAACTGCTTGATTCTAAAAAGAAACTGCGGGTGTATTTTGGAATTGACCCAACTTCAACGCAAATACATCTTGGAAACGCGATTCCTTTGCGCAAGTTGCGTGATTTTGCAGAACTTGGGCATGAAGTAATATTCTTGGTTGGTTCGTTCACAGCCCGGATAGGGGACACTTCAGACAAAGAATCAATGAGACAGCCAATGAATCAGGATGAGATTGAGAAGAATTTTGAAACTTACAAAGACCAGGCAGCAAAAATTATTGATTTTTCTAATGCCGAAATTGTATATAATCATAAATGGCTTGAGAAATTATCATTTGATGATGTAGCAAAATTGGCCCAGCAGTTTACTGTACAGCAGATGATAGAGCGTGATTTATATCAAAAGCGTTTGCAAGACGGAAAGCCGATTGGTTTGCATGAATTTTTATATCCTTTGATGCAGGGATATGATTCAGTGGAACTTGAAGTTGATGTTGAAATCGGCGGCAATGATCAATTATTTAACATGCTGGCTGGACGTGCTCTTTTGAAAGCATATAAGAATAAAGTTAAGCATGTTGTTACCACGCCTTTAATTGAGGGGCTTGATGGCAGGAAAATGAGCAAGTCATATGGAAACACAATTGACATCACTGATAAGCCAAATGATATGTTCGGCAAAATTATGTCCATGAGAGATGATTTGATTATAAAGTATTTTGAATTATGCACGGATATTCCTATGTCAGAAATTCATGAAATTGCCGAAGGACTTAAAAATGGAGACAATCCGCGCAATGCAAAAGCGTATTTAGCGCGTGAAATCGTGAAGCTCTATCATTCTGAAAAAGATTCAGACAATGCTGAAGCAGAATTTGATAATGTGTTTGTTAAAAAAGGAAAGCCAGATGATATTAGATGTATTAAGATAAAAGATAAAAAAAAGAAGATAGATGATCTTCTTTTGGAAACTGAACTTGCGGTGTCAAAATCAGAGGCCAAGCGCTTAATTGGACAAGGAGGCGTAAAAGTGGATGATAAAGTAATTAGCGATTGGAAGATGGAAATAGAAATTGAACCAGAAATGATAGTGCAGGTAGGAAAACGGAAGTTTGTGAAATTGAAAGTCAAATAAGGTTAGAGGCCTTTTTTGTAGAATTCTGCCGCCTCTTCTGGGGCAATTGTGTTTATAATAACCCCAGACCCTATCTCAACTCCTGCCCAGAATTGGCCGCGAGGAGTTATTTTCATGTACAAGTGCTGATTTTCATCAAAAACGATTTGATGGAAATAATAGTTATACGAAAGTCCAAGATCACTGATTCTGCGGAGCACGTGTTTTAAGATTTTTGCGAATGTTTTTTTTTCGTGTTTATCTAATTGCGTGATATTGTCTTTATGTTGTTTTGGCATAATCCAGCATTCATAGTTGTGTATAGACGCATAAGGCGTAAAGCAGGAAATGTATTTATCCTCCCATATTGCCCGAGGACTGCGCATTTCTCTGTGCGCGATATCGCAATAAGCGCATCTTCCATTTTTAAGTATATATGAAAGTTGCTTATGGGATTTATCCATTAAGTGCGGAGGGATAAAGTCAGTAGCAAAGATCTGCGAATGCGCATGATGGATAGACGCGCCAGCTTTCCCGCCGTCATTTTTGAAGATTATAATATATTGTATGTTGTCTATTTTTTGGATTTCTTCAGTGCGTTTTGCGTATGCATCTAAAAGTTCTGCGATATGCTTTTCAGGCAAATCTTCAAGCTGTAGATTGGGATCAGGAGTTTCTATTACAACTTCCTGTATTCCATAAGCATTTTTATTGTCCAAAGTCACAGCAGGAAAATCATTTGGAATGATTTTAATCCGCCATTTTCCTTCTCTACCCACTGTTAAGGTGGCTTTTTTATTTTTTACATTATCAGGATGGAACACTGACTTTTTAGGATCATTATATGCTTTGATTCTTTGCGGCACTTCAACATCATGCGGTCGTTTTCCTCTGCAAGGCGCGATTATTACATATTTATCCTGAATATAGTCCTTGCGAAGTTCTGATTTTGGCTGTTGTTTTTGTTTTGGCATATTATTTGTGTTGATTTAAAATTTTGTAATAAAGATTTTCATATCCTGAAACCATTCGCTCTACAGAAAAAGTGTCTTCAACATATTCTCTACAAGCGCGGCGCATAGCTAAATAATCATTCTGCTTCATTGACAGGATTTTTTTAGCTGCTTTTATCATCTGTTTTTGATTTTTAACAACATATCCAGTGACGCCATCTTTGATTATTTCTTTTGGTGAACCTTTATCAAAAGCAATTACAGGAGTACCTGAAGCCATTGATTCTGTCATAACCAATCCAAACGATTCTGGAGCATTAATTGGCATAAGAGTGATTTTTGCCTGACCATATAGTTTTGGCATTTTTTTGCGCGGCTGCATGCCAATGAATTTAATTTTTTTAGACAGGAATGGCTCTATTTCTTTGTCATAATAATCCTGTTCATCTGGATATTTTTCTCCTGCTAGCAAAAGCCGCATATCTAGTTTTCTGGCAACTTGTATTGCTATGTGCGGGCATTTAATTTTTCTCATTCTGCCGGCAAAAAATAAATATCCTTTATCTTTTTTGAAAAATGGCTGTGCTTTGTAATCCATTCCATTATATATAACAGCATCATAATTAAAATTTGGGAAAAGTTCTTGCTGTGCTTTGCTTATTGAATTATAGTGCAGATGCTTTGCATCAGAGAATAACTTTAATGTCATTCTTTTATAGTACGAGAGCAGATCATGGAACGTGAAAAGCACTGGGTAGTCACGCTCTTTTGCCGCGATTGGAATAAGTTCCGGAATAAATACAGCATGCACAATATCAAATTTTTTAAATTCATTTATGAACTTTGCAAAAGCAATTTCATTATAAATAGTTCGGACTAACTTAACTGAGCCTAATGTTTTGTCTTTTTTAACAAGTTGTTTATATTCCTTGTCTTTTGCCAAAGCAGGAAGATTATTTTTTGGCAAGTTTGCTTTTGTTTTTGAGCCAATTGGGGCGAACAAAGTCACATTATGTCCGCGCTGCGTAAGTTCATCAGCAATAATCGCCCAAAGCTCCTGGGGCGCGCGAATAACATCAGCAGGAGGAGGCGCTGTTTGTTCATAAGGCGTAAATAAAGCGATTTTTAGTTTTTTGTTTTTCATATTTTTGATTATTTTTTATTTTTTTTGTGATTCCCATTCCCATTTGATGCGATACTTTGTTCATAAATATCAATAAATCGCTCGGAGATTGTCTGCCATGTGAATTTTTCTTGAACAACTTTTTTCGCATTTTCTCCAAGTCGTTTTGCTTTTTCTTCGTCTTCAAAAAGAATATTTACTTTTTCAGCAATATCAGTGCTATTGCGAGGTCTAACAAAAAGCCCTGTCTCATTTTCTTTGACTGCCAAAGGAATTCCGCCTTTGCGCGTGGCAATGACTGGCTTTGCGTAATACATTGCTTCTAAAATCACAAGTCCAAGGGCTTCATCAATTACAGAAGGAGCTATTATGACGTCTGCTCTTGTATAGATTTTTTTTAGCTTATCAGATTCCTCTCTGCCTATATAGCCAAGAAGATGGACATTTTTTAGTTTTAAATCATGTTTTATTTTTTTGAGTTCATTCATTTGCGGTCCATCTCCAATAATAACAACTTCTCCTTTGATTTTTTCTGCTGCTTTTATAATATATTCAACGCCTTTTTCTTTTGTGAGGCGTCCCACAAAAAGCGCTACTTTTTTATCTTTTAACTTATAGCGTGAATCAATTGATTTTGTTTTTTGCTTTTTTTTGTGCTCTGAAACATTAATTCCGCCTGGAATAATATTTGTCTTGCGCGCGAGACCTGGATTTACATTATGGTTGAACATTTCCAAGAACCATCTGCGAGTATGCGCGCTAACAGCTGTAATCCTTTTTGTGTCTTTAATAGTAGGAGACGCAAAATCCCAGAATCGTCTGTCTTCTTTCATGTGCTTTAAATCGCTGCCATGCGTTGTGGCAATATAGTTTACTCCTGTCAGCACATGCACATGATGCGCAACCGCGGAGAGAAGGCCTAGATGATGGAAATGGATTATATCTGGCTTAAAGCTTTCAACAGCTCTTACAGTGGAGGTAATATAAGCTTTGTATAATTTAGCCGTTTCTGTTGCAGTAAGATCTTTATATAATTTTGAACCTTTTAACTCTGGATGGCCTATGAATACAGGGAGCTGAAAAGGCGGGTGAACGCGGAATTGCCTCACTTTGTGGATCTTTCGCCTTTCTGGAGCAACAACCGCGACTTTGTGTTTTTTTACGACTTTTTCCATCAGGTTCCGCAGAAATGTTCCAGAACCATTCCCCCAAAGAGGAAAGTCATAAAGATAAAGTATTTTCATATTTCTTTTAAAACGACATCAGCGTTCTTTGGCTCTGGGCCGCCTTTTATCAAAAAATAGATGGCGCTGCGGAGCGCTGACCATGATTTATAAAGATTAATTCGGCTTTCAATTTTAGAATTTTTTGTGATAGATCTTTTTTCTAGATATGCGTTAAGGAAAATTTCCTGATTTTTTTTGATTTCATCTATACTTCTTTCGCCATACGACATGAACCTTAATTGCTGGAGAAAATTTCCAACATCCCTTGCCCAGTCAGCCAAGCAGATATCAGTAAAATCAATTATTGAAAACTTGCCATGCTCTTCGTTAATAATTACATTTTCTGGATGAAAGTCCCCATGTATTAAGCAGATATTGGTTTTAGCGTCCAGATTTTCCTGGTCAAGTTTCGCCAGATAGTAAAAATTTTCTTTTATCTGGCCGAATTTTTCTGGAAATAATTTTTCAATTTTTGCCAAAAAATTTTCAGGTCCAGGCACAATTGTTTTTATGCGGCTATTTTCTGGATTGAAATTTTCTGCTTTTTCAGCAGGAACTTCATGAACATATGCAATCAATTCAGCTGATGATTTAAGATGCGCTGTAAGATCAAATTCTTTTTTCTTGATATAGTGCAAAAGATTTTTTCCATCAATGCCTTGGTAAAAAAACGCGCCATACTCATTATCAAAGAATAAAGGATTAGGAAGAAATATATTATTTTGTTTTAACGCGTGATTATTAATATATGTTAACGCGTTAAACGCGTTTTTTCTATTTTCTTTTGAATGAGCTGTGCAGAAAACTGGCTTATATCCAAAGCTCGCGCAGTCATAGCGTATAACAATTTGATAAAAGTCGCCACCAATATATTTTTTTATTGGAGCAGCTGTTAAATCAGATAAATCGTGCTTAGATGCAAAATCAGGGATTTTTTCAGCAAACAAGGACGCAATAAATTTCGCGTCAAAGAGTTGTTCTATGTTCTGCATATATTATTTAATTTTTTTACTTTTATTGCTTTGCGGAACAATATGCCGTATTTTTCCGCTGGGATTTCCCAGGAATGAGATTGTTTCATTCCAAGTTTTACAAGCTTTTTCCACGCGTCCGCGTGCTGGTATGTTTCAATAGCCCGGATAGCCGCGATTAAGAACTGCTGTGGTTCATATTCTTTGAATACAAATCCGTTTCCTTCTGAAGTTTTTGGATTATAGTCAGTCACAGTGTCAGCTAATCCGCCGACTGCGTGCACAACAGGCACGCTTCCGTATCTTAAACTGATCAATTGCCCTAAGCCGCATGGTTCAAATCTAGATGGCATCAAAAATATGTCTGATCCCGCGTAAATTTGCGCGGCCTTTTTGGTGCTAAACTCTAAATGCGCGCCAACTTTTTTTGGATATTTTTTTTCAAGCTTTTTAAAGAAATTTTCATATTCTTTTTGTCCTGATCCCGCGATAACCAATTGAATATTTTGTTTAAGAAGGTCATCTGCTATTTTCATGAGCAAATCAAATCCTTTTTGCTCTGTAATTCTAGTCACCATTCCGAGGATTGGAATGTTTTTATCCTGCGGCAGATTGAATTTTTTCTGAAGATCTAATTTGTTTACTTGTTTTTTATCAAGCGACCTGTGGTCATAGTTTTGTTTTATGTCTGGATCTTTTTTTGGATTAAATACGCCATAATCAATTCCATTTACAATGCCGAATACGCGATCTGCTCGGTTTTTCAAGATGCGGTTTAGGTCTTGTCCGAATTTTGGGGTCATTATTTCTTTCGCGTACTGTTCTGATACTGTGTTGATGATGTCAGAATTGATAATCGCTCGTTTTGCAAAATTAATTTTTTTGATGCCTTTCTCGCTAGTAAAACGCGAGAGTCTGGAATATCCATCATCATCTTTTTTTACTTCACTGTGCCCTCTTTGGAACGCAAGATTATGAATTGTATAGACTAAAGCGGCATTTTTCAAGTTTTCTGAATTTTTAAATCTCTTTTTCGCGAAATGAGGAATAAGTCCAGTATGCCAATCATTGCAGTGGATTATGTCTGGCTTAATGCCTAGAAGTTCTATTAATTTGAGCGCTGCTAAATTAAAAAAGAAAAATCTTTCATTTGTGTTCTTTGCTTTATAGATTGTTTTTAGGCCTGAGAAGTATTCTTTGCGGTCTATGAAATAAACAGGCAAGCCATGCATTAGATATCCGCGCCAATAGTCAAATTCAAGTGTTTTGGTTTCATCCATTTCAATTTTAATATCGTTTCCAAGTTTTTTTAGGCCATGTTTTTTAATATCAACTACACCATGCAAAGGCGTAATTACGATTACTTTATGCCCGTTTCTTTTAAGCGCTTTTGGCAGGGAGCGGGCAACATCGCCTAAACCGCCTGCTTTTGAGAATGGAGCGGTCTCAGCTGAAATTGTGACTATTGTTAGTTTATCAGGCATATTGTTTTGTTTGGGCGTCCGCCAGAGGCTGGTCAGCCTTTGGCTGATTTTTAAATAAAGTTATTCGTCTGAGCGCAACATATTGCGCAAGCTAGCGCGTCTGCCGCGTCATCTGGTTTTGGGATTTGATCTAATTTTAAAATTGTTTTTACCATTTGCTGAATTTGGTTTTTATCAGCTTTTCCGTATCCTGTTAAAGCTTGTTTTATCTGTAAAGGAGTGAATTCTTGTGTTTCGCATCCTGCTTGCTCTGATGCTAATAGAAGAACTCCTCTTGCCTGCGCTACTGTGATTGCTGTTTTAGTATTTTTCGCGAAAAATAATTGTTCAATAGCTATTTTGTCTGGGTTATGCTTCTTAATAAGCTGTGTAATATCTTTGTAAAGCGCGTCTAAGCGCTTGGCTAAATCGTCTAATTTGCTTGTTTTAATGCTTCCATATTCAATCGCGCTGAATTTGTCTGAATCTTTTTTAATTATTCCAAACCCAGTGTCAGCTATTCCTGGGTCTATTCCTAGAATTATCATATTTAAGCGTCATTAGCAAAGAATTCATTCACATCTTCTAATTCTTCTAAAGCATCTATCAGCGCGTTTAACTTTTTTTTAGCATCTTCATCTAAATTAATCGTTGTTTTTGGAATATATTTAATTCCATCTTTCTCTGTTTTTCTATCAAAGTTCCACATAACAGACCCGCTTTGGCCTAAAGATGCACCATGTTTTGTTAATGCATGCCTTATATCAGATACAGCTCGGTTCGTGTTGTCTGTAATGACTGTGATAATCATGGCAACTCCACTAGGGCCGTATGCTTCATATATTGATTCTTGCAATTGATCTTCGTTGCCTTCTCCAGATCCGCGTTTTATGGCGCGTTCAATGTTGTCTTTTGGCACATTTGCTGATTTTGCGGCATCTATTGCCATCCTTAGTTTAAAATTGGTTTCAGGGTCTTGTCCGCCTTCTTTAGTCGCGATTGTTATATTGCGGGCCATGCGTGTAAAAACAGCGCCCTTTTTAGCATCGGTCGCTGCTTTTTGATATTTGATACTATGCCACTTAGAATGACCTGACATATTATAGACATGTTTTACGAATAAACTGCCAGCCAGAGGCTGGTCAGCCTTTGGCTGAAGTGTCCTGACATAGCAATATTCTATCAGAATTCGACAAATAAATCAATGCTTTTTGTATAGGTTGCTATGCGTGTCGATGGTATCAAAAATTACAATGTCATTATCATTATTATGATAAATAGCGCGCCAATCTCCCGATATATTAATACTGCAATAACCTGTCCATTTTCCTGTAAGTGTATGATTGTTTAGTAGCGGGTGATATGGTAAATCTTTGAATGTTGTAATTTTTTTTTCTATCTGTTTTTGTATTTTTGCAGGGATTTTTTTATATCTTTTGATGAATTGATTTGAATAAAATATTTTCATTCTTTGTTTCTAAGGCTTCGCAAAAATGCAATAGAATCATCTGCTGTATCAAACTTGTAAACCCTTCCTTCTTTTTCATCCTTTTTGGATTCTTCTAAGTCATGAATAAGCATTTCTGATGGTTCTTCTGCGCCAAAGTCCAATGTTAAGCTCTTTGCGTTCGCTATTTGATGCAGGCGATTATTAAGCAGCAAGCTTAAAGGAATACCTGCTTTTTTTGTATTTTCTAAGGCACGCTGTTTTATCTCTGGAGTTGTTTTAAAATTTACAACTGCTGTTTTCATAGATTTTTTGATTAATATTAAGTATGTATAAAGTATATACAATGTATATACAAATGTCAAAAATGTTTGATATATTAATTCGGGGTAATGCGAAGCTATTGAACCATTACAGAAGTTTGACAGCGCATAGGTTTCTTTGTACTATAAATTGTTACTAAAGAGGCACTTTAACAACTAACTTATTCAATGGAGATACATCATGAAGGCGTATCGTATTATTGTTTTACTTGAATTAGTATCTATCTTTTTTTCTTGTGACTGTGTAAGGGCAGGGGGTTTTAATATTGACTCTAGTTCAGATAGGCCTCCTGATTGGATTTTAGGACAGTCAGCCCTTTATCCCTCATCGCAGTACCTCATCGGAGTTGGTTTATCATCCACTTCTTGGGGAGTTTCAGTAGCCCTAAAGAGGGCCAATAATAATGCTCTGGCCGCGATTGCTCGAATTATCGAGGCTAGAGTTGAACGCACGCAGAAGTTGTTACGGCAGAACACTTCATCAATGGGACGTCGCATAGGCCAGAATAATTGGATATTTCGGACCGAAAAGTCGGATATGTCCTCTTTTGTCCGTATCTCTACCAATCAAATCATCCAGGGCATTGAATTCAAGGAAAAGTATTATAATCAAGAGGAACGCGTTCTGTATGTATTGGCCGTGCTTGATAGGGTCGTTGCTGCAGAGCGATTGGAGCGAGAGATACGGGAACTTGACTATCAAGTTGGGCTGTTGGGCGAGAAGGCAGGAAGAATGGAGGGGGTGCAGGATTTGATGGCGGCTGTTAGGATATACCGAGAAGCATTGGGTTTCAGTTTGAAGTCGGATGTCTTGAAGCGTCAGCAGAGCGTCATTGCTCCGCATTTCTTCAGAGAGTACGACTCCGAACATTCTAGTGCGCAGATCACTTTTCGATTGGCGGAATTATTACAGAGAATCGAGATTTATGTTTTGGCAAGAGATGTTGACTTTATTGAAGTGTCAATCTGTCAAGTTATGGCGGAAGCAGGTTTTAGTGTTAAGAAGTCAGTCGCAAAATCTAGAGGTTTGACTTTGCAGTGTGATTTGAGTACGGTCTGGAGTACTTATCCTGCTTTGTATAGGAAGAAAGAATTGCATGTATGTCGGCTCTATTTAGGTGTAATGATTATTGACAATAGAACGAAGCGGATTATGGGACAAGTCACATTACTTGCTAATAGCAATGCAGAAGACAGTGCATTAGCCAAAGAGAGAGCTCTTCGGTTGTTGAGCAAGGAAGTAAAAGAAGAATTATTAGGGGCGTTTTATGAGACTTTGAGTATTAAATTATTTGAGTAGATGCAAAGAAAGAAGATTACCCGCGTGTAAGTTCATTGAATTACAATGAATAGGCAATAAGAAAACGGCGCACATCAGATTGACTGATGGCGCCGTATTTTTTTACTCTCGTGTGAACAATGGGGGCTATTCGTCGAAGCTCATGCTCTCCAAGATTTCCTGGGCGCGGCGAAGACTTTCCAACTCATTGGCAGTACGTCCCTGCATGCCGGTAGCGAGCATGTTCTGGGCCGCGAACTTGAGCACGTCGCGAGGAACCAGGAAGAGTGCATAGGTCTCGTACCAGTCGCCGACTTCCGAGGTCTCCCAGTGTTCAGTGTGATACTTGACTATTTCGCCGCGTAGCAGACCAGTACCTCTGAGCATGATAGTTGCGTCGCGTACCACGGCCACGCCCAGCCGGTTGTCCGAGGAGAAGCTGGTCTGCGATCCCACCTGGCGGATGGCGCGTTCCACGACCATACCCACGTAGTTCATGGTCGTGGAGTAGGCGTTGATTTCCGCCTCTTCGCGGGACTGGGGAAGTCCGGCATGTCGGTTCGAGATGCCCACGAACGCCTTGGCGCTCCTGGTGTCCGCAACCGACGACTTTGCCACCCATTCTGGCTGTTCTGGATCTTTGACCCGTTGGCGCTGACCGCTGAAGGTCTGTGGTCCGCCACAGCCCACGATGAGTCCGAGGGCACAGAGCATGAGTACTTTCGAGAAAAACGTATGCATTTAGTACACTCCTTTCGAGTGTGTGGGAGAGCGAAAAGCATGGAAAGGACTATGTCTAAAATAGACATTCCATGTTATCACAGATAGGAGTGGGAGTAAAGTATTGACTAATTTTTATGGATATGGTATACTTTTACCTTGAAAATATATTCCTAGTTTTTTCAAATGCAGCTCTTTTCAACAGGAGAAACAGCATGAAACGCACGATTGCTGTACTTGGTACGCTATACGCAATTTCTCTGCTTGTCGCCTGCACGCGGCCTGTCTATGTTGTTGGAGGAAGTAGTATAGGTAGTCCAGAATCGGTAGAAGTTTTTTTCAGTAACGGAAACACGGTCGAGTCCAAAATCACCTACCGACTACTTGTCAATGATCCTGAGGGGATGTATACCCTTGTGGTGATTAAACCACAGGAGACGAGCGTGCTAGTACGCGTCCCCATTGGCCGGGTGAATATCGTATACGAGCTCTACCATGGCATACGCTATCGTAGGACGAAGAGAGTAGATATACTTATCAATCCTCCCAAACCCGCGATAAAACAGTACATCACGTTCAAAGAGTAGTTGATGTGCTTCGCAAAATAAAAGCACCCGAGGTTTTGGCTTCGGGTGCTTCTTTTATATTGATATTCGATAGATTAACCGGGAACGTCTGCACTCTCAATCGTGGTGTCACCACCACCACCTCCTCCTGTTGCATCTGATAATTGGCTTACTGCGAAATTAACAATTACGAATGAGAGCAGAACAATTCCAATTCCAATAACAGCATTTTTTAATGTTGCTTTTGCTTGTGTGACAGTTTCTTCGTTTCCGCCTGCTGTCATCCATTTGAATCCAGCAAACATTATGAAAATTACCGCGATGATTCCCAAGAATCCAAGTATGATATTTATAATATTTGCAATTCGTCCTGTTATATCTGTGTCTTCTTTGTCGCCAAGGCCTGTTCCAGAACCAATAGTGCCTAGATTTGTTTGGAGTTGGTCTAATCCATTTGCAGCGCTAACAGGTGTGTTATTAATTAAAAGAAATACCATTAAAAGCAATGGAAATGTTAATAGTATTTTTTTAAGAAATGAAGGCATATGATTTTATAGATAATTATGAACATCGCAAGTTTATGGCGCAGGCGCAGGCGCTGGCGGAGGTCCTTGCACAACATCAATAAGTGATTTTGTGACGAAATTAACAATAACAAAAGCCAAAAGCACGATGCCAAGCCCTATGACAGCGTTTTTTATAGTTCCTTTTGCTGATGTAATTTGTTCTTCGTTTCCTTGGGCAGTCATCCATTTGAATCCAGCAAAAATTATATAAATAACCGCAATAATACCAGCAAATCCAAGAAGAATATTGATTACAGAAGCAATTTTGTCATAAACCCCCAGTTGTTCATTTCCTTTTATATCTCCAAATCCAGTGATTCCGCCAATAATATTTAGATTATCCTTTGCGTTTTTAAAAGCATCTGTTTTAGGATTTGTGATTACTTCTTGCGCGTACGCAGGGGAGAAAATAAAGAAACACAAAGCTGTTAATAGTGTGGGTAGGATTATTTTTTTTCTTGTTTTCATGTTTTAATTTTATGGTGTTTTCTCTGCTGGTGTTGCTGGAGGAGGAGTTGGCGCAGTGTTTGAAACTTTTTGCACTTGATTTAGAGTGAAGTTTGTAATCAAGAACGCGCTAAAGACAACCACAATTCCTATAACCGCGGTTCGAATTGTGCCTTTTGCTTCTTTTATAACTTCCTCATTTCCAGACGAAGTCATCCATCTAAAACCTGCCCAGAAAAGCTGGATAAAGAAGACTATTCCAACAAATCCGAGTATTACGTTTATAATATTGCCAATAGTTTCAAGCAAACTACCTTCCGCATCTTTAGTTGTCGCGAGCCCTGATCTTCCTGCCACAGTATCTAAAAAATTTAGAGCATCACTTCCAGCAGCGCTTCTCTCTTGCGCGAAAACAGGCTGTGAGTACAGCATTGGCAATATAAGAACAAAAGATACGACAATAGTTTTTGCGACAAGCTGCAAATTTTTGCTCATACATTTATAATCCTTATGGTGCGCTTGTTGCTGTTTGTAGGTTTGTGATTACAAAGCTTGCGATTGCCCACGCAAGGAATACAACACCGAGTCCAATAACTGCCTGAACAAGCATTTTTTTCGCTTCTGAAACTTGCTCTTCGTTTCCTGCCGCTGTCATCCACTTGAATCCCGCAAATAGAATTATTATTACAGAAATTATACCAAGAAACCCAAGAACAATATTAACAACATCAGCAACAACGCCCTTAAGATCGTCTTCTT
>JAHJSI010000019.1 GCA_018830465.1 Patescibacteria group bacterium | reverse complement strand
GTCATAAAATGCTTCTAGCAATCTGAACTGCTCTTGGGATTCAGCATCTTCTAATCCTTGCAGATATTTCATATATGATTTATTCATCCAATCAAGTAAAAGTTTTGTTGGCTTTTCTTGTTTAGATTTTTCGCTATAAGATGATATCCACGCGCGCAAACGCTCTATTTCTGCCAAAGATGTTTCATTTGAAACTCCGCACATCTGCGGTTTTTGCATTGCTTCATATAATGATATTCGTTTACGGTATGAAAGATGATTCATTTTTATAATATCTTCCGCAGCTATCTTTAAAAATGGCGCAGACAGTAAGCGGAATAACGCACGTGATTCATGATAATCATCCAGCACTTTAAAAAATGATAAAATATTCATTACCAAAGATGTTCTGTATAGGCCTGCTGCTGAATAATTCTGGTGCGGAATCCGGGATGCTGACATAATTTCGGCAAAATCCTCTGCTTGGGAGTTTGCGCGCACTAAAACCGCAAAATCATTCCAAGTAGCATTTTTATCTTTTTGCTTTAATGACATTATTGCTTCTGCAACAATTCGCGCTTCATCAGACGCGCTTGCGCAATGCAAATGCTCTATATGCGCTTTTTCCTTTGTATTTGCAATTAATTTCTTGTCTATCTTATGCGCCGACTCTAAACGATTTGGATTATTTAATTGTATAAATTCATAGGCAGCATCCAAAATTTCTTGTCCTGACCTGTAATTTCGTACTAATGACACTTTGCTTACATCTTTATAATCCTTTGAAAACTGGATAACATTTGACATTGACGCGCCTCTAAAACGATAAATTGACTGGTCATCATCAGCAACTACTGTGATATTATTCTGCGGAAGACCCAGCATGCGCACTAATTCATATTGCGCCCAGTTTGTGTCCTGAAATTCATCAACAAGAATATATTTGAATTGCTTTTGATATTTTTTCAGCAGATTCGGACGCTCTCGGAACAATTGCAAGCAATAATTAATCAAATCTCCGAAATCCATTTTATTATTTTCATGAAGCAATTCTTGGTATGTATGATACGCATTTGCTATTTCTATGATGCGCTGATTCTCATCTTTTTCAGATTCTGATCCTGATGACTCTGCAGCATCTCGCGACAGCTTCAAACTTTCAGCATATTCAAGATAATGTTTTGGAGAAATTTCTTCATCTTTCAGCCGAGAAAAATGCGTAAGCATTGATTTTATAAACTTAGTTGGATTATTGCGCGGTTTGTAATAATCCAAATCAAATTTATCCAAATTCTGCCTAACCAAAAGCCATGCTCCTGTATCATCAAGCAATTCAACTGAAGAGGAAATGCCGATGTCCATTCCATGCTGTTCTAAAATCCTCTGCGCGAATGCGTGGAATGTGGAAACCCAGAGGTCTGTGTATCCATATGGCAGAAGCTTATCAACCCGCTCTTCCATCTCTTCTGATGCCTTATTTGTGAATGTTAAGACAAGTATCTCATCACCACGAACTTTTTCATTTAAAATCAAATGAGCTAATCTACGCGTAATAACGGTTGTTTTGCCTGTTCCAGCCCCTGCCACAATCAAAAGCGGCCCATTTTTATGGATAACAGCTTGTTTTTGTTCTGGGTTTAGTTCTTTTAAGATGTCTTGCTTTGGTTCCATGTGGATATTCTATCATGGAATACTTATGTTCTGCGAATCCAACAAGCACAAAATATAAAATAAATCAAGTCCCCATAGAGTTGACATAAAACCCTTAGTATCAGACAATAGCAGCGTATAAATCTTTCAAAATATAAATAAATATGTTATAGTAATTCTGTGCAATTATGGAAAAACATAATCAAGAAGAACCCAAAGAACCCATAGATATTCCTCCAATGAAGCTATCATATCTACTAAAAGGATTTGCTTTATCAGCCATGATTTCGGGCTATATTATAGGCCCGCTTTTAGTTATTGGAGGAGGAACTTGGTGGCTTTATAAGAATAATTATGTCGACAAAATAGTTGTTATAATTTCTGTTTTGATAGCATTCGCGTTTTCAAACTGGCTGATTATTGTACAGTCTAAAAAAATGCTGAAAAAATTCAACAACAAAATGGGCATTAAAGACCCTTCACGCGAGCAGGTAAAAGAATGGAAGAAAAATAGGCCAGAATCATACCAATTTGACGACGAAGAGGAGGAAAATTAAATGGACCTCACAATTACCCCAAAAATACTCACCTATATTGCTGGTTTCCCCATAACCAACACGTTTTGGGTTACTATTTTATTGAGCATACTCCTTATACTGGTGTTTGTTATTGGCTCACACAAGATGAGAGAGGTTCCAAAAGGGCTTCAGTTGTGGCTAGAAGTTATTGTCGGAGGAACACGCTCATTCATGGACGATGCAACCAATTCCAACAAGGTAACCAACAGACTGCACCCATGGATTCTTACTATTTTTTTACTATTTATCGTTGGAAATGTAATCTCATTTATTCCAGGCCTTCCAGCGCTTACCTACAACGGAGAGCTTATATACCGGACAGCGACCACTGACTATAACATGGTATTTATTATAGCTCTGGTGTTTTTAATCGTGGCCCAAGCAGTGAGTATTACAACTGGTGGATTTTTTGGGTACATTAAAAAATTCATAAACTTCAGAAGCCCTTTGAAATTTATTCTTGCATTCTTTGAAATTATCGGAGAAATTGCCAAGCTTATATCAGTTTCTTTCCGTTTTTTTGGAAACGCATTCGCGGCAGAGGTTCTGCTCGCGGTACTGTTTATCATATTCCCCTATATATTGCCATTACCATTTATGATGATATTGCTTCTTTCGTCTGTTGTTCAGCCCGCAGTTTTTGCTCTATTAATCATGGTATATATTCAGATGAGTATTGTTGATAAAGAACCGATTGTGGAAAAGAATCACCGTGCAGATCGCATGCCTGACAAAAAATAACAAACAATTAATCAATTAATAATTAACTATAAAAATATATGGATGTTGAAGCAGCACGTTTAATCGCAGCTGGAATAGCAATGGGATTCGGAGCTATTGGCCCTGGCATTGGCGAGGGATATGTGGGCGGCAAGGCCCTAGAAACAATGGGACGAAACCCAGAAGCAGGCAACACTATTTTTACAAAAATGTTCGTTGCAATGGCTGTTACAGAATCAACCGGTATCTATGCCTTAGTTATCGCGCTCTTAATCTTATTTGGATAATAGACGGATAGTACTATGGACACTGAAGCAATACGACTTATTTCAGCTGGTATTGCTATGGGATATGGAGCTATAGGGCCTGCTATAGGCACGGGATATATTGGCGGCAAAGCCTTAGAGGCAATGGGCCGCAACCCGGAAATAGAAAACATTATATTCATGAGAATGCTCGTTTCCATGGCAGTAACTGGCACAACAGGTATTTATGCCCTTGTTGTTGCTTTGTTAATCTTGTACATGTAAAAATATGGAAATACTTCAGGCCTTTGGCCTTGACACAAAATTATTAATCGCTAATCTGGTCAATTTTTTGATTCTTGTATTTATTCTTTATAAGCTTGGTTATAAGCCGATTTTGAAATTCATGCGCGAGCGTCAGGAAAAAATTAAAAAAGGAATCAAGGACGCGGAAGAATCAGTAAAAAAACTCGCTAACGCAACAACAGAACAAAAAAAGATTACATCTCAAGCGCACAGAGAGGCGCAGGATATTATTGGAAAAGCAAAGGACCAAGCAAAAATGCAAGCAGATTCAATTATAAAAAAGACGCGAGATGAAGCGCGCAATATTGTTGAAAAGTCAAAAAAAGAAATTATTTTGGAAAAAAAGCAATCCTTATCTAATATTCGCAAAGAAGCTGTACAAGCTGTTATCGCCGCCACTGAAAAATTGCTAAAAAAGAAAATAGACGAAAAACAGGACAAGGAATTTATCGAAAATATAATGAAAGACATATAATTTATATGAATATAACGCCAAAACAATACGCTTCAGCATGGTATGAATTATTGTCAGACAAAAAAATCATCCGCCTCTCCTGCGGACAGGCAAGCAAAGTAAATAAAAAAATGCTTGCGTATTTATATAAAACCGGACATTTATCAAAACTGGCTGAAATCCTGCGCAATTTAGAAGAAATTGAACAGAGACAACTAGGTGTTGAACATGCGCTTATCACAAGCGCGCATGAAATTTCAGAAAACCAAGCTAAAAAATTAGCTAAAGAAATCCTGAAAACAGATGAAGTGTCAGTGCGTCACAAAATAAATCCTGAATTAATCGGAGGTATACAAATTGAGACAAAAAATAAACGATGGGATTTAAGCATAAAATCACAGCTATTATCACTTTCTAAACAACTTACTTAATAAGACATTATATGGACTCAATAATAGAACAACTAAAAAAAGAAATCTCCGGATTCAAGGCCGAAATCCAGGAAGAAAAAATCGGAACAGTAATCCACATTGCTGACGGAATTGCGTCAGCAACAGGACTTGCTGACGTGGCGTCAATGGAAATGGTGAAATTTGATGATGGAGCTATTGGAGTGGCATTGAACTTAGAAGAAGGCAAAGTCGGAATAATGGTGCTTGGTGAATATAAAGGAATTAGCGAAGGCATGAAAGTAAAAGCATTGGGCAGAATCCTTGATGTTCCGGTTGGAGATGAGATGATTGGAAGAGTTATTGATCCATTGGGCCAGCCAAAAGACGGCAAAGATCTCAAGACAGAAAAAAACTATCCAATGGAGCGAATCGCGCCAGGAGTTATTACCAGAAAATCAGTGCATGAGCCAGTTCAGACAGGCCTCAAATCAATTGACGCAATGATTCCTATTGGACGAGGACAGAGAGAATTAATTATTGGGGACAGGCAAACAGGAAAAACCGCAGTCGCGATTGATACAATCTTAAACCAAAAAGGGCAGAATATGACTTGCATTTATGTCGCAATTGGGCAAAAAGAGAGTAAAATCGCGCAGATTGTGGCTCGCTTGGAAAAGGCAGGCGCAATGGAATATACAATCATTGTGTCTGCTAGCGCTTCTGAATCAGCTGCTTTGAACTTTCTAGCTCCATACGCAGGATGCGCTATGGGAGAGTATTTTATGGATCAAGGAAAAGACGCGCTTATCATCTACGATGATTTATCAAAGCACGCAGTTGCTTATAGGCAGATTTCTTTGCTCCTAAAAAGGCCTCCTGGACGCGAAGCATATCCTGGCGATGTTTTCTATTTGCATAGTAGGTTATTAGAACGCGCTGCTAAGCTAAACGAAGATAATGGCAAAGGGTCATTAACAGCGCTTCCCATTATTGAAACACAAGGAAATGACGTATCAGCATATATTCCTACAAATGTCATTTCAATTACAGATGGACAAATCTATCTTGAATCAAACTTATTTAACAAAGGATTTAGACCAGCTATTAATGTGGGGCTTTCTGTGTCGCGTGTTGGTGGCGCCGCGCAGATTAAGGCAATGAAAAAAGTTGCCGGCTCTCTGCGACTTGATTTGGCGCAATTCAGGGAATTAGAGGCATTTACCCAATTTGGATCTGATTTGGATGAAGCAACTCAAAAGCAGCTTGAACGCGGAAAACGGCTAGAAAAACTGCTTATACAGCCGCAATACTCGCCTATGCCGGTCGCGCAGCAAGTTGTTCAAATTTATAGCGCGACAAATGGTTTAATGGATGATGTGGACGTTGATTATATTTCTAATTTTGCTAAAGGTCTTTCTGAATATGTTGACCAGAATAATCCGGAACTTTTAAAATTGATTGATAAAAAAGGAGAATTTGACGAGAAATGGGAACATGGCTTGAAAAAGGCGGTTGATGATTACAAATCAATCGTTGATAAAGAGTGGTTCGTTGAGAAGAAAACTGAAAAATCTGATTAATAATATATGCCAGCAAACACTAAAGAAGTAAAACAACGGCTACAATCCATAAATAACACGAAAAAAATCACAAAAGCGATGGAGTTAGTTGCGGCTAGCAAAATGAGAAAAACTGTTGACAGCGCTTTGCATACAAGAGATTACCACACTTTAGCGTGGAACATTGTTGATAGATTAATAAATTCACACCTTTGGTTTTCATCAATCAGCCCAGTAAAAAAATTCTTTGAAGAGCTAAAAGAAACCAAGCACACCACTCTTATTGTTTTTACTTCTAATCGCGGATTGTGCGGAGCATTTAACTCAGGAATCATAAAACTAGCGCTTCCCTATCTTAAAAAAAATCCAAACACAGAATTAATTACAATCGGAAATAGAGGAGCAAGCACAATCACAGCGCTTGGAAATGAAATTAAGCTTGCGTATCAAAAAGATGATACAGCAATTGATGATTCATCTATAAGAGAAATTGCTAATCATGTTTATCGTAAATTCAGAAACAAGCAAACTGATGTTGTAAAAGTCGCTTATACGGATTACAAAAGCGCTGTTAATCAAAGTCCAGTTATTAGGCAATTGTATCCTTTTAGCAAAACAGAACAAGTTGGGCTTGGTGAAGATTTTACAGGGCGCAAAATAAAAAAAATAAAACAAGCGCCAAAAAATTTGGAATATTTGTATGAGCCGAATAAATATGAATTACTTGATTATTTGACCCTGCGAATCGGACAAGTAGAATTGTACCAGGCATTATTAGAATCAAACGCGTCAGAACATAGCGCGAGAATGGTTGCAATGAAAAACGCGTCTGATGCTGCGCAGGATTTCGCAGATGATTTGCTTCTTGTTTTTAATAAAGCGCGCCAAGCGTCAATTACACAGGAAATCGCGGAAATTTCAGCAGGAACCACGGCAGTATCTTAATATTTATAATTTGAATTTTAATTAACTTAATATATGGCAGGAAAAATATCACAAATCATTGGCCCGGTCGTTGATGTGGCCTTTGAAGAAGGCGAGAAATTACCAGCAATTTATGACGCGCTAGAATTAGAGCACAATGAAAAACGTCTTGTTCTAGAGGTGCAGGCGCACATTGGGTCTAACAGCGTGCGAACAATTGCAATGGACTCAACAGATGGGCTAAAACGCAACACAGAAGTTAAAGCAACTGGAAAGCCAATTTCAGTTCCAGTCGGAGAAAAAACGCTTGGACGATTAATTAATGTGACTGGCGACATTGTTGATGGAAAAAATTTGATCACAGATGCGCAGCGCGACCCAATCCACAGGACAGCGCCGTCATTTACAGAACAATCAACAGAAACAGAAATTCTTGAAACTGGAATTAAAGTTATTGATTTAATTTGCCCATTTGTGAAGGGTGGAAAAGTCGGATTGTTCGGAGGCGCTGGAGTTGGAAAAACAGTTATTATTCAAGAATTAATCAACAACATCGCAAAAGCTCATGGCGGATATAGCGTATTCGCCGGCGTTGGAGAGAGAACTCGCGAAGGAAATGACTTATACCATGAAATGGATAGCGCAGGAGTATTGAATAAAGTATCAATGGTATTTGGACAAATGAACGAGCCCCCAGGAGCAAGAATGAGAGTTGGATTGACTGGCTTAACTATCGCAGAGCACTTTAGAGACCGAGAGCATCAGGATGTTCTGTTTTTCATGGACAATGTCTTCAGATTTACTCAAGCAGGAAGCGAAGTATCAGCGCTGCTAGGCAGAACTCCATCAGCCGTAGGATACCAGCCAACTTTGGCAAATGAAATGGGAGCAATGCAGGAAAGAATTACTTCAACAAAGGATGGGTCAATTACGTCCGTGCAGGCAGTATATGTTCCTGCTGACGATCTTACTGACCCAGCTCCAGCAACAACATTCTCGCATTTGGACTCCACAGTTGTTTTGAACCGCTCGCTTACAGAATTAGGAATTTATCCTGCTGTTGATCCATTGGATTCTACGTCAACAATCCTTGATCCAAATGTTGTCGGCGAAGAACACTATAAAGTTACCCGTAAAGTTCAGCAGATTTTGCAAAGATATAAGGATTTGCAAGATATTATCGCCATTCTTGGAATAGAAGAATTATCTGAAGAGGATAAATTAACAGTTTCTCGCGCTCGAAAAGTGCAAAGATTCTTGTCCCAGCCGTTCTTGGTCGCTGAAACTTTCACGGGAAAGCCGGGCAAATATGTAAAACTTGCGGACACTATCAAAGGATTTTCAGAAATTATTGAAGGAAAGCATGATGATAAAAATGAGCAAGACTTTTATATGAAAGGCAAAATTAGCGAAGTTTAAACAATAATGGCTAAACTCAATTTCAAACTTATCACCCCAGCCAGAATTGTTTTAGAAGAACAGGTTGATGAAGTTGTGGCTGACACAAAAAACGGACAGATTACGATACTTGCCCGCCACACTCCTTTGGTTTCAATACTAAAGCCAGGGGAACTTATTATCCGAACTGACAAGAAAGACAAGCCATTAGCTGTTGCTGGCGGCATTATTGAAATGTTTGATAATACTCTAGTTATTCTAGCTGATACTGCGGAGCATGCGGATGAGATTGATCTGGAGCGCGCGGAAAAACGCGCGAAAGATCTTGTTGAAAAACTCAAAGACAAAGAAAGACTAGATATTAACACTTATAAAAATCTTGAATACATGCTTGAGAGAGACAGGGCTCGTATTGGCGTATCTAAAAAATGGAGGAAATGACGTTTTGCGTCATTTCCGACATCCCGAATCCGAGTATAACGAGGATGAGGGATCTCTTCATTAACTATGCATCCATATATAAAAACATTATTAGCTGCAATGACGCCAATTGGGGAGCTACGCTTGGCTATTCCTTTCGCACTGGCAAAACTAGACCTCTCAATTGAGCAGGCCTATATTTTATCTGTAATTGGAAATTTGATTCCAGTTGTTTTTTTGCTGCTATTTTTAGAAGTAGTCTCTTTGTTTTTAATAAGACGCTCAACAATGTTCGCGAAGTTCTTTGAATGGCTCTTTGCAAGAACGCGCAGACGAATTCAAGGACATTATGAAATTTATGGATATATTGCCTTAGTTATATTTGTATCTATCCCCTTGCCTATCACAGGCGCTTGGACAGGGTCTGCGGCCGCGTATCTCTTAGGTATTCCATTTTGGCGCGCTTTTGGCCTTATTGCGCTTGGAGTTATAATTTCTGGAATAATAGTAACACTGGCAAGCGTAGGAATTATTCATCTTGTTTAGGCGCCTCAATTAATTCCGGCTCAACACTGCTTTCCACGCGATCAGTTATGCGCATAACATCTTTATCAATCTGTCCAAATTGTTTATACGCGCTATTATATGAACCTACTGTTTTAGACAAATGATTGCCCATTAAACGCATATATTCTTCATAATTAGTAATATGCTTTCCTAATTGCTCAACGCGCTTGCGGATTTCTTGAGCGTCTTTTTCTATTTTTAAAGCCCGCATTCCTTGTAAAACCGTCTGAAGATAAGCCAAAAAGGAAGTTGGAGACACGATTATAACATGCTTCCTGCGGAAAGCGTATTCAATTAAATCTTCTGTGCTGATTTTCACCGCGCCAACTTTGTTAATCAGCAAGTCATAATAAACTCCTTCTGAAGGAATAAACATAAAAGCAAATTCCATTGTATTGTCATTTGGACGGATATATTTTGAAGTTTCATCAATTCGCGCTTTTAAATCATTTTTAAATACTTTTTCTAACTTTTCTCTGGTTTCTGGATTGTCTTCTGTAATAATCCTATTATAGTTTTCCAAAGAAAATTTCGCGTCAACAGGCACAATTTTGTCGCCGACAAATACCGCGGCATCCACGATTAAATCTTTGTCTTCATCATCTTTGCCGATTTTATACTGCATTTGATATGATCCAGGCGGAAGAACATTTTTAAGCACGTTCTCAAGATAATATTCGCCAAGCACTCCGCGCTGTTTTGGATTTTTAAGTATATTCTCAAG
>JAHJSI010000018.1 GCA_018830465.1 Patescibacteria group bacterium | reverse complement strand
TGAAATGGAAAAGTAATCTTTTTCATTTCCGAGCTGAGGAGCTAAATTCTCTCCCATGGAAAAATCTCAACATATTCCAGTTTTATTAAATGAGGTCATAGAAGGATTGAATTTGTCTGTGAATGATACTGTGATTGACGCAACAGTTGGCGGTGGAGGCCATGCAAAAGCTATTTTGGACAAAATTGGCCCAAAAGGAACACTTCTTGGTATTGACTGGGACAAAGACGCAATTGAGCGCGCGCGTGTTTATCTAAAAGAGCATGAAGATCAAGTAATATTAAAACAAGGCAATTACATTGATATAAAAAAAATCGCATATGAATCACGAATTAGTAAGATTAATGCTATATTATTGGATTTGGGTTTATCTCGGGATCAACTCAAAGATTTCTCTAGGGGATTTAGTTTCCAAGCTGAAGGACCCCTGGACATGAGGTTTTCTGACCAAGGACTCACAAAAGCTTCAGATATTGTGAATACTTGGCCAGAGAATGATCTGGTACAAATTTTTGAAGAATACGGTGAAGAGCGGCACGCTGCACGTGCAGCACAAAATATTATAGCTGCGCGCAAGCTCGCGCCAATTGAAACCGCAAAAGATCTGGCTGATGTAGTTATGCGCGGGGTCGGAAAGCATGGACGAATACATCCTGCTACTCGAATATTCCAGGCCCTGCGCATTGCTACGAATAAAGAACTTGATAATGTTTCACAAGCATTGCCAGAAATGATTGATTTGCTCGCGATACATGGACGATTGGCAGTTATTAGTTTTCATTCTCTTGAAGATAGGATTTTAAAGCAGTATTTTCGCTCTATGTCGCGCGCTGAAGATCCTAAAATTACATTAATAAACAAGAAGGTAATAAAACCAGCAAGAGAAGAGATTTTAGAAAATTCCGCGTCGCGCAGCGCAAAACTGCGGATAATAGAGAAGATCAGATAAAAACCTGCCCGCAATGCTAGCGCAAGCGTTGCAGGCGGGACAAAAATCGCACAACATGACAACATGTATTAACAAAAAAGTGTCTTATAAGTGGCATGCGTTTTCTTTGGCGCTGGTTTTATGTTTGGTTGTCGCGTATCTGGTGCAGATTAATAATCAGGCTGAAAAATCTTTTGTTATAAAAGAGCTTGAAGAAAAAAAGCAGGAATTAAATGATATAATTGAAGACAAAGAAATGGAAGTTTCAGCTGTGAGATCTTTGAATCTTATCGCCGCTAGAGCGAAAGAGCTTAACCTTTCAGATTCTGAAAATGTGACATTTATAAAAATAGGATTAAGCACTGTCGCTGTGAGCGAAGATGCAATAGATTTATCGCCATAACATGACAAGAGGAATTTCTTCTAGAAAAACTGATTTAAACATTCGCGCGAAATTTGTTATTAGCGCTGTTTTTATTTTTGCGCCCATTTTAGTGTATCGTTTGGCTGATCTCCAGCTTTTAAGTTATTCAGAAATTAGAGCTCAAGCGGCAAAACAGCAATCAACAGTACGAATTCTTCACGCGGAGCGGGGGAAGATTTTTTATAAAGAAAAAACAGGAGATGAAGAATTTCCAATTGCAACCAACCGATCATTTAGCCATGTTTTTGTTGTTCCGCAAGATATACAAGGAATTGAAAACGCTATTAATAAGCTTCTTCCTTTAGTAGAAGAATATGGATTAGATGAGGAGATTTTAAGATTTAGGTTAAGTAAAGAAAATGATATTTATGAACCAATAGCGCATAAATTAACTGATGAGCAGCTGCAGCCGTTTATTGACCTTAATTTAGAGGGGCTTGAGTGGGAAGATGAAAAAGCGAGATTTTACCCGGATAAAGATTTTCTTTCCCATATTACTGGGTTTGTGGGCATATCAGGAGAAGACAGGGTTGGGCAATATGGGCTTGAAGGTTTTTTTGAAGAAGAATTAAAAGGCAAAGATGGGCTTCTTGAAGGTAAAACAGATATTTTAGGAAGATTAATACAAACAGGCCCATTAAAGCGCAATGAGCCAGAGCCTGGAACTGACTTTATCCTTACAATCAACCGCACTTTGCAAGCTTATGTATGTAATAAATTAGAAGAGCAAATAGAAAATGTTGCAGCAGAATCTGGATCAGTAGTTATTGTTAATCCAGATACAGGAGCTATTCTTGCTATGTGTTCTTACCCGTCTTTTGATCCGAACAAATATAATGAAGTTGAGGATATTAAAATTTATATGAATTCAGTTGTCGCGTCCACGTATGAGCCGGGTTCAATTTTTAAGCCTTTTACAATGGCTGCCGCGATTGATGATGAGGCAGTCACAGCGCAGACAACATACATTGATGAAGGCGTTGAAGAAATTGGAAAATATAAAATCCGAAATTCAGACGGAAAAGCGCACGGAGAAGTTGATATGGTATTTGTTTTAAACGAATCGTTGAATACTGGAGCAATTTTTGTTCAAAGGCAGATTGGCAATGAAAAATTCAAAGATTATGTTGAAAAATTCGGCTTTGGAAGATCAACTGACATAGAGCTTGGAAATGAACTTTCTGGAAACATTTCTTCTCTTTATAAACCTGGAGATATTTATGCCGCAACTGGGTCATTTGGCCAAGGAATTACAACAACTCCCATCCAAATAGTTATGGCTTATGCTGCTCTTGCCAATGGAGGAAAGCTTATGAAGCCGTATATTATTCAAGAAAAACGCCAGCAGGATAAAATTATTTATACAGAACCGTCTTTAGTTGATGAGCCAATTTCTGTTCAGGCGTCAACTATTATTTCTGGAATGCTTGTTTCTGTTGTAAGGGTTGGGCATGCAAAGTCAGCTGGTGTTGAAGGATATTATATCGCGGGAAAGACAGGCACTGCGCAGGTTGCGGAGTCAGGAGAATATGGAAATAAGACTATTCATTCTTTTTGTGGATATGGGCCTGTTGATAATCCAATATTTGCAATGCTTGTAAAATTAGATTATCCTCAGTATGGAATATACGCGGCTTCAACTGCTGCTCCTTTGTTCGGTGATATTGCTAAGTTTATTTTGCAATATTATGAAGTTCCGCCTGACGAGGCACAATAATAAATTTTTGGGGATGTGTTTTTTCTCGCTCCGAAGGGGGCGTTTACGTTCCATCATTCTCGCTCGAAAAGCACACATCCCTAAAAATTTATGAAGAAGCTGATTATAAAAATTTTACAATGGTTAGCAAAGTGCATTGTTAGAAGCTATAACCCTAAGATTGTTGCTATCACTGGAAGCGTTGGAAAAACAGCGACAAAAGAGGCCGTATTTGCTGTGCTTGAGAAAAAGCTGAATGTTCGCAAGAATGAAGGCAATTATAACACAGAGATCGGCTTGCCGCTTACAATCATAAATATGAAAGCGCCGGGCAGGAATCCTTTCAAGTGGCTGCGTATTTATCTTCGCGCTTTGCGCCTTGTTTTGATAAAAGGAAAATATCCTGAGATTCTTGTTTTAGAAATGGGCGCTGATAAGCCAGGTGACATAGCTGAATTAGTTGAAATTGCGAAGCCAACAATTGGCATTATTACAGCAGTCAGCGCGACTCACACAGAGCAGTTCAAGAGCATTGGTGGTGTTGTGCGCGAGAAAGGAAAATTATTCCGCGCTGTTGAGAGGGATGGATGGATTATTGTGAATAACGACAGGTCTGAAGTTTATGATATTGCTCAAAAGTGCGACGCAAAAAAAATATATATTGGCCAGTGCGCTTCTGATGCAGAGCAGGGTAATTTAAACGTGTGCGCGTCTGAAATTTCTGTGAGTTTGTCTGACAAACAAGAAACAGGAATTGCTGGCACGTCTTTTAAGCTTCATACTGATGGAAAAGTTATTCCTGTTTTAATGAAAGGTATTTTAGGGGAGCATTGGGTTTATCCTGCTCTTTACGCGGCTAGCGTTGCTC
>JAHJSI010000017.1 GCA_018830465.1 Patescibacteria group bacterium | reverse complement strand
TATCTAAAAGTTCCTCTTTTTTTAAAAACGCATCACTCGGCGGATGATCCCCTAAATCAATAATACTATATAAATTTTTATTGCATAAAAAACAAGACATATACTAGACAATATACTAAAATTAGACTTTTTGCAATGAGCAATATAAAATACTAATAATATGACAATTCCAACAAAACAACTAAAAGGAGGATTCTCAATACCAGTGTTTGGAATTGGAACCTGGAATATGGGCGGCAGGTTTGAGAGAAATCCTGATAATGATGATGCGCGCGACATTGCCGCGATTCAAAAGGCAATAGAGCAAGGAATAACGCATATAGATACAGCAGAAGTATACGCAGAAGGCAAATCAGAGGAGATAGTTGGAAAAGCAATTGCGAAATATGACCGCGAAAAACTTGTTATTGTTTCAAAAGTATTTCTTGAACACATGCATTATAATGATGTGATTGCCGCGTGCGAGGCAAGCTTGAAGCGCCTGCAAACTGATTATCTTGATTTGTATTTACTGCATAGGCATGATCCACATACTCCTTTAGAAGAAACAATGGATGCCATGAACAAGCTCAAAGAGCGCGCATTAATCCGCAATATTGGATTATCAAATTTTACAGTTGAGGCGCACAAACAAGCAACGCAATACGCGTCAACTCCTATTGTCGCGACACAAGTGCATTATAATCTCAAATCCCGCGAGCCAAAGCGCGCAGGTGTTTTGGATTATTGCCAGCAGAACGACACTTTGCTTATTGCATGGCGTCCGATTGAGAAAGGCGCTCTTGCTGAGAGCGGAATTCCTGTTATAGATGAATTATGCGAGAAATATAACAAAACACCAGCGCAAATCGCGATTAATTGGCTTATATCGCAAAAGAATGTTGTGACGATTTCCAAATCATCTAATTTTGAACACCTAAAAGAAAACCTTGGCGCTGTTGGCTGGGAAATGGAACAAGAAGATGTTAAGCGTATTTCCCAAGAATATCCCAATCAAGAGGATGTTTCTAATACAGTGCCATTAGGATAAATGAGAAGCTATTGAACCATTACAAAATGAACTTTTGCCTATTGTAGACTATGTGGCAAAAAAATTAAAACTAGCTTAATATGCCTTTTGTAGCTATATTGCGAAAAATTTATAGAAAATGGATTTACTTGCCATGGCTGGATAAGCTGATTTATACTGTGTTGGACACAGCAACAGATATTTATAGTTTTACAACAAGATACTCATTTCCTTCTTACTATATAAGGCGATTCAAGCTTAATATGTTATGGCAATTATATGAAAAAGAAACAGTTCAACTTTTTAAAAAAATTATTAAACCAAAAATGATAGTCATGGACATTGGCGCGCATATTGGATATTTTACAAGAATTTTCTCAAAATTAGCAGGAACAGATGGAGTAGTATATGCATTTGAAGCAGACCCGGAAAATTTTCAATTACTTATTAAAAATACCAAGCATCTTAAAAACACAAAACTCTGCAAGGCAGCTATTACTGATTCCACTGGAATAATTGATTTTTTTCACAGCAATATTAAAAGCGGGTGCCATAGCATTGTGCCTGCTGAATTTCGCAGCCAGAAAATTGCTGTTCCTGCTATCACGCTTGATGAATTTGCCCAGCGTAAAGGAATAAATAAAATTGATATTATAAAAATGGATATTGAGGGCGGTGAATACCTTGCATTACAAGGAATGAAGAAGATATTTGAAAACAATCCTGATATTGTGCTTGTTTTAGAATTTTGCTTAGAAAATAATGAGCTTGCAAATATTAACTCTGAAAAATTTCTTAAACAAATGGAGGAATTCGGATTATCTATATTCGCAATCAGGCAAAACAAGCTGGACAAAGTTACTAGCAGTAGTTCAGTTCAAGAAATAACCCAAGGTGCTGATTTTATTAATTTATATTGTACAAAAAAATAGAAATAATGACCTAAATCAAGACCTTATCATCATTAAATGGGCCGTTTTTTATTTCAAAAATCTCTGAATCTTCTAGAAATTTAACCCCATATCCTCCAGAAACACGGACAAAAAGCTCTCCTTGTTTTAGTTCCATGCTTTTGACATATGAACCATCAGAACTATACAAATCAATCTTAATCCTGCCCTTGCGCACAATTAAGCATTCTTGGAGTTTTTCTGTCTCCTTTTTGCGAGGAGAATGTATATGAGGCGCAACAGTGTGCTCGCCTGCTTTATGACGCAAAGTTAAAACCTGTAAACACTCTTTATCATCAGTCAAAGGCACAGAGCCCTCTTCAAAATCATTAACCAAAATGCCGAGAAGTTCTTTGTTGTGAAAAATTTCCTCCATAATATTTATGTTATTTTATATAATACCTTTTTTGTGTGACAACCGGATACCCTAAAGAAGCTTCTTTTTGCGCATACTTGAAATCTGCCTCTGCCATAATTTTAGCAAGTTCTTTAAAAGTTGTCTTGGGCTTCCATTCAAGAGTCTTTTGCGCTTTAGATGAATCACCTTGCAAAAATTGAACTTCAGATGGCCTGAAATAAATAGGATCAATTTCAATAATAACTTTTCCTGTTTTTTTATCAATGCCTTTTTCGTCTAATCCTTTGCCAGTCCATTCAATTTCAAAATCCAAATTCTTGGCGGCTTCCTCAATAAACTCCCTCACACTGTGCGTTTCTCCGGTTGCAATAACAAAATCATCTGGCTTGTCGTGCTGCAGGATTTTCCATATTGCTTCTACATAATCCTTTGAATAGCCCCAATCCCGCTTTGCGTCCAAGTTGCCCAATCGCAGAACTTTCTGGGTTCCTATTTTTATTCTTGACAATCCAAGTGTTATTTTCTTAGTCACAAAATTAAATCCTCT